>NZ_JBIICB010000064.1:0-17271 GCF_044239095.1 Aestuariivirga sp. | reverse complement strand
CGCATGTCGAATCGAACTACAATCCGCGTGTCCGGGGTGCTGCGGGCGAGTACGGTGTCTACCAGCTCAAATGTTCGACCGCGAAGGGCATCGGGTTCACCGGCAATTGCGCCGAACTCCTCGATGCCCGCACCAATGTGAAGTGGGGCCTGAAGCACCTCTCCATCGCCATCGGCAAGTCCAACGGCAACCTCAGGCTCGCCGCCTCGAAGCACAATGGCGGCCTTGATCGCAGAAGCCTCGTGCCTTCTTACGTCGCCAAGGTGTTCTGAGTTCGCGGGGGAGCGGTGGTTCATCGCCGCCGCTCCTTCGCGCCTTTCCAGGCTTCGCGCGTGAGCCTCAACTTCATGTGCGGAACCTCCGCCTGCCGCGCCTTGGAGAAGGCGCTGCCTTCCCCGGTTTCAACGAAGCCCAGCCCCAGCAGAATGCGCCGTGAGGCGGCATTGCCGAGGTGATAGCTCGCGTCCAGCGCATCATGGCCCAGCGTGGCGAAGGCATGGTCCACCACGGCCCGCGCAGCTTCGGTGCCAAAGCCCTGCCCCCAATGGGGCTCCGCCAGCCAGTAGCCAAGTTCGCCTTCGAGTCCGATGACACCGATCAGCGCGTCACTCCGGGTGATTGCAAGGACCAGCGTGTCCTCCGGCTTCTGCCTCAAATAGACGAAGAAGGCGTCTGCATCCTCCGGCCCGTAAGGGTAGGGGATGCGGCCCGTCCAGCGTGACACATTCAGATTGTTCAGCGCAGGGATCAGCGCTTGACGATCCCGCTCCTCGATCGGGCGGAGCGTCAGACGTTCTGTCACAAGCGTGTTCACGGCAGTCTTCCAAACGAAAAGCGGAGAGGTGGTTGCCACCTCTCCGCTTTGAATTTTCAAGCGTGCCGGATCGGTGGATCCGGCGGCTTTATGTCATGAGCCCGCCGGTTACTCAGCCGCGATGGCCGGGATCACGGACACGGTCTGCTTGTCGCCCTTGGTGCGGCGGAAGTTCACGGTGCCGTTCACGACCGCGAAGATCGTGTGGTCGCGGCCAATGCCCACGCCGGTGCCCGGGTGAACCTTGGTGCCGCGCTGGCGGATGATGATGTTGCCAGCAATCACGGACTCGCCGCCGAAAGCCTTGACGCCGAGACGGCGGCCCGCCGTATCGCGCCCGTTGCGGGATGAACCGCCTGCCTTTTTATGAGCCATGGTGTGTTCTCCTAATTCCTGTCAGCGCTTAGGCGCGGATTTCGCGGATGGTCACCGAGGTCAGGTCCTGACGGTGTCCGTTGCGGCGGCGGTAATGCTTGCGGCGGCGCTTCTTGAAGATGATGACGTGGGGCCCACGGTCCTGGGAGGCGATCTCGCCCACCACCGTGGCGCCAGCAACGTGCGGCGCTCCGATGTTGATGGCATCGCCATTGGCGATCATCAGCACCTCGGCGAAATTCACCTGGTCGCCCGGGTTGCCCTCGAGCTTTTCGATCTGGATCTTGTCTCCGGCTGCAACGCGATACTGCTTGCCGCCAGTCTTGATGACTGCGTACATGGTCTTTCTTCCTTCTTGTCCCGCGCCCTTTGGCGGCACCGGTGAACCCGTGGTCCGGTGCGCTTCAAGTGGCTGAAAACTCAGCCGAAATTGGGTTGCCGGAGGCAGCGCAATGCGCGCGGATGGGAAGCTCCCTGCCGCGCGGTTGGCCGGAGATAGGGGAAAGCGCGAAAAGAGTCAAGGAAACGGCACGCTGCGATGGTCTTTCCGAAACAGCCGGGAATGAAACCCCGGTTTGACTATTCGTCCCTCACCACCTACTTTCCAGGCCGTTCAAGGGGAACACGCATGGCTCTGCTCCTCGTCAAAGCCGCCTTCGACCGGGAAGCCGCCGTCTGGTATGTCTCAGACACGGACGTCCCAGGTCTCGCGACCGAAGCTGCATCTTTTGATGCGCTCTGCGAGAAGGTCCTCGCCATTGCGCCCGAGCTACTTGAACTGAACGGCTGGCAGGACGGCCGCGAAGTCGTCATCGAGATCATCGCCCACGCCACATCGAAAGTCCGGCTCGCCGCTGCATGACGAGCTACACGCCGGATGTCATCACGATGCTTCTGGCGAACGGCTGCCATTTCGTCCGGCATGGCAAGGGCGACCATGACATCTGGTTCTCGCCGGTCACCAAACGCCATTTCGTGGTCGACGCCAAGATCCTCAGCCGCCACACTGCCAACGCGGTCATGAAGCAGGCTGGCATAGTGCACAAGTTCTGAAGCGGACTTACCGTACCATTCGCTCGCCGGGAATCGCGAAGCTGATGTTCTGCCAGAGTTCCGACGCACAACGACGAGCGTAATCTTTTGTAGTTTCCCAACAGTGATTCGTATCGACGAGATCAAGAGCTAGTTGATCGACTAAGCGCAGGGTCAGCTCAAGCAGTTCCTCCTCCTGCCCATACGCCAACGTATTTGTTGAATGGACTTCAGTTGCATTGGCTTGCAGGCAATGAGCCACGTGCTTGTTTCGGAAATCCCTCAAAGACCTGAGCCTTTCCGATACTTCCACCTTGTCAATGTCTCGAATACAGCGCCTGAGTCCACGAAGCGCTTTCCTAGCATCTGTGCGACCTCTTCTCTCTTGGATACGCTCGTTCATTCTGAACTGTGCATTCAATAGGTCTGGGTCAGGATCGGGGTTGAGTAGTCGTGGCTTTATTGCAGTCCGTGACGAGTATCTGTCACAGGCGATGAGCTTCCTAACACGCCTATCACGGATGAGCGCGGCCACAACAGGCAAGCTGGCTCGCTCTTTGCCAGAGTCGTTATCCCATAGGGCGCATAGTCGAATGACCTGATAGCGGAAAAGACACTCTTTGGTGAGATTGAAGGTGTTGGCTGCGAAGGACCGCGGAATCTTGGATGAAACAGTACTCGTATAGAGAAGAATTCGGTTGGACTCATGAACTTGCAGCAGTCCATAGACCTGCTCTGCTACAGTCCGTATCCGTTCCTTCGCAAGGTTAGCGCGCTCTTCAGTAGAGAGTTTCTCAATCCAGCGAGCCACCGCCCTATGCTGCTTTTCGTTGCCTCTTTCCAAGAAACCGTTCCTCCGAGAATCGAGCAGAGAAAAAAGCTAGTGAGGATCTACCACACCGCGTTAGCTAGTCAGTTGGAGAACGCCTTGAACCTAGCCTCACGCCGCCTCTTCCTCCACCCGCTTCTCGATCAGCGTCACGAGGTCATCCATGATGCGGTTCATGTCGAAGTCCTTTGGCGTATAAACCGCGGCGACGCCCAGCTGCTTCAGCACGTTGACGTCGTCCTGCGGGATGATGCCGCCAGCCACCACCGGAACAGACAGGCCGGCGGCGCGCAGGCGCTGCATGACGTCTCGGATGAGGGGCACGTGCGAACCTGACAGGATGGAGAGGCCGAGGATGTGGACTTGGCGTTCCTGCACCGTCTTCACCAGCTGCTCAGGCGTCACGCGGATGCCGTCATAGATCACCTCGAGGCCGGTATCTGCCGCGCGGACCGCGATCTGTTCGGCACCGTTCGAATGTCCGTCGAGGCCGGGTTTGCCGACGAGGAAGCGTGGCGTCTCGCCCATGCGCTCGGCCAGTGCCTTCACGCGGGTGCGCAGATCGGCGAGCTGCTCGCTGCTCTGCGCGCGCATGGTAAGGGCCACGCCCGTGGGGGCGCGGTATTCGCCGAAGATCTCACGCAGCGTTCCGCCCCATTCGCCGGTGGTCACGCCCGCCCTCGCGCAGGCAATCGACGGTTCCATGACGTTGCGGCCTTCCTTCGCGGCGCGGGCGAGATCGTCGAGGGCTGCGGCGACGGCCTTCGCGTCGCGTGACGACCGCCAGGCCTTCAGCCGCTCGATCTGCTCATATTCGACGTCGTCCTTCACCGTCATGATGGCATCGCTGCCCGCCGAGAGCGGCGAGGGTTCCGTGGTGGTGAAGGCGTTGACGCCCACGATCTTCGTATCGCCCGTCTCGATGGCGTGAAGCCTCGCGGTGTTGCTCTCGACGAGCTTGCGCTTCATGTAGGCGATGACCTCTTCCGAGGTGCCGCCGCCGAGGCTCTGCACATGCGCCAGTTCGGCGCGCGCCTCTGCCTTCAAGGCCTCGACCTTGGTGCTGATCTCGGCCGAGCCGTCGAAGATGTCACCATAGTCGAGCAAGTCCGTCTCATAGGCCACGATCTGCTGCATGCGCAGCGACCATTGCTGGTCCCAGGGGCGGGGCAGGCCCAGCGCCTCGTTCCAGGCGGGAAGCTGCACGGCGCGGGCGCGGGCATTCTTCGAGAGCACCACGGCCAGCATCTCGATCAGGATGCGGTAGACGTTGTTCTCGGGCTGCTGCTCGGTGAGGCCCAGCGAATTCACCTGCACGCCATAGCGGAATCTGCGGTGCTTTTCCTCCGTGATGCCATAGCGTTCGCGGCCGATCTCGTCCCACAACTCGGTGAAGGCACGCATCTTGCAGAGTTCGGTGATGAAGCGGATGCCGGCATTGACGAAGAAGGAGATGCGGCCGAACACCTCGGGAAACGCATGCTCTGGCACGGCACCGCTTGCCTTCACCCCGTCGAGCACGGCAATCGCCGTGGCGAGCGCATAGGAGAGTTCCTGCACCGGCGTCGCACCCGCCTCCTGCAGGTGATAGGAGCAGACATTCATCGGGTTCCACTTTGGCAGTTCGCGCGTGGAAAAGGCGATCGTGTCGGTGATGAGCCGCAGCGATGGAGCAGGCGGGAAGACGTAGGTCCCGCGCGAGAGATATTCCTTGATGATATCGTTTTGGGTCGTGCCCGAAAGATTGGCGCGGGAGGCACCCTGCTCGTCGGCCACCGCGACATAAAGCGAGAGCAGCCAGGCCGCCGTGGCGTTGATCGTCATCGAGGTGTTCATGGTGGCGAGCGGAATCTGCTCGAAGAGCGTCCGCATGTCGCCAATGTGCGAGACGGGAACACCCACCTTGCCCACCTCGCCGCGCGAGAGCACGTGGTCGGAATCATACCCCGTCTGGGTGGGCAGGTCGAAGGCCACCGACAGGCCCGTCTGCCCCTTGGCGAGGTTGGTACGGTAGAGCTTGTTCGAGTCCGCCGCCGTCGAGTGTCCGGCATAGGTGCGGATAAGCCAGGGTTTGTCGCGATTGATCATGATGGCGGCCATGCTGGCATGGCCCATATTGCACCGCAACTTGGACTTTTGGCGGGTCTGGCGGTTCTACCTGTTCCGCGGCATCAGGAGGATCATGATCAGCGAGGCGAAGACCATGCCGCCGATGGAGATGATCAGCGGACGCTCGATCGAGAACCCCAATGGCAGGCGCACCCCCGCCAGCAATATGTTGGCCCCGATGGCGCCAGCAAGCAGGGCGAGGAAATTGATCACATAGGACAGAATGCCAAGTTGCAGCGTATGCGCCGACAGGAACAGCGTTCCGAGGCCAGCGCAGATTACGCAAATGACGAGCGCATCTGGCGCGACCCCCAGATCTCCCAAGAGACCGATCACCGCAAACATTGGTCCACCTTCGAACTGCCTGGGCGTTGTTCGCCACATTTTTTGACTACACTATTCTGAATGTCTTGATCAAATGTTGCAATTGCTACCATTTACGTGAACGGCCGGGCCGTAGCCGGAACATGGATGGCGGCTCCCCACCCCCTCCTTTTGTTGCGGTGCATTAGGAAAAGGGCTCGTCTATTCTGGGCAGGATCGCCACCAGGGAGACGACGACATGACTTCCGCCGCCGCCAAGGCTTCGACCAGCCCCGCCAATGCCAACCAGCCCGTGAAGGATCTCTACGAGGTAGGTGAGATCCCGCCGCTCGGTCACGTGCCGGCAAAGATGTATGCCTGGTGCATCCGGCAGGAGCGGCACGGCGCGCCCGACACCGCCATGCAGGTCGAGGTCGTCCCAACATGGGAGATCGGCGAGGACGAATGCCTGGTGCTCGTGATGGCCGCCGGGGTCAACTACAACGGCGTCTGGGCGGCCCTCGGCAAGCCCATCTCGCCCATCGACGGCCACAAGAACCCCTTCCACATCGCAGGCTCGGACGCCTCCGGCATCGTCTATGCGGTGGGTTCCAAGGTGAAGCGCTGGAAGGTGGGCGACGAGGTTGTCGTCCACTGCAACCAGGATGACGGCGATGATGAGGAGTGCAACGGCGGCGACCCGATGTTCTCCAACTCCCAGCGCATCTGGGGCTATGAGACGCCGGACGGCTCCTTCGCGCAGTTCACCCGCGTTCAGGCCCGGCAATTGCTGTCGAAGCCCCAGCACCTCAGCTGGGAAGAAGCCTCCTGCTACACGCTGACACTCGCCACCGCCTATCGCATGCTGTTCGGCCACAAGCCGCATGTGCTGGGGGCAGGGCAGAACGTGCTGGTGTGGGGCGCCTCCGGCGGCCTGGGCTCCATGGCGATACAGCTTATCGCCACCACAGGCGCCAATGCCATCGGCGTCATCTCGGATGACGACAAGGCGGATTTCGTCATGCAACTGGGCGCCAAGGGCGTCATCAACCGCAAGAAATTCAACTGCTGGGGTCAGATGCCCACGGTCGGAACACCCGAATACAATGACTGGCTCAAGGGTGCGCGCGAGTTCGGCAAGGCCATCTGGCACTTCACCGGCAAGGGCAACAATGTCGACATGGTGGTGGAGCATCCGGGCGAGACGACCTTCCCCGTCTCGGTGCTGATGACAAGGCGCGGTGGCATGATTGTCATCTGCGCGGGCACCACCGGCTTCAACCTCACCATGGATGCGCGTTATCTCTGGATGCACCAGAAGCGCGTGCAGGGCTCGCACTTCGCCAACCTGATGCAGGCTTCTGCCGCCAACAAGCTGGTCATGGCGCGCCGTATCGACCCCTGCATGTCGGAGGTCTATTCCTGGGCGGATATCCCGAAGGCCCACATGAAAATGTGGAAGAATGAGCACCGCCCCGGCAACATGGCCGTTCTGGTGTCGTCTCCCACCACGGGCCTGAAGACGATCGACGACGCGATCGAGGCGGCAGCGGAATAGTCCGGGCAGTGTAGGTTACAAGTGATCGTCTGCGTAAGGATTTGAACCAAAGGGATTTTCGTGAGTTAGAAGGTTCACGGCTGGCTGATTGGCTGGAGCGTGAGAGGTTAACGAATTGTTAAAGGTTGACACCGTTAATAGATAATACGAGAAACCATAGAAAAGCAGAAATAGTGCCGGAGGAGGACAGCATGACAAAGCTTAGCATTTCCAAACTCATAGAGATGGCAAAGGCCGTTAAAATGACGGAAGCGCAGCAGGAAGAGCAGCGTCGAAGCTTCGTGTATGGCAACACAGCATTTGAAAATCCTGCAATCACCCGGAAGATGGTGGATGACATAGCTGAGGCTATGCGCGCTTGAATTGAACACCGTAGGGGTATACAAAAGCCACGCTTAGGCGTGGTTTTTTTGGCTCAAGATGGACAACCAGGAAACAGCGAGATTAGAAGCCGAAAACGGGTTTCGGCAGCTCGAGGAAGGGATCGAAGTAATACGATACTATCTGGAACGCGGCAGACCCTTTGCCTTACGCCCTGGACTCATATTGCAATTGCAAAGAACAGCCGTCTTGGGAATTCAACCCAATCCTGGCGAGTGGAGACGGACCCCGGTTAGGATCGAAAAGAGCGCTCACCAACCACCACCTCCCCATTTGGTAGAGGGATTGGTGACCGAGATGTGTGAGTACGTAAATGATAATCTACATACCCGCACAGCCTTTCATCTTGCGGCATATGTGATGTGGAGACATAACTGGATTCATCCATTCGCAGATGGAAACGGTCGAACGAGCAGAGTTTTATCATATATCGTGCTATCTATAGTGGCGGGTTATGTACTCCCGGGTTTCCCAACAATTCCTGAACAGATTCAGAAAAACCGATCTGGATATTTCGCTGCACTTGAAGCCGCTGACAAAGCGTGGACCGATGCTGAGCATCTCGAATTGTCAGAGATGGAAAACTTGCTCACAAATATGCTGGCGACGCAGCTTCTTTCGGTCATAAGCACAGCCTCAGGAAAGGAACTTTCCTAAATAGTTCGTTCCTTGGCCCTGAGCTTCTGGCTCTCGCTCTTCAGCTGCCCGCAGGCCGCCATGATGTCGCGGCCGCGCGGGGTGCGCACGGGCGAGGCATAGCCCGCACGGTTCAGGATCTCGGCGAAGGTCTCGATCGTGTCCCAGCCGGAGCACTCATATTGCGTGCCGGGCCACGGGTTGAAGGGAATGAGGTTCACCTTGGCCGGAATGCCTTTCAGCAGCTGAACCAGGCGCTTGGCATCGGCCGCCGTGTCATTCACGTCCTTCAGCATCACATATTCGAAGGTGATGCGCCGCGCGTTGGAAAGCCCGGGATATTTCCGGCAAGCCTCCAGCAGCTCCTTGATCGGATATTTCTTGTTGAGCGGCACCAGCTTGTCGCGGATCTCGTCCGTCGTGCCATGCAGCGAGATCGCCAGCATGGTGCCGATCTCCTCGCCAGCCCGCGGGATCTCCGGCACAACGCCGGAGGTCGACAGCGTGATGCGCCGCTTCGACAGCGAGATGCCCTCGCCGTCGGACACGATCTCCATCGCATCCTTCACATTGTCGAAATTATAGAGCGGCTCGCCCATGCCCATCAGCACCACATTGGTAAGGTAGCGCCCGCCGAGTGGCGGCGAGGGATTGGCCTCGATGTCGCCTGGCCAGTCCTTGATGCGGTCGCGCGCCGTCATCACCTGCGCGACGATCTCACCCGCGGTGAGGTTGCGCACCAGCTTCTGCGTGCCAGTGTGGCAGAAGCTGCAGGTCAGCGTGCAGCCCACCTGGGAGGAGATGCACAGCGTGCCACGGTCCTCCTCGGGGATATAGACCATCTCCACCTCATGGCGGGCGCCGCGCTCGTCGGGCGACAGACGCAGCAGCCACTTGCGCGTGCCGTCGTTGGAGGTCTGCTCGGTCACGATATCGGGCCGCCCGATCACGAACGCCTCGTCGAGGCGCTGGCGCAGCTCCTTGGCGATGTTGGTCATCTCCGCGAAGGACAGCACACCGCGATGGTAGAGCCAGTGCCAAATCTGGCCCGCCCGCATGCGCCGCTGCTTCTCCGGAACGCCGACGCGCCCCATGGCATCCGCCAGCGCCTCCCGCGTCATGCCGATGAGCGAAGGGCGGGGGTCGTTGGCAATATAGCGCGGGGCAGGTTCCGCGGTTTTCAACAGCGTGGTCATGGCGGGGCCCCATAGCACGAAACCGGGCTGAAATGCGAGTGAGCCTGCAAGATGGGTGGCTCAGCGTTCCTTTACCAGCGCCACGATGGGCCCCAGCGAAAAGAACCCGTCGCTGCGGGAGAGTTCCTCGGCATGGAGGCTCGAAATCGACCCGTCGAGGAACAGGGCATTCTGACAGCCGAGATGGTCACGGAACAGCCGCGCGAAGCTGTGGAAATTGACGCTCCCCTCGCTGATCGCGAAGACCAGCGTGTGGGGGTCTGGCGATCCAACCCCGTTCCGCCGCAGGTATGAGGTGCCGTTCCGTGAGAATTTCGGGTGGATATCGCCGTCGATCACCAGCATGGGCCCGGACTGGCTGGCATAGCGCGGGGAAAGCCCGGCGGCGAGAAAGGCCTCCGTCTCCATCACGCCGCCCCGGTTCCCGTCGATGAAGAACATGCCGTTGGGCTTCAGGTGGAAATTGCCCGGACCGTCGCGCCGGTTGGCCTTCTTGAAGCGCCGCCCCTCCTCGACATAGAGCCCGATCGGCTTCAGGTCCTCGCCATACATGCCGGCATTCATCGCGAAGACGAGTTCCAGGCCCTGCTCGTGCAGCGCCGCCTTGAGTGCCCTGAAGGATCCATAAGGTTCGCCCGCAGGATCGAGGCTGAACAGCTTCAGCTTCTCCTTGCGGAGGTCGAAACGGCAGACCGTGTAGTCGTTGTCCTCGAAGCGGTCCGGCACGCAACCTGCCTCCGCAAGGCTGGCGCCCCAGGTGAGGATGCCCAGCACGAGCCAGAGACAGGCCCAGCCGCGCATGGTCAGTTGCAGGCCTTGTCGATGGCGTCGAGTGCCGCCGAGATGCCGATCAGGGAATAGGTATCGACCGTGCGGGTGCCACGCCAGGAGGTGCCCTCGATCTTGAGCGACTTGCCCGCCTTCATCGCGGCCACGACCTTCTTGTCGCTGCCCGTGTCGACCCAGGCGGTGTCGCCCTTGGAGAACATCTCGTAGTTCTGCTCGTCGATCGACAGCTTCACGATCTGTCCCTCCTTGAAGGGATAGCCGATGATGGTCGAGACCTCGCCCTTCACCGGCGGCTTGCGCCCCGGCATGTGGGTGACGAGGAAGAAGGCCGGGTCGCGCTTGGCGTTCTTGGGCTCGCTCGCCTTCGGCGTCGATGAAATATAACACACCTTGCTGTCCGCCGCGTCATAGCTGTAGGCCAGCCAGTCGTCGAAGACGCCGATCTGCTTGGGTTCGGTATCGGCCTGAGCAATGCCCGAAAGAACCACGAGGAGGGTGAGCGCAATGGCGCCCGTCTGCTGCTTCTGAATCATGCTCTCAACCTTAATCCGGACTGTGCCAAAAATCCAAGGAGCGCAATTGGGGGAGGATTCCGGCTCAATTTTGGCGGTCCTTGCCGCTTTGCCGCATTGGCCACATGGCTTATTGCAGCGCGGTAGCCGGAAGGATACCGTCGGTCATCGGATTGCGAAGGAAAGACACCATGGCAGCGGTAGAAAGCGAAGCTATTCCAACTATTTGCATCGCTCACTTGGACAGCCATCTGGACCAGGCGGCAAGCGTTGCGGAGTCCCTTCTCGTCAAGGCCAAGGCGCGCATGGCCCAACGCGTCATGCCCGGTGGCCGGATCGATTCGAAGCGGCTGGATGCAGAGCAGCACGCCGCCCACGGCCTTGCCTGGCTCGCCACCTATGCGGCCACGCTGCGCGAGCTGGCCTCCTTCAGCGCCCGGCTGGAGGCAGACGGCAAGCTTGGCGAAACCGAGCAACTCACGCTTCAGATCGCCGCCGGCGAGTATCTGAATCACCTGGCGGGCGGCATTCCCATGAACCAGGTTGAATTCGTCCGCCTGACCGATCTCGGCCTGCCGCGCAGTGAAACCGCGGTCCTCCATGACCTCGTGCTTCTCGACCGCGGCAACACGCCGGAGGCGCGCAAGCGCCTCGTCGAGCTTTTCACCGATGGCAATTTCGGTTCCTCCGGCCTGGATGAGACCCTCACCGAAATGCGCGAGACGATGCGCCGTTTCGTTGAGACGAAGGTCGCCCCCCACGCCCACCAGTGGCACCTTGAGAATGCCTATGTGCCCATGGAGATCGTCAAGGAACTGGCTGATCTCGGCGTTTTCGCCCTGACCCTGCCCGAGGAGCATGGCGGCCTCGGCCTGTCCAAGGAAGCGATGTGCGTTGTCTCGGAAGAGCTCTCGCGCGGCTGGATCGCGGTGGGCTCGCTCGGCACGCGGGCCGAGATCGCCTGCGAGCTCATCCTCTGCGGCGGCACGCGCGAGCAGAAGGAGACGTGGCTGCCGAAGATCGCCTCAGGCGAAATCCTGCCCGCTGCGGTGTTCACCGAGCCCAATACCGGTTCCGACCTGGGCGCGTTGCGCACCCGCGCGGTGCGGGATGGCGATGTCTACAAGGTCACCGGCAACAAGACCTGGATCACCCACCCCGTGCGCGCCGACGTGATGACGCTGCTCGCCCGCACCAACCCGGACGAGACGGGCTACAAGGGCCTGTCCATGTTCCTCGCGGAGAAGCCGCGCGGCACGGATGACAATCCCTTTCCGGCGAAGGGCATGTCGGGCGGCGAGATCGAGGTGCTGGGCTATCGCGGCATGAAGGAATACGAAATCCGCTTCGAGGATTTCGAGGTCAAGGCTGAGAACCTTCTCGGTGGCATCGAGGGCCAGGGCTTCAAGCAGCTGATGCAGACCTTCGAGGCGGCCCGCATCCAGACTGCGGCGCGTGCTGTCGGCGTTGCCCAGAATGCGCTTGATCTCGGTCTCAGATATGCGCGGGAGCGCGCGCAGTTCGGCCAGCCCATCCTCGCTTATCCCCGCATCGCCGACAAGCTGGCGCTGATGGCGGCGGAGGTGATGGCCACGCGCCAGCTCACCCTGTTTGCCGCGCGCGAGAAGGATGCCGGCCGCCGCTGCGACCTCGAGGCCGGCATGTCGAAGCTGCTGGGCGCCCGCGTCGCCTGGACCGCAGCCGACAATGCGCTGCAGATCCATGGCGGCAACGGCTTCGCGCTGGAATACCAGATCAGCCGGGTGCTGTGTGACGCGCGCATCCTGAACATCTTCGAGGGCGCCGCTGAAATCCAGGCGCAGGTCATGGCGCGGCGTCTGCTGGAGGGCGTCAACTGATCGCCGGAAAACGCATGACCGGAACGGGCACGTGCCGGTGATGCGCTCGATCATGTTCCACTTCGGTGCGTGCCGGGATAAGAGGGGTCCTTCAATCTGCGGGCGAAGGAGGCCTTGTCTTCCATGGCAAGAACGATTCTGATCACCGGCTGTTCCACCGGCATCGGCTGGCATTGTGCGCTGGGCATGAAGGCCCGCGGCTGGCGCGTCTTCGCCACGGCGCGCAGGCCTGAGGACCTCGCAAGGCTGGAAGCAGAAGGTGTCGAGTCGCTGTTCCTTGACTATGCCGATGCAGCGTCGGTCTCCGCCTGTGCGGCCGAAGTGGCAAGCCGCACGGGCGGCAGGCTCGATGCGCTGTTCAACAACGGCGCCTATGGACAGCCCGGAGCGGTCGAAGACCTGCGGCGCGAGGTGCTGGAAGCGCAGTTCGCCGCCAATGTCTTCGGCTGGCACCAGCTGACGCGCGCGTGCCTGCCGCTGATGCGCGCCAATGGCGGCGGCCGGATCGTCCAGTGCTCATCCGTCCTCGGCCTCGTGGCCCTCAAGTGGCGCGGCGCCTATAATGCCTCCAAATTCGCCATCGAGGCGCTTTCCGACACGATGCGGCTGGAGCTTCGCGGCACCGGCATCCACGTCTGCCTGATCGAACCCGGCCCCATCACCAGCAAGTTCGTTGAAACCTCGCTCAGGAACTTCGAGGCGAACATCGACGAGGCCAGTTCGCATTACAAGGACGCCTACGCCGGGCAGCGGGCCAGGCTGGGGCGCGGCGGCTCGGCGCGCTACAAGCTTGGCCCGGAAGCGGTGCTCGACAGCCTGATCCACGCGGTCGAGTCCGGCAGGCCGCGCGCCCGCTATTTCGTGACGAAGCCCACCTATTATATGGCCCTGGCCCGCCGCATCCTGCCGCAGCGTATCCTTGACCATGTCCTGGACAAGGCCTCGGACCAGTAGCACCTGCGCGCCCGGCGCATCTTGACGGGAAACCGCCCCCGGCCCATGGGTCTGGCTGGATTCAACTTCCGTTTTTCCGGAGCGTCAATTGATTATCGACTATCTCGGCTACATCGCGGTGGGTGCGGTGTTCGTGGTCCTTCTGCTGGGGCTGTTCAACATGTTCCGCGGCGGCTCGGCCAACACCTCCCAGAAGCTCATGCGCTGGCGTGTCGGGCTGCAGTTCCTGGCGATCATCGTCCTCATGCTGAGCCTCTACCTGTCGCAGCGCTGAGGCTTGAAGGACGCCATCCGGCTCCCTATCTCTCATCCCTTCGCAACTGGAGGCTGTTGCCATGGTGCTGACCCGTGATGAAGCGATGGTGAAGGAGAAATTCCTTCCCAAGCTGGCCCGTGTGCTGGCGCGGGTGCCTTTCGCGGAGGACCTGCTCGCCGCCTATTTCTGCGCCTTCGACCGCGCCACCCCGGCGCGGGCCAAAGGCATTCTGATCGGCGCGCTCGCCTATTTCATCCTGCCGGTCGACCTCATGCCGGACATGGCGCTCGGCCTCGGCTTTACCGATGATCTCGCGGTGCTGATCGCGGCCTTCAAGGTGGTGAGCATTCACCTGACCGAGGCGCACCGCCAGCGCGCGCGCGAGGCGCTTGACCGCCTCAGGGCGGGGGAACGCGTTTCCGCGTGACGATCAGCACGGCTGCGGCACAGACCGCCATGCCGGCGATCTGGACGAGCACCAGCGTCTCGCCGAACAGGACATAGGCCATCAGCGCCGAGACGCCCGGCACAAGGAAGATGAGGCTCGACACCCGCCCGACATCGCCCAGCCTGATCATCAACATCAGCAGCGTGATGGCGCCGAGCGACAGCACGATCACCGACCAACCGAGCGCGAACCAAGCCTGGAAACTCCCGTCGAAGCGCAGATCCTCCATAAGGAGCGCCGGGATGAGCACGGCAAGGCTCGCCCCCACATATTGCCAGGCGCCGCCGCTCGCTAAGTTCAGGGCGGTGGCGAACCGCTTCTGGTACACCGTGCCGAAGGAGATCGACAGCGCACCCAGAAGGTTGACGGCGGTGGTGAGCGGCGTGATGCCCTCCGCCAGCCCCGGCCCCAGTTCGAGCTTCGGCGACACGACCAGCGCCACGCCGAGGATGCCCACGGCCAGCCCCGCCCAATGGCGGAGCGAGATCCTTTCCTGCACCATGGCAGCTGCGATGATTGCAGTCATCAGCGGCTGCAGCCCGACGATCAGGGCCGAAACGCCCGCCGGCATGCCATGCGCCACCGCCCAATAGACGGGTCCCAGATAGCCGCCATGCAGGAAGGCGCCAGCCACGCTGGCATGAAACGCCTGCCTGGCGCCCGGCCAGGGCGCAGCGATCGCCAGCGCGATCAGCGCGAACAGCACGCCCGCGATCGGGAATCGGATCCCCAGGAAGGTGAGGGGGTCCGCATGGGGTGCTGAAAGCCTTGCAACCACGAAGCCCGTTGCCCACATGAGCACAAACACGACGGGAGCCGCGGCGGCAGCCAGGCGGATGGCGGGCGAATCTTTCATGACGCAGGCCATTTGCCCCGGTTTCCCCGGCGAAGCGAGCAGACAATGAAGGGGAGCAGGCATGTTTGATCCACAAAAGTTGCTGGAACAGTTTCTGGGTGGCGGCAAGCCGCAGGACGGGCAGCAGAATTCCGGCCAGAAGCCCGGACTGACGCCGGATTTCATGAAGGGCCTCGCCACTGGCGGTGTGGCGGGCGGCCTCGCCGGCGTGCTGCTCGGCGGCAAGACGTCCAAGAAATTGGCCAAGGGTGCGCTCAAGGTCGGCGGTACCGCCGCGCTGGCCGGCCTCGCCTACAAGGCCTACACCCAGTGGCAGGCCTCAAAGAGCCAGGCGCCGCAGGCTGAGGCCCCGCCCATGAAGGACATCACGCCCAGGCCCGAGGGCACCGCCTTCCTGCCGTCCATCACGCAGCAGCGTGACAGCATGAGCCTCGCCATCCTGAGGGCCATGATCTCCGCTGCCAAGGCAGACGGCCACATCGATGCGGAGGAGCAGCGCCGGATCTTCGGCAAGCTCGATGAACTGGGTCTCGACACCGAGGAGAAGGCCTTCGTCATCGACGAGTTGCGCAGGCCGCTCGACATCGACGCCGTTGTGGCCTCAGCCGCGACCCCCGAACTCGCAGTCGAAATCTACGCCGCCTCCGTCCTGGCAATCGACCCTGATGATCCTGCGGAACAAGCCTATCTCGCCATGCTCGCCTCGCGGCTGAAGCTCGATCCGGGCCTCAAGATGGCGGTGGAGCGGGAAGCGGCAAAGACGGTGGCCTGACAAGGGCTGTTGCGTTATTGAGCGCACATGACGGGCAAGACAGAGGATGAAGGGCCCAGCATCGGTGCACTCGCCCGCGAGAGCTTCTACCGGCTTTTCGCGGACGAGGCCATTCCGCTCGCGGGCAATATCGCCTTTCGAACGGTCTTCTCCGTCTTTCCGTTCCTGATCTTCCTTACGGCGCTTGCCGGCTTCTTCGGCAATGACGACCTGGCCGAGGGTGTTGTCACCTTCCTGCTCAGCGTGGCACCCGCGGAACTCGTGAAACCGCTGGTTCCCGAGATCCGTTCCATCCTGACGGTGCCCCGCACCGGCCTTCTCTCGCTGTCGGCGCTCATCACCATCTGGAGCGCCATGGGCGGGGTGGACAGCGTTCGCGTGGGCCTGAACCGCGCCTATGACATCCGCGAGACGCGCAGTGCCCTGTGGCTCTATTTCCAGAACATCCTGTTCGTGATCGGTTCCGCCATCTTCCTGCTGATCTTCGCGCTCCTGATCGTCTTCGCGCCGGTGATGATCCAACTGGTCGAGCATCACGCGCCGGCCCTGCGCGGTCATCTCGTCACCATCGAGCAGTTGCGCTACCCCATCGCCATCCTGCTGCTGACGCTCGGCGTCCTGTTCTGCCACCGCGTGCTGCCGGCCAAGCCGCGCAACGTGCTTGCCGTGCTGCCGGGCGTCGTGCTCACCGTGGTGGCGTGGGTGGTCATGTCGTCGGCCTTCTCGATCTATCTCGTCAAGTTCAACACCTTCGCCTCAACCTATGCCTCCCTGTCCGGCGTCTTCGCGGCCATGTTCTTCGTCTACATGGCGGCCCTCGTGCTGATCCTCGGCGGCGAGGTCAACCGCGTCCTCGAAGTCCGCCGCCTCATGCGCATGCAGCATTTCCGCACCAGCGGCGGCGAGGTCTAGAACGGCGGGCGGTCAGTTGAGATCAACTCCCAATTCCCGCCGTTCTTCCGGTGATCTCACCTGACCGCCCGCAACGCGCGCGCGCTGGCGGATGCGTCTTCCATTTTTCGTTGGCCTGCCCCAAGGGGACGGCAGTTGCAGGGCAAAGCCCCGGCGTGATAGGTGGCCCCAACCAGTCTTGCAGGGGCCATACGCCAAATGTCGAAGCAGAAAGTGAACAAGGTCGTCCTCGCCTATTCGGGCGGCCTCGATACCTCCATCATCCTCAAGTGGCTGCAGACCGAATATGGCGCCGAAGTCGTCACCTTCACCGCCGATCTGGGCCAGGGTGGCGAACTCGAGCCCGCCCGCAAGAAGGCCGAAATGCTCGGCATCAAGCAGATCTATGTGGAAGACCAGCGCGAGGAATTCATCCGCGATTTCGTCTTCCCGATGTTCCGCGCCAATGCCGTCTATGAGGGTGTCTATCTGCTGGGCACCTCGATCGCCCGTCCGCTCATCGCCAAGCGCCTGATCGAGATTGCGGCGGAGACGGGGGCTGACGCCATTGCCCACGGCGCCACCGGCAAGGGCAATGACCAGGTCCGCTTCGAGCTCACCGCCTATGCCCTGAACCCCGACATCAAGGTCATCGCCCCCTGGCGCGAGTGGAGCTTCAAGAGCCGCACCGACCTGATCGA
>NZ_JBIICB010000063.1:0-17529 GCF_044239095.1 Aestuariivirga sp. | reverse complement strand
GAGCAGCGCGGCAATGGCGTTCAAGGTCGGGCTCCGGTTCTGGGCATCAGCGCTGTCCAGATAGGCCCGGGACCTGTGAAGCTCAACCGTCTTTCTCGCCGCGGCCCGCGGGGCCGCGCCATGGGGGGAGGAAATCGCCGTCCTTCAGCGTTGAGGTGCCGGTATCTGTCAGCGGGCCAGCCTCACCCGTCACCGCGGCCGGTCCGGACGGCGCCAGAGCCAGCCGTCCTTCCCACAGGCTCGGAGCCAGCAGCATGCCCACGCTGGCCAGCAGCATCAATGTCCCCAGATATCGCATTCGCAAGCACTCCCCGGACCGGCCTAGCGCGCGTTCCGACCAGGTGGAATCACCTGGTCGAAAAGAACTCGCTCAAGTTCAATGGCTTGAGCATGATCCTTTCGCACAAGTGGTTTCCACTTTTGCGGATCATGCTCTCGCGCGTGTTCCGACCAGGTGGAATCACCTGGTCGAAAAGAACTCGCGCAAGTTCAATGGCTTGAGCATGATCCTTTCGCAAAAGTGGTTTCCACTTTTGGCGTTCATGCTCTAGCAGCGCGGGGGTTGAACGCCGCTGAAGGGATGTGGATTATTTTGCGTTAACATCGGCTTCGGTACGCAAAGCGACAGGCGGAGGCGGTTCAGGGCGGGCCAGCCAGGCCCCGCCGGAAAGGAGCCGTTAACCGCAACCGGTGCAAGCTTGACACATGGTGGAACCGCCCGGGAGATGGTCTTCTCCCCGGCTCAGGTTGGGTTCGGATCGGCTGAATGCGAGAGAGGGTGCGGAACGTGGGCCTGAGGCGGAAGCTGCTGCCGCTTGCCGCCTGGAGCCTCACGGCGCTGATGTCGGCCGCGATCGCCATCAATGCGCTGTTCGGCCAGCCGGACAATGGGCGCAACGTGCAGGCAGCCCTCGAATCCGGCACCGATGCCGCCGACATGAAGGTCGATTCGCCCGATGCGGGCGCCCGCACCATCCAGCTCAGGCATGACCCCGTCGTCGAGACGGTGCAGCGCGAGCTTGCGGCGGCCGGTTACTACAAGGGCGTGGTCGACGGCGTGATCGGGCGCAAGACGCGGCAGGCGATCACCGACTACCAGCAGGCCGTGGGCCTCGAGCCCGACGGACGGCCCAGCGCCGAGCTCGCCGATCACATCCGCTTCACCCGCGAGGTGGCGGAAGCCTCGCTGTTCACCGGCACCATCGCGGCCTCCCCCGATGCGGAGCAGCGCGCCACCGTCCGCCGGGTGCAGACCGGCCTTGCGGAACTCGCCTACAGCCCAGGCGCCATCACCGGTGAACTCAACAGCGAGACGCGCAACGCCATCAAGGCCTTCGAGCGCGACCGCAACATGGCCGAGACTGGCGAGATCAGCGACGCGCTGATGACGGAACTCGCCAAGATGAGCGGCCAGTCCGAACTGGCCGCGCCCTGAGCCGCGATCAATCGATGCGGCTCAAATCCGCCATCTGGGTCAGCGCCTTCCTGCGGCGCTGCATGGTCGAGGGCCTGTTCGGCGCCGTGGTGCGCAAGGGTGCGGAGGAAGCAGGCGCCGTCTTCGTGATCGTCAACCACCTCGATGGCACCTGCCACCTGTTCGGCCCCGCACCTGGCGCGTCCCACGACGAGGCGGGCGAACGGCTTTGGGTGGCGGAGGCCGTGCCGCCACAGGGGCTTTCCGAAGCAATGGCCATTCTGGAGCGCCGCAGCCGCGCTGACCCCGATCTCTGGATCGTCGAGGTCGAGGACCGCGGGGGCACCGCGGGGCTCCGGGCAGCGCGTTAGCAAAGCATTAACCATAGGCGACTTTAGTGGTCGGCGCGGAGGTGATTTCCCGCAAGCCGAGAGCCAGCGCCATGACAATCCGTGCCGGACAGACCGTGATCGAATTCCCGAGGGACCAGATTCGCACCCGAACCCTGCGGGAAGCAGGAGACGGTCCGGGCGAAGTGGTGTTCTTTACCGGAATCCGGATTGAACGCATGCCGGAGGACAAAGACACGCTTCCCAAGGCCAGAAGCAGCCTTCACCGAAAGGGGCGCTGAAGGCCTTATCAGGTCAGCTATTCAACCCAAGGGGCGCTGGTTCAGTTCACCGCCGCGCAGCTCGAGCGGGCCACGGCGCGGGCGGCGATGGGGCGCAGGCCGCTTTCGGGTGTAGGATACCACACCACGGCTAGGCCGCGGGCTTCGGGCGACATCACCGTCCAGCCGCTGTCAATCTCCGGCCTTTCCTTGTCGGTGGCCTGGAGGATCTGCTCGATCAGGTTCGGCGCGCGCGACAGGCTGACCGTGAAGGTATTGGCGCCCGACTGGCGGTTGTTCACCGAATAGATCGCGTCCGCCTTGTCTGTGTAGATGGTCGTCACCCAGTAGCCGTCCGGCAGGTTGGCGGAAAAGGTGACATCGCCCGCCGAGACATCGAAGATGCAGAGCCCGGTGACCCCAAAGCGCGGCAGGCCGGGAAACAGCTGCGCCTGCTCTTCGGGCGAGAGGACGAAGAACCGGTTGTCGCCGTGTTCTGCCGCCATGCGCTCCACCGACCGCGAGAACCACCAGCCGGGAACGAAAAGCGCGAAGGCGGCATGGGCGGTAACGGCCGTGAACAGCGCAATCGCGATCCAGAACAGGTGGCGCATCACAGGCAGGCCTCCCGGCGGATGGCAAAGGCCGGCGCCAGCCCTGCCCCGCTGCGCGGCAGCGCTGTGTAGAGAATGGTGAAACGCCGCCGCGTGGGCGACTTCAGCCAGTTGCCGGGCCGCGGCGAGGGGTAGACGAGAATCTCCACCGTGCCATCCGGCTGGCGGATGGCGGTGTCGCTTCCTGCCGTGGATTGCAGCGGGGCGTAAGCACTCGCCCCGCCGATCACGCTGATGCTCCACCAGCCGGGCAAATCGCCCGTCGAGACGATCTTGTAGACGCATGCGCCGGTCAGCGGGCGGCCATCACTGTCGGTCTCTGCCGTGGCCTCCATCAATTGCCCCGGAACGGGCGGAAGCCTGCCCGCCAGCAGGTAATGGGCGCGCACATAGTGGTCGCCGGTCTCCCTCAGGGCCGCGACGCGGCTGTACCAGGGTGTTCCGGCGCCGGCTGGCTCGACGCCAGCCTGCTGGATCAGCACATAGGCGCTGATTGCCCCCGCCGCGATGCCACCGGCGAGATAGGAGGTTGCCCAGATGAAGCGCCGCATGCTGCCTATCAGAAAATGCTGTCGAACAAGGTTTTCTTCTTTTTCTTCTTGCGCTTCGGCTGGTCCCTGCCTTCGTCGCCGCCGAAGATCTGCTCGAGGATCCGGTTCTTCCTGCGGGAATTCTCAGGCTGATCGACATTGGCCTTTGGCAGCACCAGCGCTTCCTGCGAGGCCGTCTTGCTGGCGCTTGCCTTGGCCGCCGCAATGGCAGCCGCAGAGGGTGCAGCCTCGAAGAGATCGAACATGCCGGTGAGCACGCTGTTCACGTCTTCCTCCGGCGCGGCGGCGGCAATGGCGGCTCCGGCCGCCTGGTCGCGCTCGTCGCTGGCAAGAGGCCCCTGCACGGCCGGGAGTTCCGCTGCAGCGGCGGCATAGGTTTCGTCATAGGGAACACCTGCCAGCCCGATGGGCTGAAGCCCGCGCTCCGCCTCGGCCATGATGCGCTTCCAGGTGGGCGCGGGGATGAGGCCGCCCGTCACTTCCTTCATCGGCGTGAAATCGTCGTTGCCGTACCAGACGCCGGTCACGTAGTGGCCGGTGTAGCCGATGTACCAGGCGTCACGGTAGCCCTGGTTGGTGCCCGTCTTGCCGCCCTGCGGGGCAAAGCTCAGATCGGCGCGGCGCCCGGTGCCGGACTTCACCACGGCGGACATCATGGTGTTGAGTTCTGCCACCTTCTCCTCCGGGAAGACGCGGCGCGGCGGCATCCTCTCCTGCTCATCGCGCTGGTACAGAATATCGCCGTTGGAGCGCCTGATCTCGAGCACGGCATAGGGCTCGGCGGGGAAGCCGCCCGAGGCGAAGGGAATATAGCCCGTCGTCAGGTCCATGAGCGAGAGCGCGCTCGTTCCGAGCACCATGGGAGCCCAGGTCTCCAGCTCGCCCTTGATGCCCGCCATGTGCGCCGTCTCGATGATGGCGCTCCGCCCGATATCGATCATCAATTTCACCGGGATCGAATTGTAGGAATGCGCCAGCGCATCGGAGAGCGTGGTGTGGCCCTTGTACTTGTTGGAATAGTTCTTCGGAGACCAGTTGCCGACCGAGACGGGGCCGTCCACCACCTTGTCCTCCGGGCTATAGCCCTTGAGGAGTGCGGCCATGTAGACGAAGGGCTTGAAGGACGAGCCCGACTGGCGCAGCGCGTCGGTGGCGCGGTTGAACTGGCTGGCCTCATAGTCCTTGCCGCCGACGATGGCCTTCACCGCGCCATCGGGAGCCATCACCACGGCGGCTGCCTGGCTTACGTGATAGGGCTCGCCATTCAGCGCCAGTTCCTCGTTGATGATGTTCTGCGCCGCAGTCTGCAGCGGCAGGTTGATGGTGGTCTGCACCTCCAGCACAAAATCTCCCGCGAGGCCCTTCTCGTCGATCACGCGCAGCGTGTCGCGGTAGGCCCAGTCGAGGAACCAGTTGGGGCTGTCGGCGATCGACTGGGCAATCACTGCCGCGGGCTCACGCCGCGCCTCGAGCAATTCGCCCTGGGTGATGAAGCCCGAATCCAGCATGCGGTAGAGCACCGTGTTGGCGCGTGCGCGCGCCAGGGCAAGGTTGTTGTGGGGCGCGAAACGGGTGGGCGCCTTGAACAGGCCCGCCAGCATCGCCGCCTCCGGCAGCTTGAGGTCACGCGCCGACTTGCCGAAATAGAACTGGGAAGCCGCCTCGATGCCATAGGCGCCGCCGCCGAGGTAGGACCGGTCGAGATAGAGCTTGAGGATCTCCTCCTTGGTGAGGCGCGCCTCGATCCACAATGAGAGGAAGGCCTCATGCACCTTGCGGCGGATGGTGCGCTCAGGCGATAGGAACAGGTTCTTCGCCATCTGTTGGGTGAGCGAGGAGCCGCCCTGCACGACATCATTGGCGCGCGCATTCTGCACGATGGCGCGGAAGGTGCCGATCACGTCCACCCCGAAGTGCTCGAAGAAGCGGGCGTCCTCGGTGGCGAGCACCGCCTTGATCATGTAGGGCGAAATGTCGGCAAGCGGGATCGCGTCATCCTGCCGGATGCCGCGCCGGCCAATGATCTCACCCTGCGCATCGGTGAAGGTCACGGCATATTCGCGGCCGCGGTTCCACACATCGCCAGTGCCGGAAAACGGCGGAAGCGCATAGGCAAGCAGCACGAAGGAGGCGATGACGCCGAATGTCACCGCATCGTCCAGGAGGTCAACGAAGACGCGCCTGACGCCCCTGAGGCGGAAACGCTCAAGGAAGGTGGCATAGGCCGAGTGGCGGCGCTTGAGGAAATCCCACGTCTCGAACACCGCCGCACTGACAGCGCCATCGGCACGCCACAGCTTTCCGGAAACCGACTGGTGCGAAGGGACCTTGGACACTCTACCGACCGCTCAACGTTGCCCGAGCCAGATAATGCGTGATTGTGACGGAAACGGGCCTGCCGCCCGCCTCGTCAAGGGAGGCTACAGCGCCATGGCCGCCCGCGCCAGTGCCAGCTTGACTTTGCGCCCCGCATCCATGGCATAAGCGTTAACGCTGCAACGTGGTGCCATGCCTCAATCCCCACCTTTCTGGAAGACCAAGACCCTGCCGGAGATGACACGGGAGGAATGGGAATCGCTCTGCGACGGCTGCGGCCGCTGCTGCCTCAACAAGCTCGAGGACGAGGATACGGGCCGCTTTCTCTATACACGCGCCGCCTGCAAGCTGCTTGACCTTGAGAGCTGCCGTTGCACCGACTACGCCAACCGCCACGCCCGGGTTCCAGACTGCGTGGCCCTGACGCCGGAGAATGTGGGCAGCCTCGGCTGGCTTCCCGCCACCTGCGCCTATCGCCTGCTGGAAGAGGGGAAGAACCTCCAGTGGTGGCACCCGCTGGTTTCAGGACGGACCGAGACAGTAACGGAAGCCGGCATCGCGGTGACGGGAGAGGCCTATTCGGAAGAAGGCATCACGGTCGACGAGCTGGTCGACCATCTCTGGCAACTCCCCAAGCCAAGGCGGAAGATGCCGCGCTGACGAAGGGCGCCTCACGCCCCGGGCTGGAAGATGACGAAGATCTTTTTCAGATAGCCTTCCGACTTCCAGCTGTTGGGCGTTCCCATCGGCACGAAGAAGGTGTCACCCGCGGTGAAGCGCTGCACTGCGCCAGTCTCGTCACAAAATTCCACGCTGCCTTCGAGAAGGCACATCAGCTCATGGCGGGGGAAGTTGATGAGCTTCCTATGGTAGCCCGTGGTATCCCAGATACCGATGTTCAGCTGGCCCGTCGCATCGGTGAAGAGGTCATGCGTATGCTGGACGGGCACGGGCGACAGGAGCATTTCAGCCGCGGGCGGCGCCGAGGGGGCGAGAGGCACGCCGGGATCGACCTTGATGGTTCGCAGCGGGCCCGCGTTCCTGGCACCTGAGGCGTCCTCGAAGATCACGAAGAACTTCCTGACGTGGCCGGCTTGCGTCCAGCGGCAGCGCAGGCCCTTGGGGATGATGAAGCTCTCGCCCGCCTTGACGGAGACCGTGCGGTCCTGCTCGACGATCACCACCTCACCCTCGAGGACGGTCATGAACTCGTTCACGGGATAATCGATCCAGCGGCTTTCGTTCGCGCCCTGTTCCCATACGCCCGCCGACAGCCCGCGCGGCTTGTCCTCAAACAGCACGAGGCCGTTCTGCTTCGGCGTTCCAGAGACGATCTCTCCTGCCGGGAAATCCTCCCAGGCCTCCAGCCGGGCGTTGCGGTCGAAACGGATGATCCTGGGGTTTGGCATGAATTCACCTCTCGTTCGGGTGATCCTAGCGGGGTTCCTTGCACGTTCAAGCAGCACGGACTAGATAAGGCACTCAATTTCAAGGAGGAACGAACGATGGCTCTCGAACTGCCTGCCCTGCCCTATGCCTATGACGCGCTGGGCCCCTACATGTCGAAGGAAACCCTCGAGTTCCACCACGACAAGCACCACATGGCCTATGTGACCAACGGCAACAACGCGCTGAAGGACAATCCGCTGGCCGACAAGTCCATCGAGGAGATCTGCAAGGCGGCCTTCGCCGAGAAGAACGCTCCCCTCATCAACAATGTGGGCCAGCACTATAACCACATCCACTTCTGGAGCTGGATGAAGCCCAATGGCGGCGGCAAGAAAATCCCCGGCCGCCTGCAGGCCGCGATCGATTCCGACCTCGGCGGCTATGACAAGATGCGCACCGACTTCATCCAGGCCGGCGTCACCCAGTTCGGCTCCGGCTGGTGCTGGATCGCCGTGAAGGATGGCAAGCTCACCATCATGAAGACGCCCAATGGCGAGAACCCGCTGATGCACGGCGCCTCTCCCATCCTCGGCTGCGACGTGTGGGAGCACAGCTACTACATCGACTACCGCAACCTGCGCCCGAAGTACCTCGAGGCCTTCGTCGACAGTCTCGTGAACTGGGACTACGTCGACGAGATGTTCTCCAAGGCCTGATCTGCTGCTAAACAAAATGATGGGCGGCCGGGCCCTTGCCCGGCCGTTTTCTTTGCAAGGGGTGCTTGATCTTGGTTCCTGTATTCGACGGCCACAATGATGTGCTGCTGAGGCTGTGGGGAAAGAAGGCGGGCGACCCCGTGGCGGCTTTCCTCAATGGCGACGGCGAGGGCCACCTCGACCTGCCGCGCATGATCAAGGGCGGCTTCGCCGGCGGCTTCTTCGCCATTTTCGTGCCGAGCCCCCAGGATGAGGAATTCGCCGACGACGAGGACATGAACCCGCCGCCCGCGCATGACGTGGGCCAATTGGCAGCACTCTCGTCCACGGTCGCCATGGCATCTCTGCTGTTCCGCATCGAGGAGGCCTCGCAGGGGCGCTTCAGCGTGTGCCGCAGCGTGGCGGACATCCGCACCGCGGTGGCGGAGGGCAAGATCGCCGCGATCTTCCACATCGAGGGTGCAGAAGCGATCGATGCGGAGCTGAAGTCGCTCGACGTGCTGCACAAGGCGGGGCTGCGCTCGCTGGGCATCGTGTGGAGCCGGGACAATGTGTTCGCCTCGGGCGTGCCCTTCCGCTTCCCCTCCTCACCCGATACGGGGCCCGGCCTCACGGAGGCGGGAAAGGCGCTGGTCAGGCGCTGCAACGAGCTGAAGATCATGATCGACGTCTCCCACCTCAACGAGAAGGGCTTCTGGGATGTTGCGCGGCACTCCTCCGCGCCGCTCGTGGCCACGCACTCCAACGCCCATGCCTTAAGCGCCTCCTCCCGCAACCTGACGGATGAGCAGATCCGCACCATCGGCAAGACCGGCGGCATGATCGGGCTCAACTTCGCCAATGGCTTCCTCCGGGCGGATGGCCGCTGGCAGAGCGAAAACGGCCTCGACACCATGCTGCGCCACCTCGACCACCTGATGAAACTCGCCGGCGAAGACCATGTGGGGCTGGGCTCCGACTTCGACGGCGCGCGCATACCCTCCCAGATCGGCGACGCCGCCGGGCTGCCGCGGCTGGCAGGCGCCATGAAGGCTCACGGCTATGGCGAGGACCTCACCCGGAAGCTGTGCTCGGAGAACTGGATGCGGGTTCTGGAGAGGACCTGGGGCCAATAGGGTTTGCACCGGTCTATTAGCGCTGCTAATAGCACCTCATGAAGCTTTCCGAGTGGCTCATTAACAGCGGCACGTCGCAGTCCGAACTGGCCCGGCGGCTGGGGATCACCCAGGGCCGTGTCTCGCAGCTCGTGGGCGGGGCGCAGCCCTCCCTCGATCTTGCGAACCGGATTGCCGCGGTGACGGCCAACAAGGTGCGCCCTTCCGATTTTGGAGACCAGAGCATGGCGAATGAACAGAAGCTCGACACCGTCGAGGAAGCGATCAAGGCGATTGCCGATGGGCAGATGGTGGTGGTGGTCGACGACGACGACCGGGAGAATGAGGGCGACCTGATCGCCGCGGCCTCCAAGATCACGCCCGAGCAGATGGCCTTCATGGTGCGCCACACCTCCGGCATCGTGTGCACGCCGATCACGGCGGAGGATGCGCGGCGCCTGAAGCTCGACCCGATGGTGGCGGTGAACGATGCGCCGATGGGCACCGCCTTCACGGTGTCCATCGACTATAAGGACGGCCTCACCACCGGCATCTCCGCCAGGGAGCGCGCGGCGACCTGCCATGCGCTGGCCAACGGCAATGTCGTGGCGGAGGACTTCGTGCGGCCGGGCCACATCTTCCCGCTCGTCGCCAAGTCGGGCGGCGTCTTGATGCGCTCGGGACATACGGAAGCCGCCGTCGACCTTGTGAAGCTGGCGGGCCTCAAGCCCGTGGGCGCCATCTGCGAACTCGTCAACGATGACGGCTCCGTCAAGCGCGGCCCCCAGAACTTCGCCTTCGCGCGTGAGCATGGCCTCAAGATCATCTCGGTCGCCGACCTCATCGCCTACCGCCAGCGCCGTGAGCGGCTGGTGGAGCAGACCGCGCAGTTCGACGTCGAAACCGCCATCGGCAAGGCGAAGGGCTATTCCTATGTGACACCCTTCGACCAGGTGGAACAGCTGGCCCTGGTCTTCGGCGACATAACCTCCGGCCGCAAGGTGCCGGTCAGGCTCCACCGCGAAAACGTGCTGGAAGACGTGTTCGGCACGCGCACCACGCTGACCAAGGTGTTCGAGGTCTTCAAGCGCGAAGGATCGGGCATTCTCGTCTACCTGCAGGAAGGTGCCGCGGGCGTGCCGGCCGGGCAGTTCGGGGCCGAGAAATCGGCAAGCGCCGCCCAGCGCCAGCAGAGCTGGCGCGACGTGGGGCTGGGCGCCCAGATCCTGCGTGACCTGAACGTCAGCACGATCCGGCTCGTGTCCTCCTCCAACCGGCACTATGTGGGACTGTCCGGCTTCGGCATCGAGATCGCCGAAACGATCAGGCTGGATTAGCTCCACTTGAGCCCGTCATCCCGGCGAAGGCCGGGATCCAGCTTCCTCTATCCACGTGTACTGAACCAAAGCTGGATCCCGGCCTTCGCCGGGATGACGGCTTTATTGGGTTATGTACTTGTTCCGGTGATCGACTAAACTCCTCGACATGCTCACCACGCGCCCGAAACAGACGCAGGACGGCCAGCCGGTCATCATCGGCTGGCGCGAGAAGGTGAGCCTGCCGCAGCTGGGTGTCGGCACCTTCTTCGCCAAGATCGACACCGGCGCGCGTTCGGCGGCCTTGCATGCCACCCACATCGAGAAGGACGACCACCACGTGACCTTCGTGCTGCCGCTGAAGCGGCGGCACCACCATTGCCGCCTGCCGCTAAAAGGCATGCGCAAGGTGAAAAGCTCGAGCGGCCACACCGAGACGCGCGCCGTTGTCGAGACGGAGGTGAAGATCGGCAAGCTCATCCTGCGCATGGAGGTGACATTGACGGACCGCACCGACATGGGTGTTGCCATGCTTCTGGGCCGCGCCAGCCTTGGCGCACAATTTCTCGTTCACCCGGCGAAAACCAACCTCCTCTCGCCGCGGACGCGCAAAAAGCCATGAAGATCGCCCTGCTCACCCGCAACCCCAAGCTCTATTCGCACCAGCGCCTCATCGAGACGGCGGAGAAGCGCGGGCACCAGATGGTGCCCATCGACTATCTCAAGTGCTACATGAACATCACCTCGAAGAAGCCGGAGCTGCGCTATCTGGGCGAGAAGCTGGAAGGCTTCGATGCGGTGATCCCGCGGATCGGCGCGTCCCACACATTCTACGGCATGGCCGTGCTGCGCCAGTTCGAGATGATGGGCGTCTACCCGGTGAATGAATCCGTGGCGATCGGCCGCTCGCGCGACAAGCTGCGCTCGCTGCAGCTGCTGGCGCGTGACGGCGTGGGGCTTCCCGTCACCGCCTTTGCCTATGATTCCAAGCGCACGGATGATCTTCTTAACATCGTGGGAGGCGCACCCGTCGTCGTCAAGCTGCTCGAAGGCACGCAAGGTATTGGCGTGGTGTTGAGCGAGACGCACAAGTCGGCAAAGTCAGTGATCGAGGCGTTCCACGGCGCGGATGTGTCGATCCTCGTGCAGGAATTCATCAAGGAGGCGGAGGGCCGCGACATCCGCGCCTTCGTGGTGGGCCGCACGCTGCTGGCCGCGATGGAGCGCAAGGGCGCCAAGGACGATTTCCGCTCCAACCTGCACCGCGGCGGCACCGCGCAGATGATCGAGCTGACGGCGCTGGAGAAAGCAACAGCGCTGAAGGCGGCACGCGCCATGGGCCTCAACGTGGCGGGCGTCGACATGCTGCGCTCCAGCCACGGGCCGGTGGTGATGGAGGTCAACTCCTCGCCCGGCCTCGAGGGCATCGAGAAAGCGACGGGCGTCGACGTGGCGCTCGCCATCATCCGCTTCATCGAGCGCCACGCCAAGCCCGGCCGCACCAGGACGAAGGGCAAGGGATGAGGGTGTTCACTCTGGGCGAGGCGGATGTGCAGCCGGGCCAGCGCGCAACCGTGAACCTGCCCGTCAGCGTGCTGTCCAATCACACGCATGTCGCCCTGCCCGTCCATGTGGTGCACGGCGAACAGCATGGACCGGTGATTTTCCTCTCGGGCGCCATTCATGGCGACGAGATCCAGGGCGTTGAGATCATCCGCCGCATCCTCAACCACCCGGCACTGACAAGGCTCAAGGGCACGCTGCTCGCGGTGCCCATCGTCAACAGCTTCGGCTTTCTCAACCACACGCGCTACATGCCGGACCGGCGCGACCTGAACCGCTGCTTCCCCGGTTCCGACAGGGGCTCGCTCGCAAGCCAGGTGGCGGACATCTTCTTCCGCGAGGTGGTGCTCAAGTGCCGCTTTGGGATCGACTTCCACACGGCAGCGCTTCACCGCACCAACCTGCCGCAGATCAGGCTGGCGCCGGACGAGCCCGAACTGCTGGCCATGGCGGAGGCTTTCGCGCCGCCGGTGATCCTCTTGTCGAAGCTGCGGGAAAAATCACTGCGCCTCACCGCGGGCGAGGCGGGCGTGAAGGTTCTGCTCTATGAGGGCGGCGAGGCGCTGCGCTTCGACGAACTGTCGATCGATGCGGCGGTGAGGGGGGCGCTCCGCGTGATGTCCTACCTCGGCATGATCGATCCCGTGGCAGGAAAGCCGCTCTCGAGCACGGTGTTCTCCGATGCCAGCGCCTGGGTGAGGGCGCCCGAAAGCGGCATCCTGCACACCACGCGCCGCATCGGCGACCGGGTGGGAAAGCAGGAGGTCGTGGGCGTGGTGGCCGATCCGCTGGGCACCTCCTCGCTGCCGCTCGTCGCGGAGGAAGACGGCATCATCGTGGGCCGCACCAACCTGCCCATCGTCAACCGCGGCGACGCCGTGTTTCACATCGCCAGGGCCAGGCCGCTTGCCACCATCAAGGAATACGGAGAAGAGGCGGCGGCGCTGGCGGATGAGGATGAGATTATCTGACCGAGTGTTCCCTTCTCCCGTTGGCAAAGCCAATGGGAGAAGGTGCCCGAAGGGCGGATGAGGGCTGCGTCAACCGGTGCCACTCGTTGAAAGAGGCCCTCATCCGGCCTGTCGGCCACCTTCTCCCATCGCGTCGCGACGGGAGAAGGGAACTCGTGGCGAAGTTTCCCTTCTCCCGTTGGCGAAGCCAATGGGAGAAGGTGCCCGAAGGGCGGATGAGGGCTGCGTCAACCGGTGCCACTCGCGGAAAGAAGCCCTCATCCGTCGCTCCGCGCCACCTTCTCCCATCGCTTTGCGACGGGAGAAGGGAACTCGTGGCGAAGTTTCCCTTCTCCCGTTGGCGAAGCCAATGGGAGAAGGTGCCCGAAGGGCGGATGAGGGCTTCTCTCCGCGAGCCGTGCTGGTTGAAAGAGGCCCTCATCCGGCCTATCGGCCACCTTCTCCCATCGCGTTGCGACGGGAGAAGGGAAGAAGAGGTCTTGCTTCCGCGCCAGGGCCAGGCCGCTCGGCACCCTTAAGCGGCGTCGCTGGCGGATGAGGATGAGATCATATAGGCTTGCTGTTATTCGCGATCGTGTTTGATCCCAGGGAGCAGGCATGTCCACTGAACAGGATCTGCGCAAGGCGGTTGCCGCGGGGCTCATCGGCGAGGCTCAGGCCAAGTCCATTCTCGACTTCGTGAAACAGCAGGCGCAGGACGGAGCAGGCCTCGATGCACAGCCGGCGGCGCGCTTCGACCTCACCCATGTGCTCTGGTACGGCGGGGCCCTCATCATCATGGCGGCCATGGGCCTGTTCACCAATGCGGCCTTCAACAAAATGGGCGGATGGGCCCTGTTCGCAACCGGGGCCGCCTATGCAGCGGGGCTCATCCTGCTCGGCCGCCACCTGTGGCATGCCCGCAATTTGCGCGTTCCCGGCGGCTTGCTGATCGCGGCGGCAGTGGCAATGGTGCCGCTCATGATCTACGGCATTCAGGATGCGCTCGATCTCTGGCGCTATGCCAAGGGCCGGCCCGGCGATTATCAGGACTTCTTTCCCTATGTGAACGGCAGCTGGCTGTTCATGGAGACCGGCACCGTGCTGGCCGCTTTCGCCGCATTGCGCGCCTATAAGGTGCCGCTGCTGCTCATGGTGGCCGGCATCGCGCTGTGGTTCATGTCCATGGACATCGCCATGTGGTTCACGCCGTCACCCACCGACTATGGCGACCTCGAGACGCGCCGCATCGTGTCGATCTTCTTCGGCCTTGCCGTGATGGCTGTTGCCTGGGCCATCGACCTGCGGCGCCCGCAGGGACCGGACCTCGGCTTCTGGCTGCACATCTTCGGGGCTGCGGCCTTTTGGGGCGGGCTCAGCGCCAGCCCGGACTCAACCGAACTGCAGCGCTTCCTTTACCTGCTGACCAACCTCGCCCTCATCAGCCTGGCACTCTATCTCGATCGCCGGATCTATGCCGTGTTCGGGGCGTTTGGGGTGGCGATCTATATGGGCATCCTCGCCCACGACGTCTTCACGGACATGATCATGTTCTCCTTCGCGCTGTCCATCATCGGACTCGCGGTGATCGGTGCAGGGCTGTGGCTCAACCGCCGCTATGCGGACCTGTCTGCAGCGCTCGATTCAAACATGCCGGAGCTTCTGCGGCGCCTCCGGCCGCGCCGGGTCAGCGGCGGATGAGGGCTTCTCTCCGCGAACCGTGCTGGTTGAAAGAGGCCCTCATCCGGCCTGTCGGCCACCTTCTCCCATCGCGTTGCGACGGGAGAAGGGAACTCGTGGCGAAGTTTCCCTTCTCCCGTTGGCGAAGCCAATGGGAGAAGGTGCCCGAAGGGCGGATGAGGGCTGCGTCAACCGGTGCCACTCGCGGAAAGAGGCCCTCATCCGGCCTAACGGCCACCTTCTCCCATCGCGTTGCGACGGGAGAAGGGAACTCGTGGAGAAGTTTCCCTTCTCCCGTTGGCGAAGCCAATGGGAGAAGGTGCCCGAAGGGCGGATGAGGGCTTCTCTCCGCGAGCCGTCTCCCATCGCGTTGCGACGGGAGAAGGGAACTCGTGGTGAGGTTTCCCTTCTCCCGTTGGCAAAGCCAATGGGAGAAGGTGCCCGAAGGGCGGATGAGGGCTGCGTCAACTGGTGCCACTCGCGGAAAGAGGCCCTCATCCGTCGCTCCGCGCCACCTTCTCCCATCGCGTTGCGACGGGAGAAGGGAAGAAGAGGGTTTACTTCCACTTCAGGCCGCCCAGTATGCCGCGGATGAGCATGTTGCCGATCTGGCGGCCTGCCGTTGAGGCCATGTTCTTGACGAAGCGGTCGGTGGCCGTCTCACGCTGGGGCGTGCTGCGGGCTGCGGCCTTGTCAGCTTTTTCCTGTTCGGCGGCGGCGCTGCGTTGTTCGGCGCGCTTCATCAGGATCTCGTAGGCGGACTCGCGGTCCTCCGCCTGCTCGTAATTGCCATAGACGGGCGAGTTCTTGACGATCTTCTGGCGTTCCTCCGGCGTGATCGGGCCCATGCGGCTTGACGGCGGGCGGATCATGGTGCGCTCCACCATGGTGGGAACGCCCTTGGGATCAAGCACGGAGACCAGCGCCTCACCCTTGCCCAGTTGGGTGATGGCCTCCTCCGTCTTGAAGGCCGGATTGGGACGGAAGGTGGAGGCGGCGGTGGCCACCGCCTTCTGCTCACGAGGCGTATAGGCGCGGAGCGCATGCTGCACGCGGTTGCCCATCTGGGCCAGCACGGATTCGGGCACGTCCAGCGGGTTCTGCGTCACGAAATAGATGCCGATTCCCTTGGAACGGATGAGCTTCACCGTCTGCTCGATCTTCTGGATGAGCCCGGGAGGCGCTTCGGAGAACAGGAGATGCGCCTCGTCGAAGAAGAACACCATCTTCGGCTTCTCGGGGTCACCCACTTCGGGCATCTTCTCGAACAGTTCGGACATCATCCACAAGAGGAAGGTGGCATAGAGCTGGGGCGAGTTGATCAGCTTGTCGGCGGCGAGCACGTTCATGTAGCCCTTGCCGTTCAGCGTGGTGCGCATGAAGTCCCTGATGTCGAGGGCGGGCTCGCCGAAGAAATTGCCGCCGCCCTGCTCCTCCAGCACCACGAGGCGGCGCTGGATGGCGCCGATGGTGGGTGCGGCGAGATTGCCGTATTCGGTGGTGAGCTCCTTGCCGCGCTCGCCCAGCTCCTTCAACAAGGCGCGCAGGTCCTTGAGGTCGAGAAGCGCCAGGCCCTCCTTGTCGGCGAGCTTGAAGGCAATGTTGAGCGCACCCTCCTGCGCGTCCGACAGGCCCATGAGGCGCGACAGCATCAAGGGGCCCATCTCGGTGATGGTCGTGCGGATCGGGTGGCCGTGCTCGCCGAAGAGATCCCAGAAGATCGTGGGGATCGCCTCGAAGCCATAATCGTCGAAGCCCATCTTCCTGGCGCGCTCGAGCAGGAAATCCTTGGGCTCGCCTTCCATCGAGATGCCGGAAAGGTCGCCCTTCACATCTGCCGCGAAGACGGGAACGCCCGCGTTGCAGAAGCCCTCGGCCATGATCTGCAGCGTCACCGTCTTGCCGGTGCCGGTGGCGCCGGTGACGAGGCCATGGCGGTTGGCCAGCGCGAGGTAGAGTTCCTCCCGCTTTTCGCTCTGCCCGATGAAGATCGTACCTTCTGACATTCTGCGGCCTCCCCGGATATGGTCGCTTCGGTGAGCTCTTTATTGCTATATGGACGCTCAATGCGCAATGCGTGAGCAGGATTGAGACATGCAGGAACTGATCGGACGTATCGTCACCACCACGGGCTTGTCCGAGGAGAAGGCCACCAAGGCCCTCGGCATCGTGCTGAACCTGATCCAGACCCAGGGCAACCAGAACAAGGTTCAGGAATTCTTCGACAAGATGCCCGGTGCGGCCGAGCTGGCGCGCAGCCAGGGCGGCGACGGGGCGGGCTACGGCGGCGGCGGGCTTCTGGGCATGCTGGCCGGCGGCATGATGGGGGGTCCCCTCGCCGCCATCTCCAAGCTCACCTCGGCGGGGCTTTCCATGGACCAGGTCAAGGCGCTGGGCGCCACCACACTGGACTATGCGAAGGAAAGGGCCGGACCCCAGCTGGTGAGGGACGTGGCGGGCTCGATCCCGGGCCTGTCCGGCTATGTCTGAGGCTTGACGGGGGTCAAGTCGCCCGAAGGAGCGGGAGCCTAGGAAAGAGGAATGGAACAGCCTGAGGCGCCCGTCTTCCGCATCAAGGGCCTGTGCAAAACCTACCGCACGGGCGAGGTGGAGGTGCAGGCGCTGCGCGGCGTCGACTTCGCGGCGGCAGCGGGCGAGTTCATCGTCATCCTCGGCCCCTCGGGCTCGGGAAAGTCGACCTTCCTCAACATCATTGGCGGCCTCGACTCGGCCACCGCCGGCGATGCCTGGTTCAGGGACCATGAGCTGACCCGCCAGACCGAGGCGGCGCTGACCCGCTACCGCCGCGACCATGTGGGCTTCATCTTCCAGTTCTACAATCTGGTGCCGAGCCTGACGGCGCGCGAGAATGTGAAGCTCGTGACCGAGATCGCCCGCCGCCCGATGAAGCCGGAGGAGGCGCTGGCCCTCGTCGGGCTGTCGGACCGCATGGACCATTTCCCCGCCCAGCTTTCCGGCGGCGAGCAGCAGCGCGTGGCGATTGCCCGCGCCATTGCCAAGCGGCCGGATGTGCTGCTGTGCGATGAGCCGACGGGCGCACTCGACTCCAAGACCGGCATCAAGGTGCTGGAGGCGCTCACCCGGGTCTCGGCGGAGACGGGCGCCACCACGCTGGTCATCACCCACAATGCCGCAATCGCGGCGATTGCCGACCGGGTGGTGCACTTCGCCAATGGCGCCATCGCGTCTGAACAGCGCAACACGAGCCGCAAGCAGCCCTCCGAGGTGAGCTGGTGATCCGCGTGCTCGACATCAAGCTTCTGCGCGACCTCAAGCGGCTGTGGCCGCAGGCGCT
>NZ_JBIICB010000327.1:0-4390 GCF_044239095.1 Aestuariivirga sp. | reverse complement strand
CCTCTGATCAGCCTCGCTCATGCTGACAATCTCCAGACAAGCTAATCCATCCTTGCGGGGAGCGACCTCCGTTGCGAAGGCAACTATTGTGCTGATGCCGTCATTACCGGGGAACGCTAAACAGATACGATGTAGCCTTTCTATGTTATAGGGATCAAGCTGATCCATATCGATATAGAAAGCGGTGCTTGAAAGTCGTATGCCGCGGCAGACTCGTCCGTCGACCGCGATGTCGAACGCGACGGGAAACGGCACGCTGGCTATCCTATCGGCGGGGTCGCGCTCAACGCCGCCTTTGTCCGGGCCGGAGCAATCGTCAAGGGCGAGAATTGGAGATGAGGTCGGCATGCATCACATCGGCCCAGGCAAATGCAATCCTGTCATGAGTTGTAAGAAAAGCCACTCCACTTCGGCGAAACTCCCTGGTTCAACTGGGTGTAGCCCCGCCAGTCCCGTCACCAGAACAAGGAAACTGAGCAGAGCCGCAACCTGAAGAAAACCGCTACTGACCGCGACGAGTGGCTGGCCGCTGGTAGCACGGGAGAATCCTTGGTGCCGCCAGCCCTGGGTATCGAGATGAAAAACCAGGTGGATCTTGATCATCGCTCCCCAGATTTGATTATAGATCATCATCCATGGCCATAGAATATTCAAATGGCCGTGGAGCGTTCCGACGAGAAGGCTCATCATGCATCTGACAGTTATCGTCCATAGAATATAAGCTGGAATAGCGATGAAAAAGCCGGAGAAAGCCAAGACAAGCGCGGTAACAGGGCCCGTGAGCGCGGTCCATACGGAAAGCCGCTGATCAAGAATGCACCACCAGGTGAAGACGCCAATCCGCCACGGAGGAAGCATGATGGCCTTGACATTGGCCCGCAGCATGTTCCCATACCAACGCATCATGAGCCGTGATGTGGTTTGCACAAAGGAAGAATTGCTGGCCGATGCCTCTAAAGACACCGCCATGGCATCGGGCACATATAGCATGCGGCGGCCCCTGCGCATGAGATGATACCAGGTCGACTTGTCATCGCCCGTGATGCACCTGATCCTGCCCATACGCCAATGGTCTATGTAGTCTGACTCGACCGCCGCGATGAAGTCATCGTCGAGGGCATCCTCCGTTCGCACGACCGAGAATCGCCCGGTCAACACGAGCAGCCGCCCTGACAGAGACAGAGAACACATATTTAGATGCCGGTTGGCATGCTTGAGTTCATACCATGCCTTCAGAGCCGCAGATCCCTTCACCACGGCGCTGTTGTTCGCGGTAACGGCACACAGCTCCGGGTCGCTACTGAGCAGAGCGATGCACCGCGCAAGGGCCATGGGCTCAAGCAAGACGTCACCATCAAGAAGGGCAACGACCGTTCGCCCCGTCATGCACCTCGATCGGAGTGCACGGAGAGCCTTGCCAAGGGCTTGCCGCTTTCCCTCACCCGTCTGAAATTGCACGATGCATTGAATTGCCTCCGGTCGGCCCATATCGTTGTATACTTGACGGAGTACGGCCTCGTCAGAAGCAGATGTAACGGACGCGACCACTTTACCGGGAATCTTGCTCTCTAGAATATTGCTGAATAGCGCTCGGTAAACGACTGCAAAATCGGAGGCAGGGATGTTGTACGAGGCAACGACGACATGAATACCTTCCACCGATGAAATACGTTCTGAACCTCGCGCGCGCCTGCAGATGCGGGGATAGACGATCCTTAGGTAAAGAACCGCCCTAACAGCGTGAGTGATCCACCACCCGTATCGCCACAACGCGAAAAAACCAAGCAGGCCGAAGACTGACAAGACATGGTCGGGCATTTGATATGGGAGCGACTATCTTCAAGTTTATGGGTCAGACCAGCATGAGGACTAGTTAAAACGACTTGGATGTCCCAAGCTTGAGGTACGGCGAATTGTCACCGCCGCCTTCCTCACTGCCAAAACCATAGCCCGCTTCTGTGTTCAGCTTGAAGCCGCCCAACTTCATACCGTTGATAAACATCCCTAAACGATAGGACTCAAAGGTGTCACTGCCGAGAACAGTCACGTCGGGTCCAAATGCCAAGTCGTCTTTTTTCAAACCGACCTGTATCGACAAACCATACTTGTCGAGTGTCGTTGCGTAATGGCCGGTAACTGACATATGATAAGGACTATTATGGTTTGCGAGTAACTGAGTCATTATCTTGCCACCAGCTAAACCTCCGGCGTAAGCGCCTTCTTCGTCATTGTCGAAGTCACGATTCAACATCGTGAGCCCGCCGAATGCCCTAAGGCGGAAATCGCTGGTTTTGAACTGGTATCCTATCAGAAGGTCACCTGATTGAGAAACGAGATCGTTATCTCCCAATTCGTAGGTACCAACACTCAGCAATCCCCGCAGTAACAAGCCCTCAGCTGACAAATCGCCTTCTGTGGAAGAGACTATGGAGGCGGTACTGGTCATGCCGTCTGTCGCAAGAGTATTCGTGACTGACACTGAAGTGCTCGACTGCGCAAGAGCACCAGTCGAATTGATTACCAGCAACGTAGCAATTCCAGCGCACACGCGGGACCAACTAATCAATAATCACCTCTAAGGAAGCAAGGTCACGAATTGCTCTATGAGTACCAGATCGAGATTTCCGCTAGATGCGTATGCGGTATGAGTGAGGCAGTCAAGGGGGCTGGGCAGTACACTGGCCGCTACGATGGTTTTGAAGGCAGGTTTTGAGCACCGGCGGATGCTTTTGGTACTTTAGGGGCCTGAAGCCTTTCCCGGCTTCCAGCATACCGCGGCAGTCCATCGCAATCCCATCTTCGCGTTCTGCCAGTGCTTCACTTTCCGGCACCCTTGGCGAGTGCGCTGTTCATGCTTTCGATGATCTTGGTGCAGGCCAGCGAGCGGCGCAGGTCCGAAGGCAGGCTCAACCAGTAGTTCGTCGATAGCATTTGAGGTCCGAGGCAGCAGGAAGTTGCATTATGGGTCCGGACCCATAAAGCGCGCGAGATGAAGCACGCTGGGACACATCGATTACAGCGTTAGGAATGGCGTCGAACCCGTCCGGGGCCCACCAGGCCGGTTCGAGGTTGCGTGGGCCGTATCGCTGATCTGTAAGCGCCGACTACGCCCGATTGAATATTGGGGTTCTGCCCGTGATCGGCCCCCAACGAGTGGTCCGGATTGAATGTTAGTGCATTGGCTGCCTTGGCGCCAGCGCGGGCGGCGTAGCCGGCTAGAGCCCCGCCTCCTTAGCGACATCGGCGGCTTCGGACAACAGCTGCAGAATTTCCTCGAGAGCGGCGCGCTGCTTGCCGTGCGCCTTCTTGCCGTCGAGCAGCGCGGCAATCTCGAGCCTGATCGCGTCGATCTTGCCGGTGAATTCCATGTCAGCCATTTGCTCTCTCCATTCGGCGGCGCTTTCAGACCTCAATGTCGCGGCCCGCGTCCCGCCGCAACCACTTCCTGACGCGCCGGGCGTAGGCCTTCTTGGCCGCCTTACGCATCCCGGCCCTCCACCGGAATAGCCGCTTCCAGCCGGTCAGGGCTTCCGGCTCAAGACCGCCTCGCATATGGATTCGCTCTTTCATGGCACGGGCCTCATCTTCTCGATCAGCGCCATGACGGCATCGACGTCAGCCGTCCCGGCTTGCGGCTCACCGTCCTCGACGTCGTCTACATCCACATCAAAGTTGCTCTCGAGCGCCGACGCGATCACAGCGATATCGGTCACCCACTGATCGAAGGTCTCGTCTGCCACGGCGCCATCGTGGTGGCGCGCCACCCTCGCCTGCTTCACCAGCAGATCGAGACGCTCGGCGAGGCAAGAGAGCCGGTACAGGCAAGAGAGCCGGTCAGACAGCGTCAGCCGGATGGCGTCCTGCCATGTGCCAGCCGCCACAGCTCCGAGCAGCCGCTCGTAGGTCAGGCGGGTGGCGACCAGATCCTCGAAGATCGCCGCCCAGGTGTTGTCGATGGCGTGGTTCATGAGGCGCGGCATACCTCTGTTGCGACCAGTTCCGCCAGTCTGGAGTGGTCGCATCATTCTGCCATAAGGCTCGCAGCAAGACGGCTGTGTGGCGTCCGATCTTGAACCGGATTGCACACCAGTACCTCAAAGAAGTCATTTATAGCCGTGATCTTGTTTACGCGGTCTGTACCCGTTAACCGCGTCAGCACGGCCCCAACACTGCCAAGCGATCAGAAGTGATAACTCAGGCCGACTCTAGCAATATGAACGTCAAGTGAGACAGAACTCTCGAGTTCGTGCCCGGCCTGATAAACATCGAGCACCACAAGGGTCGAATCGATCTCGCCTAGGTCGGCATACAGGTATTCTGCCTTCAGCGACCAGTCCGAGTTGACGCGCCACTCAACTCCCGCACCCGCCGCGAGGCCTGTATTCAAACC
>NZ_JBIICB010000062.1:0-17610 GCF_044239095.1 Aestuariivirga sp. | reverse complement strand
CCACATGGGCCCCATCGGCTCGGCGGCCGTCATCAAGGTCATCACCAACATGCTGGCCTTCATCCACCTCGTGGCGGATGCCGAAGCGCTCATGCTGGCCAAGCGCGGCGGCCTCGACCTCGCGCAGGCGTGGGCGGCCATCACCGCCTCCTCAGGCACCAGCTTCGTGCATGAGACGGAAGGCCAGCTGATCCTCAACGGCAGCTACGACATCGCCTTCACCATGGACCTCGCGCTGAAGGACTTGGGCTTCGCCATGAACTTCGGCAAGGAATTCGGCGTGCCCCTCGACCTCGCCTCCATGACGCAGCAGACCTTCATGAAGGGCAAGGCAGCGTATGGCGGGGCGGCGCAATCCACCCAGATCGCCAAGCTGCTGGAAGACGTTCTGAACACCGATCTCCGCGCCCCCGGCTTCCCAGCAAGGCTGGAGTAGCCCGCCCCTGATGGCGTCACCCCGGCGAAGGCCGGGGTCCAGCTGCCGGCGCCCGAAGCTGGATTCCGGCCTGCGCCGGAATGACGGCGCTGGAGGTCACCACTCCAGGCAGATCTTCCCGAAATGCCGCCCAGATTCCTTGCGGCGGAAGGCATCCACAATGCCGTCGAGCGGAAAGGACTGGTCGATCACCGGCCTGATCTCCGCCGTCTCCAGCGCGCGCACACCTGCGACCCGCATTGGTGCTGAAGATCAACCTCCGCGCCCCCGGCTTCCCAGCAAGGCTGGAGTAGCCCGCCCCTGATGGCGTCACCCCGGCGAAGGCCGGGGTCCAGCTGCCGGCGCCCGAAGCTGGATTCCGGCCTGCGCCGGAATGACGGCGCTGAAGGTCACCACTCCAGGCAGATCTTCCCGAAATGCCGCCCAGATTCCTCGCGGCGGAAGGCATCGGCAATGCCGTCGAGCGGAAAGGACTGGTCGATCTCCGCCGTCTCCAGCGCCCGCACACCTGCGACCCGCATTGGTGCTGAAGACAGACCATCGCGCCCCCGGCTTCCCAGCAAGGCTGGAGTAGAAATTCAGGAGATTTTGACAATCTTTACGAGCAATGCTTTCCTCCCGGCCGTGTTCACCCACGACAGACGATGGAAATCATGGCTCGCCCCGATGCCCCCCTTCCGGCGACCCCGGTACGCGTTCCCCGTGGCCTGACGTTGCGGGTGATGGCCGTCGCTGCCGTTATCGCAGCGCTGATCCTCGCACACTGGATCTATCTTTACGCCAATGGCATTTCACGCTTGTCCCTGCCCAAGGGGACGTGGATACTGATCGCTGAGCTATACATCTTCTTACTCGCATGCGCAGCTGTGCTGATTGGCGGGCTCATGCTGGCGCTGGACTTCGGCTTGGCCCGCCTGGGCCTCTACACCGAACGCCGCTTGCATACGGTCGGTGCTCTCGGGTTCGCCGGCTTGTCCGCATTTCAGTTTTTCAAGGCTGGTGACGAACGCTACACATCCCCCTACACCCTCTTCACTATCGGCACGGTGCCGGTGACCAACCGGGACATGCTGTTCTTCAATCTCGGAGCGTGGCTGCTTTTGGTGGTCTATTTGAGTAGCTCAGCCCTGCGCTTGAGGGAATCTCGCAAGAGCAGGCAGCACGAAGACTGAGGCGCCTCACCACTCCAGGCAGATCTTACCGAAATGCCGCCCCGATTCCTCATAACGGAAGGCATCGGCAATGCCGTCGAGCGGAAAGGACTGGTCGATCACCGGCCTGATCTCCGCCGTCTCCAGCGCCCGCACATAGTCCTGCTGCTGCGTTCGGTTGCCGACGATCAGGCCGTGGAGGCGTGCCTGCTTGCGCATCAGCGCGCCGGTGGGGATCTCGCCGCTGCGCCCCGTCAGCACGCCGATGAGCGAGATGTGGCCGCCAACCCGCACCGCCTCGATCGACTGCGGCAGCGTGCCCGGCCCGCCGACCTCGACCACATGGTCAACACCGCGTCCGCCCGTCCAGTCCTTCACCTTGGTTCCCCAGTCCGGTGTCGAACGGTAGTTCAGGGTGAAGGCCGCACCCATCGCCGCGAGGCGGGCGCGCTTCTCGTCCGATGAGGAGGTGGCGATCACCGTCGCCCCCATGGCCCGCGCCAGTTGCAGCGCCGCGATGGAAACGCCGCCAGAGCCCAGCACCAGCACCGTGTCGCCTGCCTTGAGCGGCCCGTTGACGATCAGCGCCCGCCATGCGGTGAGGCCTGCCGTGGTGATGGTCGCCGCCTCGGCGTGCGACCAGCCGCTGGGCGCATGGGTGAAGGCATAGGCGGGACAAGTCACCCGCTCGCGCGCATAGCCGTCGACGCCATCACCCGGCACCGTCGCGAAATCGGGCAGCGTGGGTTCACCCGCGATCCAGCCCGGAAAGAAGCAGGAGACGGCATGGTCACCCGGGCGGAACTCGCTCACGCCAGCACCCACCGCCTCGACCACGCCTGCACCATCCGACATGGGGATGCGCCCGTCCGCCACCGCGCCGGGCACCGCCATCACGCGGTAGTCATGGTAATTGAGCGAACTCGCATGGAGCCTGACCGTGATCTCGCCGGGCCCTGGTGCGGCCGCCTCAGGAAGTTCCACGGCGGTCAGATGGTCCAGCCCGCCCGGGGCCTTCAGCCGGATGCCTTTCATGCACGTCTCCATGTGTTGCGGAACTCACCCTACTGCAGAACCGCCCGCCCGGCACAAAAACCTGGGGCGGGCCCTTCTGCAAGGCCCGCCCCTGTTCTTTTCCGGCACTGTCCCTTGGGGATCAATCTTCCGAGATGACCTTATGCACCAGCGCGCCGATCACGCCGCCGGCGATCGGCGCCACCCAGAACAGCCAGAGCTGCTGCAGCGCCCAGGGCTCTGCGAACAGGGCAACCGCGGTGGAGCGGGCCGGGTTCACCGAGGTGTTGGTGACCGGGATCGAGATCAGGTGGATCAGCGTCAGCGCCAGGCCGATGGCCAGCGGCGCGAAGCCGGCCGGCGCGTTCTTGTGGGTGACACCGAGGATCACGACGAGGAACATCGCCGTCAGAACCACTTCGGTGATCAGCGCGGACATCATCGAGAACTTGCCCGGCGAATGCTCGCCGAAGCCATTGGAGGCAAAGCCGCCGACGCCCGCGAAATCCGCCTTGCCGCTGACGATGAGGTAGAGCACCAGCGCCGCAGCAATGCCGCCCAGCACCTGGGCCACGATGTAGCCCGGCACCGTGCTCCAGCTGATGCGGCCAGCGGCCGCGAGGCCCACAGTCACCGCCGGGTTGAAATGTGCGCCGGAAACGTGGCCCACCGCATAGGCCATGGTCAGCACGGTCAGGCCGAAGGCCAGCGACACGCCCACGAAGCCGATGCCCAGCGCGGGAAAGGCGGCCGCCAGCACCGCGGAGCCGCAGCCGCCCAGCACCAGCCAGAAAGTCCCAAAGAATTCGGCGCTCAGTTTGTTCATGTTCAACTCCCCCATTTGATCCGCCCCCCGAGAATCGCGGAGCGATGCCTTAACCACTGTCCCATACAACGTGGCACGCGGGTGAATTGCATACTGCAAGACAATTCTGACCCGCACAACCTCTCGCGAATTGACTTTCCCAATGGGAATCCCTATGTGCAGCTAAGCTTCAGCGCACGGGGCTTGATGGCGAATTCGCCCGGCGCAGATTTTGATGCAATCAGAATAAAATCGCCAGATTGGTTTTTACCCCCATATGAACTTCTCCGAGCTCGGACTGAGCCCCAGAACCCTCGAGGCGATCACCGCCGCGGGTTACACGACCCCCACCCCCATCCAGGCGGAAGCAATCCCGCCCGCCCTGCAGCGGCGCGACGTCATGGGCCTGGCCCAGACCGGCTCCGGCAAGACCGCCGCCTTCGTGCTGCCCATGCTGTCGCTGCTCGAAAAGGGCCGCGCCCGCGCCCGCATGCCGCGGACGCTGATCCTCGAGCCCACGCGAGAGCTCGCCGACCAGGTGCGCGAGGCCTTCGAGACGCTGGGCTGCAAGCACAATCTCTCGGTTGCCCTCCTGATCGGCGGCGTCGCCTTCGAGCCGCAGGCCCTCAAGATCGACCGTGGTGCGGACGTCGTCATCGCCACGCCGGGCCGCCTGCTTGATCATTTCGAGCGCGGCAAGCTGCTGCTCACCGGCATCGACATGCTGGTGATCGACGAGGCAGACCGCATGCTGGACATGGGCTTCATCCCGGACATTGAGCGCATCTGCAAGCTCCTGCCCTTCACCCGGCAGACCATGTTCTTCTCCGCCACCATGCCGCCGGAGATCCAGCGCCTCACCACCGCCTTCCTGCACAATCCGGTGCGCGTCGAGGTCTCCAGGCCCTCCTCCACGGCGGAAACCATCACCCAGATGCTGGTCAAGGTCCCGCATGAGGCGAAAGCCAAGCGTGAGGCGCTGCGCCAGCTGCTCCGTACACAGACCAACGTCAAGAACGGCATCATCTTCGCCAACCGCAAGACCACGGTCGCGCTGCTGGAAAAGTCCCTGTCCGTCCACGGCTTCAGCGTGGGGGCTCTCCATGGCGACATGGACCAGTCCGCCCGCCTCAAGACGCTGCAGGCCTTCCGCAACAATGAGATCACCTATCTGATCGCCTCCGACGTCGCCGCCCGCGGCCTCGATATTCCGGAAGTCTCCCACGTCTTCAACTTCGATGTTCCCACCCATGCGGAAGACTATGTCCACCGCATCGGCCGCACGGGACGTGCAGGGCGTGAGGGCCAGGCCTTCACCATGATCTCGAAGGAAGAGGGCAAGTATTGGAAGGGCATCGAAGCCCTGATCAAGAAAGAGATCCCCTATTTCGAATTAAGTGCCGAGGCCGAAGCCGCCATCGAAACCCGCGGTGCTGAGCCTGACCGCCCCCGCCGCGAGGGCCGTGAGGGACGCGGCGGCGGCGACCGCCGCGGCCGCGACCGTGACCGCCGCCCGCGTGAGGTCAAGGACCACGGCGAACGCGCCGCCATGGAGCCCGCGCCGCGCACCGAACGCCCGCCGCGCGAAGAGCGCCCCGCGCCGGCCCCCAAACCCGCCGCCGCAGCGCCATCCGCCCCGCGCCCCGAAAAACCCCCGCGCGAGCGCACCCGCGACCGCGCCCCCCGCCCGGACCGCCACCCCCAGCGCGACGTCTCCGACGCGCCTGACCACCGCGGCTTCACCGAACAGACAATGCCCGCCTTCCTCTCACGCAGCGTGAAGGCGTAAAGGTCTTCTCCCGCTCCTCCAGCGGGAGAAGACACTTGTCTCCAATCCGCAGCACACCACCGCAACATCCCAACCTATTCCTCTCCCCCACCGGGGGAGAGGGAAAGTTGAGGGGGTGCCCACCACAAACACCACCGCCCACACCAAAGCCCAAAACCACAAACAGTCCCGGCCGCCGAACCAACAACAGGCCTCAAGCGCGGACACACCCCCTCACCCTGCCCTCTCCCCCACCGGGGGAGAGGAATGGTGGCCGCGCACGCATTGCCCATCCCCCGCCACACCGATCAACGTCTTCTCCCGCTCCTTTAGCGGGAGAAGAGGGGCCCCGTTGCAAAGCAACGGGTAGATGAGGGAACCAAACCACACCGCCCAGCATCCCAACCTATTCCTCTCCCCCACCGGGGGAGAGGGAAGGGTGAGGGGATGCCCACCACAAACACAAGCGCCCCGCACCAAATCCCAAAACCACAAACAGTCCCGGCCGCCGAACCAACAACAGACCTCCAGCGCGGACAGACCCCCTCACCCTGCCCTCTCCCCCACCGGGGGAGAGGAATGATTGCCGCGCACCCCCAACGCCGTCATTCCGGCGAAAGCCGGACTCCAGCTTCGCCGCACTCTCAGTAATGATACCGGCACTGCGCAAACTGCAGCGTGCCATCCACTGCGCGATACACCAGCCGATGCTCCTGCGTGATCCGGCGAGACCACCAGCCGGCCAAATCCCCCCGCAACGGCTCCGGTTTGCCAATCCCCTGAAACGGGTTCCGGCTCGCGTCCTTGATCAGCACATTGATGCGTTCGAGCGTCTTGCGGTCACGGGCCTGCCACCAGAGATAATCCTCCCAGCCCTGCCCGGAGAACAGCAGCCTCATTCAGCCAGCTTGCGCTCTGTCCCGCCACCCGTGTCGAGCGAGTCCACGGCCTCCTTCAACCGCGCCGCATTGGCCGGGCTCCGCAGCAGATGCAGCGTCTCCTCCCAGGAGGTGAATTCCTCCAGCGACATCAGCACCGCCGCAGGCTTCCCCCGGTCGCGGGTGATGATGACGGGCTCCCGGTCCTCCACCACCCTGTCGAGGGCGGAGGCGAGGTTCTTGCGGAGTTCGGAATAAGAGGTGGTGCGCATACTTCATTGTACGTAAAACCGTACAATTCGGCAAGCCGCTGATATCGCCTGCCGTTAGGGAATGTTTGACTCCAGGACGACTAATATGTTGAGTTGACAGAATGCCCATCCCACTGAAAGATGCACAAGAATTGCTCAGAATTGAGAAATTTTTTGTGATTCATTCAGCAAAACCGGGAGAATTAAGGCACTGGGAAGCGAGCAAGGAACGCAACAAGACTGAACCCGTTGCGATATTCAGATGTAGGCTAAGGGAGGCATCTGCGCTTCCGCGCGGTCTTTGGTTCCACGCGATAGTTTGGCCACGATATCCGAAGACAATGACAATTCAGATGAGTTTGGAGTTACCAAACGTGAAGGGTCACCAAAATCTCTATCGACTTGAGAATGATCCTTCAAACACACACCATAACAGGTCATCCTGTGGCGGTGGCTACGCGAACCATTTTTTTGGGGTCGGAGAATCGCACGAGCATTCGTTCCTTTACAATACAGGCGGTCAGGACGAACTGGTTTCCAACCTCGGTTCATCACCATGCGCAATTCCAATTACTGAGGAATTGACGAGCTTTTCACAAGCCCTGGCGTTTGTAAGCAAGAGACTCAATATTAGTAATCCCGGTGACGTTCCTCTTCCCAATTTGCAGTTACCATTGGTGTAGCAATGAGCGACACAACGTCGATTGATCTAGGCCAGCGCCTGTCAAAAGCTGTATCGCGGCTCATGGGAACGCGGGTACAGGGCGAGCGCGCGAGAATGGCTGTACCGGTCCTGTATCCAAGCGGAGCAAGTGCTGCAGTTGAAATTGTTCTGAATGGATCGGAATGCTTTGTGTCTGATCTTGCCCTTGGTCAATCCGAAGCGGAAATGCAAGGAGCAGGCGGGTTTTTCGATGCAGCTGCCCGGAAGGCGGCTAAACGTTATGCGGTCAGTTACGATGGCATGAGCATCTTCGTGATCCGGGCTTCAATCGAAAACATTGAAACTGCAATTTCCGCCGTAGCAAATGCCTCCGTTGCTGCTTCAAGTTCCGCGATCTTTAGAGCTCTTGAGGAAAGAGAAAAGACGAACACCGAGGAGCTCTTCAATAAGGTGACACGTGCATTTGGTTCATCTGCAGTTTTCCGAGAGCAAGAACTTTTAGGTAGAGACACGACATGGAATGCTCACAACGTTGTAGTTGTTAATGATCGAAAGATCGTTTTTGAGTACGTAACTGAGAACCAGCTTTCCATTGCATCGAAGTTCATGATGTTTTCAGACTTGTCGAAATCAAGCCAGCCATACTCACTGAACTCCGTTGTCAGTAGCATTGATCGTATTGGCGCAAAGGCAGCAATGCTTGCAGATGTTTCATTCGTAATGCAGCTTGCAGCAAATGATGAAGAGTACAGACGACGAGCGAATGCCGCGTAGCAATGCGACGCTGCCCGTTGGAATGAATCATTGACTTTCTTCCTATGCTCCGCTAATACTCCTCTTCACGGCCATTCCCAGAGGAGGGGACGATGTCGACAGCGTCTCGGTATTGCGGAAAGGCCGGCGGCACCTGCGGTGGGGTGGGAACGCAACACCCCTCCCCGGGCGCGACGGGCGGGACCCGGGGGCATTACGACCCCTGCGCCGCAAGGCATTCATGGCGTCCCAGGGGGACGCGTGACAAGCGCCTACCCTTAGCGACAAACGCCGCGCCGCCGCGCAAGCGGGTGCGGGGCCCCCGGGCAGAGGGGGCAAGCTGCCCCGCCATCGCCCGGCCCTGCATGAACCGGGCGCCTCGCGCCATTTTCCCAATTGGATTGTGTGAGCCCCGGCTCCGGCATTCCCGTCCTCCCACAGCAAGGGGCGTCCGTGGATCACCCCACGGGCGCCCGCCGTGAGGCGCCATCAAACATCACACCACATGACAGGAGGTTACATGCTTCACCCGTGCTGGATCGAGCGCGAGGCACCGCTGGCGCGCTGCCCGAAGGCAAGCTGCCGCCGCAGCGGCACATGCAAGAAAGAGACAGGCAAGCTCCCCTGCGAACGCACCCATGAAACCAAGGATGCCGTGCGCTACAGGATCGCCGCCAAGCTGGACAAGATGACGGCGGAACTCCACGCCAAGAATCCGGAGTTGAAGAACCGCGTGATCAGCGAATATGAGCTCGAACTCAAGCTCAAGAGCATGAAGGCACTGCTGCAGGCCAGCGACGAGGCCTTTTGCGCCAGCGAGCGCGCCAAACAGAAGAAGGCGTGATCTCAGGCGGTCAGCGCCAGCTTCCGGTCACGCAGCCGCAGCAGATACCACACGAGGAAGACGCCCACGGCCTTGCTGGCAATCTCGGTGGCGAAGGCCGCGGGCGTCAGGTAGCCCGCGAGATACTGGAAGGCCAGCGTATCGAGCGGCACAGCGATAAGGCTCGAGAACAGGATGCGCTGGGACAGCGGCCGGCGCATGTAGGAATAAACGCCCCAGTCCGCCATCTCCGACAGGATGAAGGCGGTGATCGAGGCCAGCGCGATGGCGGGATCGACCATGAACCAGGTGAGCACGCCACCCACCGCCGTGGCGGCGAGAACCGAGTGGCCGATCTCGCGCTGTGCATAGTCGCGCAGCACGAACACGAAACCGACCACGATGTTCGCAAGATAAAGGTCGCCCAGCGGCGTCGCCCACGGTGCAATCGCCGTGAACATCCAGTTCACGGCGACGATCGCGGCGACGTAGAGGGCGGTCCACATCGGCTGGCGTCAGCCGACGATCTCGTCAGGCTTGAACACCTGGGCGATCTCGATCGCGGCGTTGTCTGTTGAGTCCGAGCCATGCACCGAATTGGCCTCGATCGATTCCGCGAATTCCTTGCGGATCGTGCCGGCGGCGGCGTTGGCGGGGTTGGTGGCGCCCATCACTTCACGGTAGCGGGCCACGGCGTTGTCGCCTTCCAGCACCTGCACCACGATCGGGCCCGACATCATGAAGGTCACGAGGTCGTTGAAGAAGGGGCGCTCCCGGTGGACGCCGTAGAAGGCTTCCGCCTCCGCCTTGCCCCACTTGACGCGCTTCTGCGCCACGATGCGCAGGCCTGCGCCCTCGATCTTGGCGTTGATGGCGCCCGTCAGGTTGCGGCGCGTCGCATCCGGCTTGATGATCGAGAAAGTGCGTTCGGTGGCCATGACTGTCCCCTTGTCCTTGAGCTTGAATGGAATGGGCCGCCGTATAGCGGCGGCCCGGTCCACATGCAAGCTCAAGCTCCGGCGTCAGTCCAGCTCGCCCACCAGCGGCGTGATGCGGGCAAGCGATACGCGGCGGTTCTCGGCCTCGGCCTGCAGCGTCGGAATCTTCAGGTAGCGCTCGCCCAGCCCCACCGTCTTCAGGTTCCCGGCCGGGATCACGTAGTAGGTGGTCAGCGCCTCCTTCACCGCCTGCGCGCGCTGGCGGGAGAGTGCGAGGTTCGCAGCAGTCGAGCCCACGGCGTCGGTGTGGCCCTCGAGCAGGAACACCTCGTCGGGGTTCTTGGCCAGAACCTTCTCCAGCACCACTGCGATGCGGTCGAGCTTGTCGATCTCCTCCTCGCGCAGGAAGCCTTCGCCGAAGCCGAAGTTCACCGTGTCGATCTCGATGCGGGCCATCGCCTCGCGCGCTTCCGGACTGCGCTCGAACTCCTCCACCGAATAGCGCCGGTCGATCCGGCGGCGCGGCGGTGCGGCGAGGACATCCGCCAGTTCGTCATCCTCCACCTCCGCGGCGAAGACGTCATCGCGATATGCGGCCTCCGGGTCATAGTCGTCACCGATCACGACATCGAACTGGATCTGGCCGGAGCGGAGGCGCTCGGCGCGGGCCTGGCGCTCCTCCAGCATCTGGCGGCGCAGGTAGCGGCGGTCACGCTCGAGGGCGCGGCGCCAGTCGCTGCGCTCTGCTTCCTCGTAGCGGTCGTCACGCACGACCTCACGATAGATGTCGATGCGGCGGACGAGCTCTTCCTCATCGAGTTGCTCGGGCGGGCGCTGGTCGCGCAGGACCAGCCGCACATCATTGTTGGTGATCGTCGTGTTGTTGTTGTTGATGATCACGTTGTTGTTGCCGCCAGCACCTTGCGGCGGGGCCTCGCGGTCCTCGTTGCCGCTCACATCGCGGCGCAGGATCTGGCGTTCGTCGGCCAGCTTGCTGCGCAGCGCATCGCGCGTCTCAGGGGAGAGACGGTCGCTGGCCAGCAGGTCGCGCATGCCGGACAGCCGCTGGCGAAGCTCGCGCCTGCTCAGTTCCCGGACGTCCGTGCCATCGTTGAGGATGTCGCGCGCCTGGCGTTCCAGGGCCGGGTCAACCTTGGCGGCCTGTGCCTGCTGTTGCGGCTCTGGCTGTGGCTCCGGCTGTGGCTCTGGCTGCGTTGCAGCGTCTGCCGCATCAGCATCGCCCTTGCCTTTGAGTGCGGCCCTTGCCTCGCGGATCACGTCGCGCAAGGCCCGGCGCTGCGCCTTCGGAAGGTCCTTGCTCTCCGCAAGCGCGCTCGCCTGCTGCATCTGGCGGCGGATTTCATCCCTGCTCAGTTCGGACGCGGGCCTCACAGACTGGAGGAAGAGGGCCACTTCCTCATCACCCTGAGACTGCACCACGTCCGGCGCGGGCTGCTCTGCAGGCTGCTGCACGGCCTCGGGCTGCTGGGGCGGCGTTTCCGGCTGTGCCTGCTGCTGCGGTTCGGGCTGAGGCTCCGGCTGGGGTTCCGGCTGGGGTTGGGGCACTTCGGGCTGTGCCTGCTGCTCGGGCTCCGGCTGGGGCGCCTGCTCCACCTCGGGCGGCGGCGGCTCGGGCTCCGCTGCCGGCGGTTCCGCGGCCGCCTGCTGCCGGCGGTCGATCTCGGCGGTGATCTGGGCAATCTCCTGCTCGAGTTCACCGGCGATATCTCCCGGCAGGCCATCCACCCCGAGGAAGCGCTTGGCACGGGCAAGGCGCTGCTGCAGGCGCTCGTCATCCAGCCGGGAAAGATCGCGCCCGCCGTTCAGGAACTTCCGGATCTGATCAAAATCGGCCGAAGGCGCCCCGGTTTCCGCCTGCGCCAGAATGAGGGCGGGCAGCGGCTCCAACGATTCGGCACGGGACGGCCCGGCCGCAATGGCGAACAGCGCCAGCGCCGTCAGGCTCGCATGCATCATGGGGGCAAGTTTCATTCCACAGCTCCGCTCAGTTTGCTCGTGACGCAGGACGCGCCCACTCTCGCTCTGGTTCCATTACTGCCGGGTGCCCATGACGAAAGTAAGGGGGCATTGCGATTGGCCTGCCACAAGTCTGAATGCAAGACAACAAGGCGGACGGAGGGCAGCCGCCGTGCCGGGGAAGTGACTTGCCTGCACCGGCCCGCCGAACTACATCCCAAGCCATGAGAACCGGAGCATCCGCCATGCCGACACGCCGCGCCATCATCGCCTCCCTTGCTGCGCTGGGACTCCTGCCGGCCGCTGCGGCATCGGCTGCTATGCCGGTTTTCTACCGCAACCGTGGCTGCGGCTGCTGCCTCGCCTGGACAGAGCGCATGGCAGCGGCTGGCCTTCCGGTGCTGATGGAGGACAATGACGATCTTGCTGGCCTTTCGGCAAAGCTCGGAATCCCGCCGGGCCTCGAAGGCTGCCATGTGGGCGAAATCGGCGGCTATGTGATCTCCGGCCACGTCCCTCCGGGTGACATCGTGCGGCTACTGAGCGAGAAGCCAGACGCGCGCGGCCTGCTCGTGCCCGGCATGCCCGTCGGATCTCCCGGCATGGAGATGGGCAACCAGACCGAACGCTATGACGTGCTGCTGCTGGCGAAGGACGGCACGGCGAGCGTCTTCGCCACCCACGGATAACTGCCGGTGACGCAGATCGCCGTCAGCGCCTTCTACAAGTTCGTGACGCTGCAACGCGCCGCGGCGCTGCGCTTGCCCTTGCTAGAAGCAGCGCTCACCCATGGCATCCGGGGAACGATCCTTCTCGCGCCGGAGGGCATCAACGGCACCATCGCCGGCGAGCCAGATGCACTGGCCGCCATGATGGCCTTTCTCCGCAGCCATCCGGAATTCAGCGGTCTTGAAGGCAGGCAATCCGTTGCCGACGACATGCCCTTCGGCCGCATGAAGGTGCGCCTCAAGAAGGAGATCGTCACTATGGGTGTCGCCGGCGTCGATCCAACGCGGATGGTGGGCAGTTACGTTCCACCCGAGGCGTGGAACGCGCTGATTTCTGATCCGGACGTGCTGGTCATCGATACGCGGAACGGCTTCGAGGTGCAGGCTGGAACATTCAGGGGCGCCACCGACCCCGGAACCTCCAGCTTCGGTGAGTTTCCCGCCTTCGTCGCGCGCGCCCTGGCAGGCCAGGAGCAGCGCAGGATCGCCATGTTCTGCACCGGCGGCATCCGCTGCGAGAAGGCCACGAGCTTCATGAAGGCCAGGGGCTTCGAGAACGTCTACCACCTGAAGGGAGGCATCCTCGGATACCTCGAAGCCGTGCCACCGGAGCAGAGCCTGTGGCAGGGAAACTGCTTTGTGTTCGATGCGCGCGAGGGACTGACCCACGGGCTCGCCATCGGGAAGTCGAAAACGGACTGATCAACCGGTCAAGCCGGGGCCGGGCCAAGGACAAAACAACAGCCAAGAGCTGCAGCGGCTCTGGTTGGTTCAAGACACATCAGCACCTTTCGACGTCTTCGTTTACGGCGTAAAATCTATTGGAGCCGACGATAAAGAATAGCAGCAGCAGCACGGGCCACCCCTTCGGAGCGGCCCTGATGCTTGCGTCTCAATTGTCAGAACTTGAAAGACACCGCAGCTCGGACGGTCTGCGCCGTCAGATCGACGTCGTATTCGTTGCCTTCCTCATCTTCGTAGTTTGCTTCGCCGTAGTTATCATAGAGATATTCGGCGCGCAGAAGCACATTATCGGTCAAGGCAAACTCGATGCCGCCGCCGATGGTGAAGCCGACATGCGTCTGGCTGTCACTGCCCAGCGACTCGGTGACCAACGGGGGGACCTGCAGGCAGACATAAGCACAATCAATAAAGCCGGACTCTTCGACGCCGAGAGTGTGCTCCGCCACGGCGAGACCGCCCGCAACAAACAACAGTGCACGATCCACAGCAAAGCCAGCGCGAGCGCGCAGGTGAACGTTCCAGTCGAGGTCATACGTGTAGTCGTAGGTTTCTTCCTTCACAGGCAGCTCTTTGCCCTTGCCGTTCACATCGCCGAGACCGAAGTCAGCCTCCACGCCGAACATGACTTTATCGTGCTGGAGGTTGTAGCCCGCCAACGCGCCACCCCAGAAGCCGCCGTCCAGATCGCCGCCGCCAGGCTCATTGTCATAGGTGACGTCGGCTTCACCCCAGACATATCCGCCGTGGACACCGACATAAGCTCCCGACCAGTCATGGCTGTATACTGGCTCAGAAATATCTGCCGCAGAGGCGGCGGAGACAAACGCTCCCATGACGCCAACCGCAATACTCAACCGTCCAAGCAATTCAACCTCCCTGCAAGCATGCCGTGATCTTACTTTTATAACCTCTCTCATAAGCTAGTGTATAGACCTTAGATGCTCTGATAATTCCTTCAGCTTTATCCATTTTAGTTGAAAACGATAGGTGCAGGCCACCAGGTTACTTATTGTGATGAATAATCCAAGTTGCCGCAAAGGCAGCTCACAGGAGACAGGCCCGTTGATGCAGAACTGGAACCAGTGTAGCGTTGTGAGAATTGAGGAGTGTAAGCCATGACGAATGTCGCCACGCCGAACCTGCTTGATCTGATTGAGATGAACGCCACAAACGACCCCCAACTCTGGGTCGCTGAGTTCTCTGCTGCGAACGACGAAGGCGCGCCCTCTGATTCTGTACCTCCCGGCCCGCTCGTTCAATCGCTGGCTGGCCGCGTTGCGGCACTTTCGATCTGTTCGGACGAGGGGCCCATTATCAGCGCAGACGGGGATCTTTCCGCGCGGGCGTTCGATTATTCGGTTTGCTCGGACGAAGGCTCTGACGGGTAGGCAAGCAGCCCGCCGATGTGCACTACGGTTCCTTCAGCCGAGTGCCTTGCGTCGATCCTGGGGCATTGCTCATTATGGCAGGGAGGCTGCTTCGTGTTCGAAGGGCGTGAGGGGCTGACCGGCAGGCTCGCCATCGGGAAGCTGAAAGCGGCTTGATCAGCCGGTCCAGCCGAGGCCTGTCGCCACGCAGTTCATGGTCATCAGCAACGGCATCATCAGCTTGTCGCCGCCATTGCCCTGGCGCGTCTCCTTGAGGAGTTGCACCTGCCACCGGTTGGCCTGGTCCACCATGGGCCTGACACGCTCGAAGCGGCGCTGCAGCCCGTCGAAGCGCTCGCACAGGCGCTTCTCGCCCGTGAGCTCGAGAATGGTGCGGGAGGTGCGCTGGTGTTCATGGCGGATCAATGCGAACAGGCGCTCGGCGGATGTACGGTCGGTCACGAGCCCGGCATATTGCTCGGCAACATCCATGTCGGCCAGGTAAAGCGACTTCTCTACCTCGTCGACAGCGAGACGGAAACCACGCGACCTGTTGAACATGTCGCGGAGAAGCGTCATGCCCTCAGCACCGCGCGGAACGAGGAAATCGTCGAAGGCATAGCCGAGGCCATACCAGCCGGTCAGCAAGTGGCGGTTCTGGCTCCAGGCGAAGACCCAGGGTATGGCGCGCAAGTCGCCGATGCCCTTGGCCCCGAAGCGGCGCGCGGGGCGCGAACCGAGCTTCAGGTTGGCGAGTTCTTCCACTGGCGAGGCCTGGTGGAAATAGTCGAGCAGCGCCCTGTCCTCCGCCAGCTTGCGGTAATGGCTGAAGGAAGCCTTGGCGATCCATTCGACCGCGCTCTGGTGCTCGCGGTTCACCTTCAGCTCCGGCTCGTCGATCGACTTCAACGTATGAACGAAGACGGAGGCCGCAAGGATTTCGAGATTGTGCTGCGCCGTGCCGCGGTTGGCGAACTTGGAGGAGACGACCTCGCCTTGCTCGGTGACGCGCATGTGGCCATCGATGGTGCCTGCAGGCTGGGCTGCAATGGCGCGGCCGGTGGGTGCGCCGCCGCGGCTCACCGAACCGCCGCGGCCGTGGAAGAAGCTGATCGAGACGCCGGCGTCACGCCCGATGCGGATCAGGCCGCGCTGGGCTTCGAAGAGTTCAAAGCTGGCGCAGAAGAATCCGCCATCCTTGTTGGAGTCGGAATAACCCAGCATCACCTCCTGGCGGCCACCATTGGCGGCAACCGAGTTGCGCACCAGCGGATGGGCCAGAAGATCGCGCATGATCTGCGGCGCAGCGCGCAGATCGTCAATCGTTTCGAACAGCGGCACCACGCGGATCCGGCACGTCTCGCGCGCCGTCTCATCTGCGAAGAGGCCAGCGAACTTGGCGAGAAGATAGAGACCCAGCACGTCGCTGGCGCTCTGCGTCATCGACAGGATGAAGGCGCCGATGGCCTGGCGGTCGGGCCCATCGATTGTCTCGCGGATCAGGCCCAGAAGGCCCAGAAGCTCGCGCGCCTCTTCCGAGACGCCGCGGAACTGCGGCAGGAAGCCCAGGGGCTTGTCGAGTTCGGTCTCGATCCAGGCCTGCCATGCGGGCGTTCCGGACTGAGGCCCCTCGCCCGGGTCCAGTGGGTTCAGCTTGCGCCAGATTTCCATCAGCACGCGGTTGATGACCGTGGTGTTCTGGCGGATGTCGAGGCTCACCGTGCGGAAGCCGAAGGTTTCGACCTCCCATCGGACCGGCCTCACCAGTGTCGAGGCAAGCGAGACCGACTGCATCTGCGCCAGCGTTTCCTCAGCCGCCAGCAATTCCCCGATCAGCTCGCCGGTATCGCGAAAGCCAGTGGCCTTGGCGTGCGGCTGGAAGGTTGCGGCGAGCCTGTGCCGCAATGCGGTGAAGAACTGGCGGAAAGGTTCGTGCACATTGCGCGCGGTGATCGTATCGGCCGCGCCGGCAAGTGCGGCCTGGTTCTGCAGCCGCTCGAGGAAGGCGGGCGGGAACGACACCTCCTGGGAACTCAGCGAGACGAGCTGCGCCAGGTCGTTCAGCCGGTGGTCCAGCCGTGCGAGCACCGCCTCGCGGTTCTCCTTCAGCGCATAGCGTGTGACGTCGACGGTCACGAAGGGATTGCCGTCCCGGTCGCCGCCGATCCATGAGGAATAGCGTAGCGGCGGGCGCACCCGGCAGGGCGTTTCCGGATAGTGGCGCTGAAGGGCTGCTTCCAGCATGTCGCACAGGCTTCCCGTGCGGTCGAACAGCGCCTCGCGGAAGAAATGCAGTCCCCAGTGGATCTCCTGCTCGACGGTCGGCTTCTCAAGCCGGATCTCGCCGGTGAGCCACAGGAGGTCGATCTCGGTCCGGAGCGACTTGAGGAGGCCGGCGCGCTCGCGCGGGGTCCAGCGCGGGCTCTCGAGCTCATAGAGCTTCAGATAGATCCGGCGGTGGATCTCCAGCACGGTGACGCGCTTTGCTTCCGTGGGGTGGGCGGTGATGGTCGGCTGCACATCGACCGTGTCGAGCGCCTTCTGCACCGCCTCGGGGGGCACGTTGGCAGCGGCGACCGTGGCAAAGGCATGGGAAAAGGAGCCGGGCACCTGGTCCGGGCCGCTGCGGTTCTCCATCTGGCGGCGGTTGCGCATCGCGGCGTTCTCCTCCGCGATGTTCAGAAGCTGCAGCCAGATGCCGATCACCTGCAGGGCGTGCTCGATCAGGTCAGGCGCCAGTTCCAGCCCATTGGCGGGCTCGTCGATCACCGCCAGCACGCGCGGCTCACGCACCTTGATCACCTGGCGCAGGAGGTCGCGCAGCATCATGGTGATCTCGTCCTGGTAGGCCGTATCGGCCGGTCCCGCGATATACGCCTTCGCGATCTGTCCCGCCTTCACCTGATGTGCGCTCCTCAATTCCCCTCATCGCTTGTGCGGTGCACCACCACCCGAGTCAATATCGTTTTTCGACGACAGCGCTTCGCGAATGACAGAAAACGGCGATGACGCTCGCGCGCGTTCCGACCAGGTGAAATCACCTGGTCGAAAAGAACTCGCGCAAGATCAATTGCTTGAGCATGATCTTGTCGCAAAAGTGGTTTCCACTTTTGCGGATCATGCTCTAGAACCCCCAAGTCATGTTGCATGTTAATGGCCTGACCTACAGGATCGGCGGACGCCTGCTGCTCGAAGACGCCTCGGTGGCCGTGCCACAGGGGCACAAAATCGGCATCGTGGGGCGCAACGGCGTGGGCAAGTCCACGCTGTTCAGGCTGATCCTGGGGGAAATCCCGGCGGAATCCGGCAGCAT
>NZ_JBIICB010000326.1:0-4422 GCF_044239095.1 Aestuariivirga sp. | reverse complement strand
CTGTGCCCACGATGCGGGTCTCGCCCGCAAGATGAAGCGCCGCGGCGGTGATGCGCCCCTCGCCCACCAGCCTTTGCGCCAAGGCTACACCAGCATCAAGGGCCGCGGCAATTTCATTCGGCCCAAGGGGGCCAACGCCACGGGTGACCAGCCTTGCGCCGAGGTCATTGTCAGGCTGGATTTCCCGCGCGGGCACGCGGGTGATGGCGCGATGACCGGGAATGTCCACGGCATTGGCGATCAGGGTTGCCGCCGCATCAGCGATGCTGGCGCGTTCGGCAAGCACGGTGACCGCATCGGCGATGCCCAGCGAGAAGGAGCGGCCGCGCCAGCCGCTGGTGGCGATGCCGCGCACGCGATCATCCGCGCCGATGCGCGCGGTGGAAAACAGCGAAGGCCTGTCGGGCCTGTGGACGAGCCCCACGCCGTAGGACGTGCCGGGCGCGAGGTGGAGAGCAATGTCGCCACCGTTGTTGACGAAGGCACGGGAGAGTGTTGCCGCAGCCAGCATGGCGTCCAGCACCTCCTCCGCCACGGAGCCTGCGACCGCCGCCATGGGGGTGATGAAGGCATATCTGGCAAGGCCCGCCGTGGCGCGCCACATGCGCCTTGCGACAGCACCCGAGGGCGCGGGGCCCACCTCCTGGCGCAGCAGGGCAAGCTCGGTGCAGAGTTCGTCCAGCACCGTGGCGAAGCGCGCTTCCGCCGCATGGAAGGCCAGCGCTGCCTGCTCAGGCTCTCCCTCCGCGGCGATGATCAGGTCGATGGGACCGTCGTGAAGGTGCAGCCTGCGGCCTTGGGACAGCATGCGGGACTGCATGCGGCTCATGCAGGTGGACGCAGCCTGATGGCGGCCAGCACCCTGTCCGGCGTTGCGGGCGTGCGTGTGAGGCGGGCTCCGCAGGCGTGGTGGATGGCGTTGAGGATGGCGGGCGCTGTGGGGATCAGCGCCTGCTCGCCAATGCCCTTGGCGCCGAAGGGCCCGGCGGAAGAGGCGCATTCGACGAGAATGGATTCGATGGGCGGCACGTCGCCGATGGTGGGGATGAGGTAGTCGTGCAGGTTCTCACCGCGGCCTGGCGTGAACTCTTCCATCAGCGCCATGCCGATGCCCTGCGCCACGCCGCCCTCGATCTGGCCTTCGACGAGGACCGGGTTGATGGCGCGGCCCACGTCATGCGCCGCGACGATGCGCATGACCTTCACCGTGCCGAGCCGCATGTCCACCTCGATCTCCGCCAGATGCGCGCCATAGCCATAGACGGCATAGGGCTTGCCCTGCCCCTTGGCATCGAGCGGCGAGGTGGGCGGATCGAAGCTTTCCTCCGCACACAGAACATAGCCATGCGCGTCACGCGGCAGGCCGTGCAGATCGACGTCGCGGAGGAGGCCGCCCTCGATGACGCGCAGCCTGCCCGGGCCGAGGTCGAGCCGCGCCGCCTCGCTGGCGTTGGCGAGCCGCAACAGAAGGCGCCGCAGCGCCAGCCCGGCGCGCTCCGCCGCCTTGCCGGTGACAAAGGTCTGGCGCGAGGCGGAGGTCTTGCCGCAGTCGGGCGTCAGGTCCGTGTCTGGCGAGACGAGGTCGATCATGGCGAGCGGCAGGCCCACGGCATCGGCCGCGATCTGCGTGATCACCGTATTGGCGCCCTGCCCGATGTCGACCGCCCCCTGGTGCAGCGACAGCCTGCCATCGGGCCTGAGGCCGAAGCGGATGGTGGACGGGTTGGGAAGCGAGGTGTTGCCGCAGCCGTAGAACATGCCCGCCACCCCAACGCCGCGCCGCACGTGGCTGTGCCCGGCGTTGAAGGCCTCAGCCTGCCGCCGCGCCGCTTGCCAATGCGGCTTCAGCGCCTCGAAGCAGGCGCGGATGCCAACACCGTCGCCCATCACCTGGCCTGTCACGGTGGGGGTGTCGTTGGTGAGCGCATTGCGGATGCGGAAGTCGAGCGGGTCGATGCCGATCTTCTCCGCCAGCATGTCGAGCAGCTGCTCCTGCGCGATCACCGTCTGCGGCACGCCGAAACCTCTGAAGGCGCCGGCTGGAACGCAATGGGTGAGGACGGCGCGCGTCCTTGCGCGGTAGTGCGGCACGGCATAGGGGCCCGACGCATGGACCGGCACGCGGTTCGCCACCGTGGGCCCCCAGGAGGCATAGGCGCCGGTGTTGAAGTCAGCCTCGAAATCCATGGCGAGCAGATCACCCTCACGCGTGGCCGCCATGACAGAGCGCATGACGGCGGGGTGCCGCTTGGTGGTGGACTGGATCGACTCCTGGCGCGAATAGACCATGGCGGCGGGCCTGCCGGTCAGCCATGCGGCGAGCGCCACATAGGGCTGGACCGAAAGGTCGAGCTTGGAGCCGAAGCCGCCGCCGCAGGCCGAGGGGATGATGCGGATGTCCTCCGGGCGGAGCCCCATGATGGCCGCCGTGTCGTCCCGGTCCATGTAGGGCGCCTGGGTGGAGGCGGTGATCTCGATCCTGCCGCCCACGCGCCGGGCCCAGCCGGCCTCGGGCTCGATATAGGCGTGCTCGACGAAGGAGGTCTCGAACAGGCCCTCAACACGGATGGGGGCGGAGGCGAGCGCGGCGGCGGCATCGCCCCGCTCGACGAGGCCGCGGATCAGCACATTGCCGGGACGGGCCTCATGGAGGCGCGGGGCGCCCTCCGCGAGCGCCTCGGCCATTCCCAGGACCGCAGGGCGTTCCTCCCACGTGACGGGAAATGCCAGAAGGTCGAGGCCCTCGACGGCCTCCCGCTCGCCCACGACCGCGGCGACGGCCTCGCCACGGAAGCGGACCTCGCCCTCGGCGAAGACGGGCTGGTCGGCAAAGGGCGGTATGACGCCGAAGACGTTGCGGCCGGGAATGTCGGACGCGGTCAATATGCGGACGATTCCCGGATGGGCGGCGGCATAGGCGGCAAGGTCACCCAGCAAGAAGGCGGCGCGGTGGTGCGGCGAGCGCACGGCCCTGATCCACAGCGCATCGGGCGGCACGGCATCCGCGCCGAAAAGCTCACTGCCGGCAACCTTCGGACCGCCATCGAGCCTGGCGATGGCCGAGCCGACCGCGTGGCCCTGTTGCGGGCTCTCCTGGCGGGTGATGATGCCCGCGGCGGCATCTGCCACCGCGTCGATGATCTTGGCATAGCCCGTGCAGCGGCAGAGGACGCCACCCAGCGCGTCCGCGATCGTTTCGCGCGAGGGGGCGGGGTCATTCTCGAGCAGGGCCGCGGCGGCGACCAGCATGCCCGGCGTGCAGATGCCGCATTGCGCCGCGCCACGCGACAAAAAGGCCTGCTGCAGCGCATCGCCCTTCGCGGTGTTCGCTGCGATGCCCTCGATGGTGACGATCCGCGCGCCATCCGCCTGGGCCGCGGGCACCAGGCAGGCGCAGGCGGTCTCACCGTCGATCAGCACCGTGCAGGCGCCACAGTCGCCTGCATCGCAGCCGCTCTTGGTGCCCATCTGGAACAGATGGCGGCGCAGCACTTCGGAAAGGCGCAGGGCCGGGGCTGCCTCGCAGGAAACCGGCGTGCCGTTGAGTTCGAAGGCGATCGCCACCTCAGGCGGCCCCTGCCGCGCGGTCCAGCGCCTGGCCCACCACCGTCATGGCGGCCTCGCGCCGGTAGGCATCGCTGGCGCGCACATCGGAGATCGGCGACAGGCTGTCGAGATGATGGGCCGCGACCCGCGTGGACGGCCGCTCGCCGGGCCCAAGGCCGAGAAGGTCATGTTCCAACCGCGTGAGACGCTGGGCGACGGGCGAGGCCGCCCCCACGGCGACGGCGACCGCGGCGATGCGCCCGGTTTCATCCGTCTCGATCACGGCCGCAGCCATGAGGATCGAGATCACCAGATAGCGCCTGGCGCCGAGCTTGACGAAGGCGCCCGCAGCGCTGGCCGCGGGCTTGGGCACGATCACGGCGGTGACGATCTCGCCATCGCGCAGCGCAGTGCGGCGATAGCCGGTGATGAAAGCAGACAGCGGCAGGACGCGCCTTTGATCCTTCGATGCAAGTTCAACGCTGGCATCAAGGCAGAGCAGCGGCGGCACGCCGTCAGCTGCGGGCGAGGCATTGCACAGATTGCCGCCGATGGTGCCGCGGTTCTGGATCTGGATCGAGCCCACTTCGCGCGCCGCCGCCTTGAGGCCATCGAAGGCGGGCGGAAGACCGGCCCGCGCGATGGCGCTCCAGCTGGTGGCCGCGCCGAAACGGAAGGCGTGGGGCGTCTCGGTGATCCCCTTCAGGCCGTCGATGCCGGAGAGGTCGACAATGGGCCGCGCCAGCGGGCGGCCGGCATGGGCAGGAAACACATCGGTGCCGCCGCACATCGCAAGCGCGCCGGGGGCGGACATGGCGATCGCTGCCTCCTCGATGCTGCGGGGCCTTGCATACACGTCGAAATTCTCGCTTTCAG
>NZ_JBIICB010000061.1:0-17870 GCF_044239095.1 Aestuariivirga sp. | reverse complement strand
CGGAATGCAAGGCCGCCCGCAGCATCGTGAAGGCGCTCAATCCGGACGCGCGGCTGATCGAAACGGATTTCTCGCGCGTGCCCTTGTCCGAGATCCTCGGCACCAACCGCTTCGACTTCGAGAAGGCACATCAGAATCCGATCTGGTACAAGGAACTCAATGGCTTTCGGGACCATGTTCCGGAGACCCTCGAATATCGCATCAGGAGCTTCGTCTACCGTGAAAGTCGGCCCTTTGATCCGCAGGCGTTCAAGGCCTTCCTCGACACGCCATGGCCCGGCGTCATTCGCGCCAAGGGCTTCTTCTGGCTGGCAACACGGCCCGAATGGGTCGGAGAGGTCAGCCAGGCCGGCGCTCTTGTCAGAACCGAGGCAGCCGGGTTCTGGTGGGCCGCCATCAAGAAGGAGTCCTGGCCCCACGACTCCGACTGGGAAGCGTGGATTGCAAAACGCTGGGACCCGGTCTGGGGCGACAGGCGCCAGGAGGTCGTGTTCATCGGCACCGGCCTGGACGAATCCGCCATCCGGGCTGCGCTCGATACCTGCCTGATACCGGCCTCCAAACCGGATTTCGCTGCATGGTCGCAACTGCCGGACCCGTTTCCGGTGTGGCGGAAGAAGGAGGCCGCCTGATGGTTTCGAAGTTCGAACTCAAATCCGTCCCGCTGGGTCTCGTGCCCTTCCTCCTGAAGAGGCGGGCACTGCCCGCGCACATCCGCTCGCTCCTGCGCGAGAGCCTTCCACTTCTGCCGGAGCACGTCAGGATTGAAGGTCCTGCGGCAGGCCTCGCCGAGAGCCTTCTGCACGGTCTGCCACGCTTACTGGATTCTACCCTGCTCGACTGGCTGGTGGCCGATATCAAGAGTTGCGCAAGAAGGCTATGTGAGATGGCAGGATCAGATTGCGCAGCCGTTCGACTGGAAAAGGCCACTGATCGAACCTGCCCCCGGTTTCATGTCGACTCGGTGACGATGCGATTGCTCTGCACCTACTGCGGACCCGGCACCGAGTGGGCAGACCCGAATACTGCCTACTCAGTCAACTTTGGTGAGTCTTTTGATGAGATGCTGATTCATCAGGTGCCGCCTGAAGCCATCGTGATCTATGGCGGTGCGAATGCCTCCGCGGGACTTTGCCCGTTATGGCACAGATCGCCTGCCGTCCCAAGCAGCGAGACGCGGCTGCTGCTCTGCATTGATCCTATCTATAGATCGGCACAAACTCCTACCTGACAGTTGATCAGCCCTCACCGAGTTGTCCGTGTTGAATGCTGGTGCATGGGCGGTCTCGCCGCCAGCGCTGGCGGCCCTTGATTCACTCTGGGAAGAGCTCTTTCCCACTGAGCAGGCGCACCTCATCCAGCTTCTTATGGAGCGTGTGGACATCGGCACAGATGTTCTGAGGCTGCGGTTCAGGGACAAGCGGCTGGCGCAGATGGTGACGGAGGCCGGCACGATTGTAGGTATACTCGCGAAGGCCTGATTATGTTCTAGCCTCTTGCCGTGAGCCCGTCAAAAACGGCGTCCAGCGCTGCATGGGCGGCAGCGAGGCGGTTTGCGTCCTCGCTCTCGGACCCGGCAAGCCACATCACCTGCGCCATGACGGCGCCATTCAGCACATGGGCCACGGCCTCGGGGTGGATCGCACGGATGCGGCCCTGGGCGACGAGGATCGTCAGATCTTCCACCATGGGTCCGAAGCCTGACGCCATCAGGATCTCGATTGCACGGGTGCCAAGCACGGCAGGCGCGTCAAGGAACAGGATGCGCCGGCGGTCCGGGTGCAGCGCCAGGTCGAGATAGGCATGGAAGCAGTTGCGCAAGGCTTCCCACCGGTCTTGCTCGGCTTCGTAAAGGCGGTCAAGCTCATGGCCGATCTCGGCATCCACGGCGCGCAGCACGGCCTCGAACAGTCCGGCCTTGTTGGTGAAGTGGTGATGCAGCGCCCCGCGGGTGACACCCGCCTCGGCCGCCAGTGCATCAAGCGAGACCTGTGCGAAGCCCCTCTCGGCAAAGGCGCGGCGGGCGGTGGCGACGAGCCGCGCCGCCGTCTGTTCGGCTGCCTCGGCGCGGGTGGCAAGTCGTGCAATTGACATACGGACCGTATGTGATTATCGGATTGACATACGAATGGTATGTCAAATGTGGAGAAACGGCAAGTGCCTGGACGACTGACGTTGCGCGCGGTCTGGCAGCAGGTGCCAGGCATCGTTGGTCTGGCGGCGCCCATCGTGATGGGTCTTGCGGCCTCCACCCTGATCGGCGTGACGGACTCGGTCATGCTTGCGCCGCTCGGTCCTGTGCCGGTTGCGGCGGTGGGGCTCACCGGTGCCGTGGCCATGCTCTTCTATGCGGCGATCTATGGTCTCATCTCGGCCCTGTCGGTGCGGATCGGTGCCGCCTGGGGCGCGGGCGAGGGTCGGCGGATATCCCTGATCCTCCGCGCCGGCCTGGCGCTCGGGCTGCTCATCGGCCTTGGCGCGGCGCTGGTCATGGCGGCGCTCTGGCCGCTGCTGCCGCTGTTCGGCCAGCCGGAAGAAGTGATCGCGGCCATGCCGGCCTACTGGTTCTTCATCTGCGCCTTCCTCGTTCCCTTCTCGGTGCTGACCGCCTTCAAGTCCGCCTTCGAGGCGGTGGAGCGGCCCTGGCTCGGTGCCGCCTTCGCCTTCCTTGCCGTGGCGATCAACGTGCCGCTGAACTATGCGCTGATCTGGGGCATCGGCCCCTTCCCGCAGCTGGGCCTGACCGGGGCGGGTGTTGCCTCCTTCCTCGCCGAGGCGCTGGCATTGGGAGCCGCCTTCTTGTGGTGGCTCCATGCGCCGTCGATGCGGCGGCTGCGTTTGCGCCGCCCGGTGGAACGGCGGGAGATCGGCCTGACCCTTCGCGAGGGGGCGCCATTGGGTGCAATGTACGTGGTGGAGACCGCCTCGGTCAGCGTGGCGACCCTGATGATTGGAGGCTTCGGCACGGTGGCCCTTGCGGCCAATCAGGTCGCACAGTCGATCGGCGGCCTGCTCTACATGCTTCCCCTCGGTATCGCGGGAGCGGTGGCGATCCGCGTGGCCCAGGAACGGGGGGCTGGCAATGGCGCGGCGCTGCGCCCCATCGCGCTGGCGGCGGTGTCGGTGGCGATGGTCTGGCTCGTGGCTGCAGCACTGCTGCTGGTCTTCAGGGGTGAAGCCATCGCGCGGCTCGTGATCGAGGATCCGGAGGTCGTGGCGCTGACAGCGGCGATCTTCCTCGCCTTCGCGCCGATGCAGATCTGCGATGCTGTGCAGTCCGCGATGCTGGGTGCGCTGCGGGGACTTTCCGACACGGCGTGGCCGGCTGCCGTATCGGCCATCGCCTATTGGCCGGTTGCGCTGCCGCTGGGCTGGATGCTGGCGCATTGGGCGGGCATGGGGCCCGCCGGCATCTGGGCAGGCTTCATCCTTGCGCTGGTTGGCGCGGGAGCGGCCCTGACCGTCCGATTCTGGCGGACAACGGCTCTGCCGCCAGCGAAGGGTTAGCTGCAGGCGGCGGCGGCAAGTAGAATTGAGCTTCCATAGCAATCATCACGCAATGCCAAACCGAAATCTCGTCATCGTTCACCGCAGTTCCGAGAATGAGCGGGATTTCAGCGAGATCGCGGCAAGAACTGCAGAGATCGATCCCAGTATCGAGGTCGATCCGGTAGGCCCCGGGCGATGCCGGGTGATGGATGGTCAAGGCAGACGCTGACCGTCGCGCTGAACTCGCATTCTGAACTGCCATGGATCCTAGACCTAGGTTGGCACGGGCGGGTGCGGGCTTGGGGCGTTACGCGGGTTGGATGAGAGGGCCGCGCGCTCAACCGATTGACTACAGCGAAGTACGGCAACAGCTGTCACGGAATATCCCTTGATTTCTGATGTTTATCGCTGCCGTACCTTTTCCGCGCAGTCATGAGCCTTGGAGAATAGGGGGCAGAGAGAGACGAAAATCGACTCGCCTGGCATTTCCTCATTCAGGAGCTTTTCGCCGAGAAGCCCGCAAATACTGGGGATTTTCGACGCTCAAGATTCAGGGAGAGAGATTTGCCTAAGGGCTAAATGGCGGAGGGAAAGGATCTGAGATCCAACCGTCTCTGCCTGCAAGTAATTGATTTCATTAAGCCCAGTTTTAGACGTAGTTCGAATTCCCAGCGCGGATCCACGTGTTCTTTCCCCACTCATCGCTTGCCTGCTCTCTGCTTGACGCCAGCAATTCCCGCGAAGGTCAGGCCAATGCGCAGCGCGCGGGCAATGCGCCGGAGTTCTTGGCGCACTTCCTCCGCGAAGCCCCCAAAATCGTGAACTTCGATGCGGGCGAATTTACCTGAACGCAATATCAATTCGAGCTTCGAGCCACGACCGATAAAGTCTATGCCCCGAAGGTTCGGTGCTTCCCATCCATCACCGGGGGCCTCCAGCCTCAACGCTCTGCCGCCCGGCTCAGGTAGCGCATGAAACACGCTCTCCCGGATCTTCCTCCTCTGTCCACCAGGCGATCCGAAACACAGAACAGCCTGCCTTCTCTTCCTACGCAGCAAGACCGCTATGTCGAGCAGCATCCGCGCAGGCCGTGCCGGGTCGGAGATGGCAAATTGGGCTACGCGTTTGCGAAAGACGGGGTGTCTGGCCGCGAGCTTTGCCGCGTTGCCGTTCTGCCGCCGGAGCGAGCCCTTTCCGAACGAAACCGCGCCCTTGTGAAATACAAACACGTCCAGTGCATGAAGGTTGCGGAAGCCGGCATCCAGCGCCCTCAAGCAAAAATCGTTCTCCTCGCCATATCCCTTGCCGAACAACTTCGCATCGAACATCCCAACCTGGTCAAGGGCGCGGCGTGATACGTACATGCAGAAGCCGACGCCGGTGGGAATCTCCACGGACTGACCACGGTTTACACGCGCGGCCAGCATGTCGGCAGAGCGCGGGGAAAGGCCCTCCGGCAGACGGTTTGCTTCGAAGATGCGCGGATAGCTGCAGAGGGATGCGTTGTTGCTGAATGGCGTTACGGTGGCAACCGTGCTGCTCGCATGTGCGATCAGCCGGTCAAGCCAGTTGCCGAAGACCAGCGTGTCGCTATTGAGCAGAACCGCGTCGCGGTCCGTGTGCAGGCTCAGCGCCGCATTGACGGTTTTCACGAAGCCCAGATTCTTCGCATTGGTGAGGAGGCTGATGTGGCCTTGTGATGCCATCGCCGCCAGGTCCCTGGTCAGCGCCTCATCGGGTGAGCAATCATTGATCACGATGAATTCATATGGCGTCCTGTTCGAGGACAGCAGTACCGACTCGATCGCGTTCAGCGTTTCGGCATGGCCCTTGTAGACCGGCATGATGACATCCAGCCTCGGTTCCCTAGCCCGCTTGCGCCTTGGAAGGGCCGCCGCGATGCCGGGCAAGGGAGATGCGGTCTCCTGGTGCATGCCTTCCAGTATGGCAGCACGGCCCTGGCGCCGAACCTTGCCAACCTTCATGGCGGCATGGAGAAGCGGATCAATGCAGCTCCGTGCTGCACCCGGGTCATTGCGCAGATACTCATCCGCATCGAAGGATTCGGATGGACGGTAACCCTTCATGCGGCCGATGGCGAGATAATGGCTGATCGGATCGACGAAATTGAGAACGGGATCGGCATATAGATAGCGATTCCGGTAGTAGGTCTCGTCGAACATGCCCGATGCGCGCACGACCCTCACAGCCTCATGGGCAGGCAGTGACCCCGTGGCGGCATCGAGAGACTGCAACAGAAGTGTCCCTCTATTGCGCATCGTCCCTTTCCGGTTGCCAGCTCGCACTGGAGGGGCCGTTACCCTGCAACGGGTTTCTTGCTTGCCTTCAGCAGACCCACGCGCATCATCTCGTTGACGGTCTTCCGGATGGCGGCTTCCGGGCTCGCATCAAGCTCATACTGTTCCTGGATGATGGCCGAAACCGTGGTGATGGCAATGGACTGCTTGCAGAGGAGGAAAACGGCGGCGGCGATATGGTTGAGATAGTGCATCGTCGTGTTCGCTGTGTCATGCAGCGCAATGCCGTCATGAATGTCGATGACCTGCCATTCACCCGCCTGCTCGATATAGGCCTCGCCCTTGCCGGAGCGGGAGGAAACAGACGGGCCCTTACGGGGACGGGGCTTCTTCGCGGATGGCTTGACCGCCTTGCCTGGCTTTAAACTCCTGGAGGCCGGCTTCGCCCCTGCGGCGCTTGCGCGTGACCCGGGCTTGCTGGCCCGCAGCTTTCCGCTGCTCGTTTTCGACGTTTTGGGGCGCGAACGGTCAACCATCTAGCATGTCTCACTCACGTGCCGGTGGCCCACGCCCCGCGTCTTCACGAACATCAATCAAGGGAGATTGCCGACTAACTTCAAATCATACGCAATAACCAAGTCTGGTGTGCCGGACCGGCACGCGTCCCCTGATCCCATAGAGAATGGCAACCGACCTCAGAACCTGAAGCTGAACGAGCCCCTTATGACATGCATGTCTATGCCGACATCGGCGTCGCCATAGCCTCGGAAGTCATAGGATTGATCGCCTAGATCGACGTAGAGATATTCCGCGCCCAGCATCAGGTTGTCGGTTAACATGACGCTGACGCCGGCGCCTGCCGTCCAGCCGATCTGCGTGTTGCTGTCTGAACCAATGCCGCCATCACCAACGACATTCAGGTTTGCATCAACGCCTCCAAGCGCCACGCCGCCCGTGCCGTAGATCAATGCGTCGCCCAGTTCTAAGCCAATGCGACCGCGAAGTGTTCCCAGCCAGTCGACCGAGGTATCGACGCGGTAGTCGGTGGGGCCAAGGATCACGCCAGGTTCGACATCGGCCACTCCGCTCAGGCCCGCCCAAGACATGTCGGCGACGCCGCCGATCACGATGCCGTTACCAAGGTTGTAATCAAAGCCGACGAGGCCTCCAACCATGCCGCCATCGAGGTCAGCCTTGCCGTCCTCCGACACAAGCGCTGAGCCCACATCAGTGTGATCCTGGCGCAGCATGCCTTCGACGTCAGCATCACCCGTGGCGTATCCGCCGGTCACGCCGAAATAGAACCCTTCCCACGGACCTCTCGCAGTCTCCTGCGCATGTGCGGACGACACACCGAAGGCTGCGGCGACGATGGCCGCAACCGCGGCGGTGGACAAGGCTCTCGAAGACAATGGCATTGCGGATCCCCCAGGATTCCTCAGACTAATAACGGGTGGCCGCTGAACAATCCATAGATTTCTGCATGGATATGAATTTTGGCTCGGCTTACGGTTCGGCCTGCCGGAAGGGACGACAATCCTGTTGAAATCGCGGGGCGAAATTAGTAAGGACATGACAGTCAAGTTTCCAAGGGCTGGGGAAAACATGCTGAATTCGGAACAAGTTTCGCCTTCCGTGAAAAAGGCCGCTATTCAGCAGCTCAAGAAGGGCGGCTACAAGCTTCCCTCACTTCAGTCGTTCAACATCGCAGCCTACGGAACAGTCGGGCACGTTTTGTACGCTGGAAATATGTGACCGGCCGGAAGGCCGCCACGAAACACTGACGCCCGCAGCGGACCTGGATGCAGACAACTCCGGTCACCGGCCTTCTCATCGTCAGGAATGAGGAAGCCCATCTTGGCAACTGCTTGAATTCGCTGGCGGGGCTGGTGGATGATGTTGTAGTCGTTGATACTGGATCAACGGATAACACCATCGCCATCGCCCGGCGCGCTGGCGCGCGCACCGGACACTTCGCCTGGATTAATGATTTCGCCGCGGCCAGAAATCACGCCATCGGCCTCTGCGGGACACCCTGGGCGCTCTATATCGATGCGGATGAGCGAATCGCGCCAGGCTGCTGCGAACCAATCCGCCGGCTGATAGATCCCCAATGGATGGCGGCGGACATCCTCTTGCGGCCCAAGGCGAACTATACCCGCTACCGCCTCACGCGACTGTTCCGAATCGATCCGCGCATCAGGTTTCACGGTGCGATTCATGAGACGCTGCAATACGCCCTCGCCGCAATCAGCGGCGGAGCGGCCGTGGGACTGACGGCGCTGGAAATCGATCACTTCGGTTACGAGGGTGACCTCAGCCGGAAGCACCAGCGCAACCTGCCGCTTCTGGAACGCTGCGCCGCGGAGTTCCCCGACCGGGTGTTCTACTGGTTTCACCTCACGGAAACACTGCTTGGCCTGGGCCGTTACGCAGAGGCTCATGCCGCGAGCCTCCGTGCCGTGGAGGCCGCAAGGCGGGATCAAGCCGCGAAATCCGGCGTGGATGCGGCCTTGGCCTGTCAGATGCTGGCTTCATCGATGCTGGACCGGGGCCTTGATCCGCAGAGCATCATCAATGACGGGCTTGAACTTCACCCCGGAAACCATGGCCTGCTTCTCACCCTGGCATCCCGCGAGCTGCGGTTCGGGGTTGCGGCCCGCTCCCTCGCCATCGCGAAGGCGCTTCGGGCCATTGACCCGGACTCGCTTCAGCCGGGGCTCGTCGCATATGACCGGGATGTCTTCGGGCGCTACGCGCTCGAGGTGGAGATCGCCAGCCTGTCAAGGCTCGGCCGCATGCGGGAGGCCGCCATGCTGCTGACTGCAAATGCCGGGCGGCTGAAGCCCGCTTCAGCTGGCGTGCCGCCGCACGGTGCGGATGAGGGCTAGCGCCGCCTTGTCGTAGGACTGGAAAGTCCTGAGATAGTCCTGGATCTTGGTGATGGAGCGCCAGCTGCTGGTGCGCGGCGAGGACAGGTGCCAGACATTGCCCCCAGCATTGATCTCGATTGCGTGGAGACGGCCTGTCGCGTGTTCCCTCACGATGTCACATCCGAGCAATGGGATGTCCGGGAACACGGCGTGGACCGCGGCGGCGAAGGCCATGACATCGGGCTCCGTGTTGATCACCGGCGTTGTCCGCGACCGAGGAGGCTCCGGGAGAATGCCCTCGATGACGTGATCGTCCGAGGCCAGCGGCGGATGGGGCTCGGGCGCCGTGGCGAGGTTCTGGTAGATCACCTCCCCGAATAGAGTGAGGCACCGGTATACCGAAAACCTCTCGCCCGTATCGATGAAGGACTGCACGATCATCGGCTTGACCCGCGCGAAATGCGATAGCGGGAGATCATCCACCATGAGACCCGCGAGGCGCCGGGTGCGGAAAAGATAGAGGCCGCGTCCGCTCGAAGTGCTGTCGATGTCTTCCGGCTTCAGGACGCAGAGTTCCCCCCAGTCCGCGGCGGGAAGCTCCATCCCGAACCGGAAGGGCGCCGTGCGCGGCGTGGCGACGCCCGCGGCCGCCAGCCGCCGGTACTGTTCAAGCTTGGGAATGGCCTCATTGGCGAAGACCTTGCCGCGCAGCGGCCGTAACCTGCCCATCGGTCCAAAGCTCACGGTAAGGGTGGGGCGCTGCCAGTAGGAGGCACTGATCAGTTCGGCCCTGTCCGCACGTCCGGCCACCAGCACATGGATGTCCGGCGCCTGCCTGGCCATCTTCTCCCGGATGATCAAGAGGTCGTCGGTCGCCAGATATTCGGGCTGGGCCACGAGGACCAGCGTTCTTTGGATGGGATGGGCGAATGGCATCGGCTGGTTGCCTGAACGCGCTAGCTTAGCAAGGGAAGCAGGAAGTCCCGCCACTCCCGGGCGATCCTGTTACCATCAAAACGAGCCCGCGCGAATGTCTTTGCACGCTCCGACGTGGCGGCAAGCTCTTCGTCAGAAACTGTCTCGATCAGCCGCCTTGCCTCCTCCACCGAGTCATAGGTGAGACCAGCGCCGCCCTGCAGGAATTCCTGGACCTCGTACATGCCCTCGTTCCAGTCCGGATATGGATTGCCGGCGCTGACGAAACGCGCCGACGGCGCGATGATGGGGCAGCCGGTCAGCATCGCTTCCATGAAGTTGAGCGTGTAACAGGCAATCAGACTGTGAGTATAGAGATACATCCGGCAGTCCGCGTAGACGTCCGGCTGAGCAGCCTCAGGACATATTCCGAGCCAGTTCTCGATGCCTTCATTTGCCAAGCCGTAGAGCTTCGCATTAAAGCCGCGGATGATGGCTTGATAATCTGAAAGCTTTGGCCTTGCCAGGTCCCGGCGCGCCCTCGACATGAATGTGAGAACACAGTCTCCACCCCTGTAATCTGAATACTGGTCAGGGAACTTGCCGAAGTAGATTGCAGCATCGCAAGGGATCATGCCTTCGCGCTGCTCACGAGGTGAATACCGCACCGTCTTGAAGGTAGTCCGATAGGGCTTAAGTCCGTTCTCTTGGCCCCTGGTTGTCTGGCCCAAGGTGCGGCGGATTGTGAGTGTATTTTCGAGCACGCCAACGTTGTCGATAATGAAATGCGGATCGTGGTTGACGATGACGGCGTCAAACCGATCCGCGAAGGACTGCGTAATCCGTTTGCGCCCATCTGTGATGACGACCCCGCCTTCATTCATCGCAGCGTAATCTTCAGGTTTCGTGAAGTAAGGCTCTGACTTGCGCAGTTGGTTACTTTTGACCACCGGATCGCCAAATGAACCCAAAGAAAACACGTCAAACCCGGCCTCATGAAGAAGGCGCAAATCATCATACTCGAGCGCACCATGGACCGAGTAGTAAAGAACGCGCCTCCTTCTTTCGACTGACGGAACCCCGCCAGGAACCGCTGTGATGGTCGATGGTGCAGGTCGGTCGGGATATGTTGCTCGGTTAGGCGCGTCTTTCGATCCTCCAAACCAGCGGAACAGTTTCAAGTCCTCTTCAATGCGGCCTTCAATTACTGTCCGCAATTCTCTTGAGAGATTTTCCTCCGTCAGAAACTTTCTTGATACATTCTGAGGGCTCACCAAAGGCAATCCCGCCTCATGTAGATACGCCTCCAGATTCTCCAGTCCGATAATGCGGGTATTCAGTACACGTATGCTGTCCAGTGACTTGTCAAAAGACGGTTTCCCACTCAACGCTCTGCAGATCGTGTTATCAGGTAGAATCCTGTCTACTACAGCAGCAAATGCCTCTTCCGGAATTGGCTCACCAAAGTTTATCTGCAGATCTTGCAGTCTATTCCTCCAGATGCGAGCCGTTGCCGTATCTACGCCCGTACCTACTGCTGTGAGTATGTAGTTTATGTACGATATCATTCCCGAGAGTGGATCTCTTAGTGTCTGTCCCGAGAGTTCTTGAATCGGATGAATCATTTGTGATTCCATGTCTTTGGAGTGATTCTTCCGGAGGCCACCGATGTGGACGCAAGAGAACCGTGCCCGGTATGATCGCAACGGGCTGCGTTATCCCAGTGATTTAACGGACGCGGAATGGGCGGTCATCGCGCCGCTGATTCCGCCAGGCAAGCGCGGCGGGGACAAGCGCACGGTGGTGATGCGCGAGGTGGTGAACGGCCTGATGTATGTTCTGTCGACCGGCTGCCAGTGGCGGGCGATCCCCAAGGATCTGCCGCCGCGCTCGACGGTGCATGGGTATTTCGACCTGTGGACCTGGGACGGAACGATCACGCTCCTCCATCATGCGCTTTATGTCCTGTGCCGGGAGCGGGTGGAGCGGGAAGCTTCTCCCACCGCTGCGATCATCGACAGTCAAAGCGTGAAAAGTGCCGAAAAAGGGGGGTCTCTGACCTGCCCGGTTACGATGCGGGCAAAAAGATCAAAGGCAAGAAGCGGCACATTCTCGTCGATACTCAGGGCCTCCTGATGCATGCCATGGTGCACCATGCCGGCATTCAGGACCGTGATGGAGGTATCCTGGTGATGGCGACGCTGTTCGGCCTCTATCCGTTTCTGCTCAAACTCTATGCCGATGGCGGCTACAGCGGCGACGTGTTCCAGCGCGGAGCCAAGAAGGCCATCACCAAACTCAACATCGAGATCGTCAAACGATCAGATCAGGCAAAGGGCTTCGTCGTGCTGCCGAAACGCTGGATCGTCGAGCGCACCATCGCCTGGCTCAATCGCTGCCGAAGGCTGGCCAAAGACTGGGAATGCTTCAACCGAAAAGCCCTTTCCTTCCTGCACCTCGCCTCAATCAGGCTCATGCTCAGGAAGCTATGCAATCCAGCATGAACTCTTCGGACAGACTCTTATGATTGAGAAAACCTCGTCGGTCTCCCGCTTCAATCGCTTCTCGGTCAGAAGTGCACCGGTGGGATGGCCAAACAAGGCAATGTACTTCACACCCGATCGAAGCTGAGACACCACCTCGGCATAATACTTCAATCGATCAGGACTATAATCAAACAGCAGAAACTGAGGTGCCATCATCAAGGCATACTTGCCGGAACGGCGCTGAGCAGTTATGACCGTTGTACCTCCTGACTTTGGAGCATGCAGAAAGAACTTCGCTGGCACTTGCGGATATAGCCTGCGGAATGTTTCGATGTGATTGTTTGCGAATTCCTTCGATCTGATAAAATCCAAGGCGCATTGCATTCGATCTTTGATTTGCTCGCCAGCCAGTTCGCCCGTCTCTGGACTTCTTCCTAGGATAGATTCGTAGTAAAAGCGTCGATAACCTGCCGCCGGATCAGCTTCGAGTCTCTCCTTTGCTATCAAGAGGTCGCCAACGCCTTCTCGGACATCAGCGAGACCCTCAAGCAAGTCCAGTAGAATCGGTCTATGCATGCTCTTTATCTCCCGCGCGACTCTTGGGGCGGCCTGAATTTTCGAAGCGCTCACTCTGGAGTGCTCTCTGTAGTGTAATTTCCACTATAGCGCCTCGTGAAATGGCGAGATTTGTTCGGCATTCATTGATTTTGGTCCGGCCCCAGGCTGGCGAGGATTTCCTGAAGCCGCTTTCCATAGCGCTTGGCGATCGCCGCGGTTGAGAAGTTCCGGCGAATGCTATTGTATGCAGCGGCAACCTTCCGCTCACGGGCAGCCACATCTGCATATACGGAGCGGAGATGGCGAGCGGCATTCTCGACGTCCGGCTCGGCCCATTTCTGGCCCTTGCGCACGAAGATGTAGTCGCCTTCGCCAAGCAGTTCCTCCTTGTAGCCAACCAGCCAGCTCGTTTCCTCCGAGCAGAACTCGAGGTTTCCGGAATAGCCTGTGCAGACCACGGGCACGCGCAGGTTCATGGCTTCGATCATGCCAAAACCCCAGCCTTCCGAACGGTGAAGCGACATGTAGCAGTCAGAGGCCGCCTTGAGTTTCAATAGATCATCATATAACAGCGTCTCGTCGATGATGCTGATACGGTGGTCCTGGCTGGCGAAGGCGTCCACCTGTTGCCAGTTGCGGTGATGGACGGGATCTTGAACGACGTTCCTGTTCTGTGTCTTCAAGAGGAGGCGGGCTTCCGGCACATCCGGGAAGGCCTGCTGGAATGCCTTGATGGCGGCAACGGGATTTTTTCTCTGGGTGAAGGAAAAACTGTCAAAGGCCGTCAGCACGATGAATTCATCGCCGGTGAACCCATGACGCCTGTTGAGCGCATCCCGCGCCGCGCCGCGATCGATCTCCGGTGGCGTTTCATAGCTCATGCCGACGTTGACAACCGGCTTTCGCGTGTGAGGCTGATAGATGCTGACGCCGAATGCCGTCGAAACCCAGATCTCGTCTAGAAGCTCCAATCCGAGATAGTGAGCACGCGCAGGGGTCTCGAGCTCCCAGAAGAAGTACCCGATGTTGTAGGACTGAGACATCACATCAGGCGCATAGGTGTAGACGAGGGGAATGGATTCAGCGTTCAGGTGAAAGAGATTGATGCGCGCGGGGGTGTATGATCCAAGGTTCACATGGCTCGAGAAACCTTCGGGCGCCGGATTGTCCATCCCGAAGTCGACGCAGTTCAACGTTAGACCGGTTGCCTTGAGGATATCAGCGGAGAGGCGGGTGGCCTGCCCCAGTCCTGACGCCTTCTTGAATGGGCCGACAAGCTGCATATCCACCTTGCCGGAACCAGTCACGGCGGGGAGCATTGCAGCATGGAGCCTGTCGCCCTGCGCGGTGATTGATGTGAAACGATTGCTGTCGAGGTCGTAGCCCTGCAGCCGCAGGATGCCCCGATAGCGCTCCCGCGTCATCTCCGGAATGCTGGCCGGCCCCACGAGCCGGAGAAACTGGCCGAGGGCGTTGCCGCCGCCGGCAGGCGCCTCCACGAGCAAAGCGACCGTCTGAGTGGGTAGATAGCGCAGGATGTCGGGGCGCCTCACGGCAGATACCATCAGGCTGAGTGCATAGAGCACGCGACCGGGCGCGCCCGTCTGATCAAGAAACTCATAGTTCTGATTGTGTTGATGTAGCAGCTCCATGAAACAGGTGAGCGGGCATGCCTCCAGACGGCGGCCGGGCGAGACGCTCCGGAGCACATGGACCATGTTTGGGGGGACGAGACAATCCTCGACCTGCCTCGCTTTCGCTTCCTGCCATGCCCACCAATAGCAGAGGGCCGCGATGCTCTCGGCGTCGTCCAACCGCATCTGTGACAGCATTTCCGGGTTGTCCTGCAGAGCCCACCAGACATAGCGCGACAGCGAAAATGGCCGGCCAGCCATGACGATAGGTTCGTTGAGGCGATCGATGATCGCCTTGGAGAGGGGAACGCGCAATTCCGGACGGTTGGCGGCATAGGCCTTGAAGTAGAAGTCGAGGAAATGATCAGCGTTATCCGGGTGACCGGCAACGTCGAACTTCGAGGAAGCGCGCAGACGGTGCCGGGTGAGGTCGAGATAGGCAGGCAGCCTCCTACCCTCGGGCACCTCATCCCCCGGAATGATCTGCCGTGTCGAGAACAGTGGTCCATGCACCGCAAGCGGCGGTGAAACTCCGGCGCTAGGTGTCTCATCGAGCCGTTTCGAGAGACGCCAGAGCGTCTCGATCTCTCCCTGCAGGAGCTTGCGGCAGTCCTGTATCCATAGGCCGCCCGCGTCCACCCAGATTCCGGTTGCGCCAAGCAGCCGCACCTGGCCAAGGCAGTGGCCCCCATCATTCATGATGCGAACGCTGACCAAGCCGCCATTCTTCGCGGCGGCATCCTGGAGCGCCAGCGTGGTGGGAAACACGAAGCCGCACATGCCATCACCTGCTCCGGCCTCGCAGGCGCCAGGGTGGAATGTGCCGGCAATCGTCATGGCCAGCACCTCGCCGCCGCCGAACAGGCCGACGGCAAGACCTCCGGACGGCCCAGACGTCCGCGCAGCCCAGCCCGCGATGTCCTGACCTAGGGTCACTTCGATGAAACCGCGAAAGCCACCGCCGGTGCCAGCCGGTTCCCCAACTGCGCGCAAAGCTTTCCTCTTTGGAGCTCCTGGCTTTTCTGTCCGCATCAGCCGAGGTCCTCGTAATCGGCGCGCGCCATCATCTCCGCCAATTGCTGCACGCTGACCCTGGGCTTCCAGCCAAGGACTTTGGCGGCCTTGGAGGGATCGCCGAGAAGCAGGTCCACTTCGGCCGGACGGAAGAACCGCTCGCTCACCTCGATCACGCGCTTTCCGCTCTTGCGATCGATTGCATATTCGACAATGCCGACGCCGTTCCAGTCGAGTTTCATGCCTAGGGCTTCCGCCACGAAATTCGCAAAGTCACGTACTGTTAGGCTCACACCGGTCGCCAGCACATAGTCGCCCGGCGTGTCCTGCTGCAGCATGCGCCACATGCCTTCGACGTAGTCCCCGGCGAAGCCCCAGTCACGCTTGGCGTCGAGATTGCCGAGAACGCAGGGCTCGCTGCCTCCGCGCGCCAGTCTTGCGAGCGCAAGGGTTATCTTGCGTGTCACGAATTCCGTCCCGCGCAGCGGGCTCTCATGGTTAAAGAGAATTCCCGATGACGCATGCATCCCAAAGCTCTCACGGTAGTTCCTCGTTATGAAGTGGCCGAACACCTTCGAGACACCGTAGGGAGAACGCGGCAGAAAAGGCGTCGACTCCCGTTGCGGCACTTCCGCGACCTGTCCGAACATCTCAGACGTCGAAGCCTGGTAGAATCGTGTTTCCGGTGCGAGTGTCCGCAGGCTGTCGAGAATGCGCAACACACCCATCGCATTCACATCAGACGTGTAGACCGGCACCTCCCAAGAGGCACCGACGAAGCTCTGGGCGGCGAGGTTGTAGAACTCGTGAGCCTGGACTTTACCGATGGTCCTGAAGATGTTGTTCGCATCGGCAAGGTCAAATTCATGCAACTGCACATCGGAGAGGATGCCCAGTTTGTCGAGCCTCACGGTTTCCGCCTGCGAGATGCGCCTGAAGCCCCCGTGGACGGTATAGCCCTTGTCCAGAAGAAGCCTCGCCAGATACGCACCATCCTGCCCAGTGATACCACTTATAAAACATGTCTTCATCGTCTGGGGTCATGCTTTCGACTGAGGTTGGTCTTTTCTGGTAGCGATGCCGGGGGCAGTGTGTCAAATCCGGTCCTGATTGGGCACCTTGCTCAGCCGCTTGAACGCGGTTGCAAATAGCGAACATCTTTGATTTCAGGGATATCTTTTGATTGCGCGTAACACGGTACAGTTCCAGAAGGGGCTCAGCGAGCCTGCATTTGAACTCCAGTACGGTACCGAGGAACAATGTCGGGCTGTTGTCGTGGCTTCGCGGTGGCCGAATGGCTTTGAGTGCCCCGCCTGCGGTGAGGCGCGGCATAGCATGTTGAAATGCCGCGAGTTGTTTCAGTGCACTGGCTGCCGCAGACAGACTTCGTTGATAGCAGGGACGATCTTTGCCTCCACCAAACTGCCGCTGCGCCTTTGGTTTCGTGCGATCTATCATCTCACCCAAAGCAAACAGGGCATCTCCAGCATCGAACTCGGCCGACGCCTGGGCGTGACGCAGACCACCGCCTGGAAGATCAAGCACAAGCTGAAGCAGGTTATGCTCGAACGCGACGGTGACAAGTCTCTCACCGGCCGTGTGGAGATCGATGACGCCTACCTCGGTGGCCAGCGCAGGGGCGGCAAACGGGGCCGTGGAGCACCCGGCAATACCAACGGTCATTGGGTCTGACCGACATGAGCCCATTGGCGCATTCCGATTGAGGTAATGGTCTCTGGTTTGGCGATGAGCTTCTGCCAGGCGTCGCATGCTGCCTCGATGATCTCGAGGTAAGTTTCGAAGACACGGTTGGAGAGCCAATTGGCACGAAGGTACTGCCAAATGTTTTCGACGGGGTTGAGTTCGGGCGCACGCGAGGGCAAGAAGATTGGCGTGATGTTATCGGGCACGTCGAGTTTGCTCGTTGTGTGCCATCCGGCCCGGTCGAGAAGCAGAACGGCGTGGGCACCCCTGGCGACATGGCGGGAGATCTCATTGAGATGCATCTGCATGGCCTCAGTGTCGGCATATGGCACGGCAATTGCTGCGCCAGTTCCACGTGCCGGACATATGGCGCCAAATAGATAGGCATTCTCATAGCGCTGATCGGCCGGTTGGCGGGGCCTCGATCCGCGCCTGCTCCATTGGCGGACGATGCCATTCTTCTGACCGATGCGGGCCTCGTCCTGGAACCATATCTCCACCGGCGTTTTCTCTGGCAACTCAGCGAGATGGGCACTCAGCGTTTGGGGGAAGTTTTTTGAACGCTGCGATGGTTTCAACATCCTGCCCGGGGTGGCGCGGACGGGCGCTGACGTGTGAGAATCCAAGGTTCTTCAAGAGTGTCCCGACATACCGCTCATGAAAGTCCACACCGTACCGCTTCTTGATCACCAGCTTGAGGTCGATACGCCGCCAGCGCACCACACCGTCAGCTTGTCTGTCGGGGCCGGCGTCAACGAGGGCCGCCAGTTCGCTCTTCTGCTCCAATGACAGGCGAGGCGTGGGGCCGTTGGTCCAGGCATCTAGTGGATTGGCCGGGACAAAAGAGTCCGATTGAAGGTTCCCAACGGCTTGTTGACGTGCGAATCTGAAAGGATGCGCAATGGTATCAGTTTCACCGTTTCCGCCGCCGACTGTCAG
>NZ_JBIICB010000325.1:0-4488 GCF_044239095.1 Aestuariivirga sp. | reverse complement strand
ACCGGCAAACGCATTCGTGAAGAGGCCAGAACGGCTCGTGAGTGGTGCTCGCGGGCCGTTTGGTTCATATAGGCTGCATGTTTGAGACGAGGCCCATATCCCGCCGTGACGTCCTCGCCCTTGGCGCGGGGGCGGGCGTGGCCTGTTTGGCTGGTCCTGCTGCCTGGGCGCGCGGGCCCGTGGATGTGGTGGTTGAGTTGTTCAGCAGCCAGGGGTGCAAGTCTTGTCCCGCGGCGGACCGGCTGCTGACGGAACTGCGCAACATGCCGGGGGTTCTGGCGCTGACCTTCCATGTGGATTACTGGGACTATCTCGGCTGGAAGGATACGCTTGCCAGCCCGGATTTCTCACAGCGGCAATATGATTATGCCAAGGAGCGGGGCGGCCTGGACGTGTTCACCCCGCAAATGATCGTCAACGGCGAGAAGCAGATGGTGGGAAACCAGCGCTCGGAGGTCTTTGCCGTTCTCTCCCAGTCACGCAGGGCAAACTGGCCCGCTGCACTCAACATCAGCGATTCCGCCAAGGAAATGGTGGTCGAGATCGCTGAAGGCTCTGTTGATCAGGAGGCAACCCTCTGGGTCATGCCCGTGATGGAAAGCGCCTCGGTCAAGATCGCGAAGGGCGAGATGGCCGGCCGCGAAGCCACTTACACGAATGTGGTGCGCAAGCTGGTTCCTGCCGGCATGTGGAAGGGCGAGGCGGCGCGGATCACGCTTCCCAAGGAAGGGTTGATGCCACCGGGCGCCACCGCCTGTGTCGCGGTGCTGCAGCAGGGCAAGGTTGGCCCCATCCTCGGCTGCGCCTGCTGGGGCAGCGTTTCGAGCTGAACACGCGCATGGGCACATGTGGCTAGCGCGCGTTCCGACCAGGTGGAATCACCTGGTCGAAAAGAACTCGCGCAAGTTCAATGGCTTGAGCATGATCTTTTCGCAAAAGTGGTTTCCACTTTTGCGGATCATGCTCTAGGGGAGGGGCGTGATCCCACCCCTCCCGCCTTCAACCATGCGTGACCGAGATCAGGCAGCCTGCTTGATGAGCCCGCGATTGATGAGGCTTTCGGCGATCTGCACGGCATTGAGCGCCGCGCCCTTGCGCAGATTGTCGGAAACAACCCACAAGTTCAGGCCGTTCTCGATCGTCGCATCTTCACGAATGCGGGAAATGAAGGTGGCGAAGTCACCCACGCATTCGACGGGGGTCACGTAGCCACCGTTCTCGCGCTTGTCGACGACCATGCATCCTGGCGCCTCCCGCAGGATCTCGCGCGCTTCCTCTGCCGAGATCGGCGTCTCGAACTCGATGTTCACCGCCTCCGAATGGCCAACGAACACCGGAACACGCACGCAGGTGGCGGTGAGCTTGATCTTGGGGTCGAGAATCTTCTTGGTCTCGACCGTCATCTTCCACTCTTCCTTCGTGTCCCCTGAATCCATGAACACGTCGATGTGAGGAATGACGTTGAACGCGATCTGCTTGGTGAACTTCTTAGGTGTCGGAGAATCCGTAACGAAGATGCCCTTGGTCTGGTTCCACAGCTCGTCAAGGCCTTCCTTGCCCGCACCTGACACCGACTGGTAGGTCGAGACCACAACGCGCTTGATCTTCGCCACGTCATGAAGGGGCTTCAGCACGACCACGAGCTGCGCGGTGGAGCAGTTGGGATTGGCGATGATGTTGCGGCGGTTAGGCCTTGCCATGTACTCGGCCAGCACATGGGCGTTCACCTCCGGCACCACGAGGGGAACATCCTGCTCGTAGCGAAAGCAGGAGGAGTTATCGATCACGATGCAGCCCGTGGCGCCGATCCTCGGCGACCATTCCTTGGAGACGGAGGAACCCGCGGACATGAGACAGAAATCGACCTTCGAGAAATCGAACTGCTCGAGATCCTGGCACTTCAGCGTCCTGTCGCCGAAGGAGACTTCGACACCCATGGATTTGCGCGAGGCAATGGCATGGCACTCATCCACCGGAAACTGGCGTTCCTCGAGGATCGACAGCATTTCGCGGCCCACATTGCCCGTGGCGCCGACGACAGCAACCTTGTAACCCATCTTCATTCTCCTAAGAGCCGTCCAGCCCGCCCCCCGTGAGCCGCTTCGGGCTCCGCTTTCGGGCAAGGGGGTTTCAGCCTTCCGCCCCCGCGGGGGAAGGCCGGGGGAGAAGGCTCACGCCGTTTTGGTGGTTTTCGTGAGTTTCAGGGAGACAGGCCAGCCTGCACCAACCACTTCCGTGGTGCGCAAGCGTCCAAAACTGGCGGTTTCCGGGGCCATGTCCTGCCTTTTCATGAACGGGTAGGTTCTAGCGAGGGGGCACGCTCAAGTCAACGGCACGCAAAAAGAGGTTGGCAGCGACCCCTCACTCCGCTATCCAGCGACCGCGATCTACATCAGGCCGTCCTGATAAAGCGGAGAGGTGGCAGAGTGGTCGATCGCGCCGCACTCGAAATGCGGAGTACGGGTGACCGTACCGGGGGTTCGAATCCCTCCCTCTCCGCCATTTAGCCCTCAGGCAAATCTCTCTCCTCGAAATTCCAGCGTCGAAAATCCCCAGTAATTGCGGGCTTTCTTGCGAAAAGCTCCTGACTGTCGGATTGGACATGAGGCCGAATTTTGTCTCTCTCGGCCCCATATTCTCCAAACCTCCTGACTGCCCGGAAAAAGTACGGCGGCGATAGGCCGTTGAAATAGCTTGGTTTTCCTGTCGCCTGACTGCCGTACTTTGCATCTTCCATCCGGTACACGAAAAGCTCTCTCATCCAACCCGTTCAAGTCTCCTCAGCCTGCATTCGCGTGGGCCCACCTACATGAAAACATATTCACCTTGATGGACAACGCATTCGTTGCCGCCATTATGAGCTTCCTGTTCATGGTTCAGATCTACTCCGGGTTCAGCACGCCTCCTTATGAGGGGGCCGCGTATTGCCAGGCCATGAGGCGAGGGTAAGCGTGCCGGTATCGCGCAGGCTTGCAGTGTCTAATTGACATTGTCTATTCAGGTTTCTAATAAATATCACTCATGCATGTGCGCACTCAATCAGAAATTGATTATTGTAACTTTAAGTTGTGTCTATGCAAGATTAATGATACGTTTCTGAGTAGGTCTGAAAGAGTTTTGTTGGAATGGACGTGCAGGCACATGCCGGCGTTCATCCACCCCGACCATCTCACCGCCTTGGGTGTCGCGGGCGGTATGCTCGTATTTGCGGGGTTTGCCCTCTCGAACCTGCTTCCCGCCTTCCTGTGGCTGGCTGCCGCCGGGCTTGTGCTGAACTGGGTAGGCGACAGCCTTGACGGCTCGCTTGCACGCTATCGGTGTTCGGAACGGCCACGCTTTGGCTATTTTCTCGACCACATGACGGACAGCTTTTCCATGAGCCTGATCGGGATTGGTGCCGGCCTTTCGCCCTTCCTGTCCATGAGCGCCTGCCTGCTGGTTCTGATCGGCTATCTCCTGCTCACGGTACTGAGCGTGCTCGAAGCGAGGGTGAGGGGCATTCTGCGGATTTCCTTTGGCAAGATCGGGCCGACGGAGTTCCGCATCTTCTTGCTTCTGCTTGTCGGCGTGCTGTACTGGCACCCGCAAGCAGTCTTCGAGGTGCTGGAGCGCAACGTGAACGTCTATGACGCGATCCTCTATGTGACGGCGGCCGCTTTGACCATCGTCTGCTTGTCGTCCGCGCTGAGGGTCGGCCAGGAGCTCATGAAGGAAGATCCGGAATTGCCGTGACCCGCCCCCGGCACGACACCTATCTCCACGGTTCTGATTGGCAAACATCCAAGAAGAGTGTCTTGCTTCGTAACTGCCCATGTGGCGCGCTGTCCGCGCGAGTCGAAGTCTGCCGATAAGTGCCGTAGGATTGGAGGTCAGGGCTTCGATGGTCTTCCAGCCCTGCTTTTTGGCGGTCGAGATAAACGACCGGATGGTCGCGAAGATCTCTGCACCCTGATGCGAGTGGAAGCTGCCTGAGATTTTCTGCCTGGGCTTCATCATGCGGATGTCGCGCTCGGCCTGATTGTTTGTGAAGGGCACGGTCGGATCGACCAGGAAGCTCAGTACGTCCCCCTTCCTTTCCATGAGCCTCGCAATGAGATTATGTCCGGTCCGTCGCGGCTTTCGCACTCGCTCTTGGGGGCATTCCTTCGCTGTGGGGCGGGTGAGTGGTGGCTGGGCGTTGTGATAGGCTAGGCCTGCGGCAAGAATTGCATCGTAACGGCGCGAGAGGAGTTCGATTATCCATGGGGTGATTCCACCGTCACCGTAACGACATCGCAACTAGCGCGCGTTCCGACCAGGTGGAATCACCTGGTCGAAAAGAACTCGCGCAAGATCAATGGCTTGAGCATGATCTTTTCGCAAAAGTGGTTTCCACTTGTGCGGATCATGCTCTAGGAGCCTGTCTGGAAAATGGCCTCGACGGTGGGGATAGAATTTGATTCACTCGGGTTATGAGCAAGACATATCGATCGTGGGAAGTAGATCAGG
>NZ_JBIICB010000060.1:0-17969 GCF_044239095.1 Aestuariivirga sp. | reverse complement strand
GTGATGGCCGGCCAACCGCTGGCGGAGATTTCGTAAGTGACGTCCATCCCACCCCATATGCCGTCATCCCGGCGAAGGCCGGGATCCAGCTATGGGCGTCCGAAGCTGGACCCCGGCCTTCGCCGGAGTGACGGACTGTGGGGGCGCCGGGATGACGGAGTTATGGGAGGTGCCGGGGCCTTTGGAGCAGTGCCGTCATGAAAATCAAGAAGCTCCTCATCGCCAACCGGGGCGAGATCGCGGTGCGTATCATCCGCGCGGCGAAGGAGCTGGGCATCAAGACCGTGCAGGTGCATTCGGCGGCGGACGCCGAGATGCTGGCGGTGAAGATGGCGGACGAGGCCGTGAACATCGGCCCGCCCCATGCCGCGAAATCCTATCTCAACATCGAGAATATCCTGAAGGCTGCGAAGGACACCGGCGCTGACGCCGTGCACCCCGGCTATGGCTTCCTCGCCGAGAATGCGGGCTTTGCCGATGCGGTGGAGGCGGCTGGGCTGATCTTCATCGGACCCAAGGGTGACTCGATCCGCGTGATGGGCGACAAGGTCGCCGCCCGTGTGGCGGCAGAAGCCGCGGGCGTTCCCGTGGTGCCGGGCTCCGAGGGCCGCGTCGATGATCCGGAGCAGGCGAAGCACATCGCCATGGCGATCGGCTTTCCCGTGATGATCAAGGCGGCGGCAGGCGGCGGCGGGCGTGGCATCCGCATCGCGCATGACATGACCGAGTTCGAGACGCTGATGCCGCAGGCTTCTGCCGAAGCCAAGGCCGCCTTCGGTGATGGTGGGCTCTATATCGAGAAGGTGATCGAGCGGGCGCGGCACATCGAGGTGCAGATCTTAGGCGACGGCAAGCGTGCGGTTCACTGCTTCGAGCGCGAATGCTCGCTGCAGCGCCGCCGCCAGAAGGTGTGGGAGGAAGCACCCTCCGCCGTGCTGCCGCAGTCCGTGCGCGAGAAACTCTGCGCTTCCGCGGTCGCTCTCGCCGAGGCCGTGAACTATCGCGGCGCGGGTACGCTGGAATATCTCTACGACGACCAGACACAGCACTTCTATTTCATCGAGATGAACACCCGCATCCAGGTGGAGCATCCGGTTACCGAGATGATTACGGGGCTCGACCTGGTGAAGGAGATGATCCGCATCTGCGGTGGCGAGCCGCTGCGCTACACTCAAGGTCAGATCACCATGCGTGGTGCGTCCATCGAGGTACGCATCAATGCCGAGGACCCGGCGAAGAACTTTATGCCGTCGCCCGGCACGGTGACGGCACTGCGCGTTCCCGGCGGGCCCGGCACGCGCTTCGACACCATGCTGTATCAGGGCTATCAGGTACCGCCCTTCTATGACTCGCTCCTGGGCAAGCTCATCGTCTGGGACGAGACGCGAGAGGGCGCGATTGCCCGCATGGCGCGCGCCCTTTCCGAGCTTGAGGTCGAGGGGCTTTCCACCACCAAGCCGCTGCACCAAGTGCTGGCGGAAGATGACAATGTCGCGCGAGCAGATTTTCACACGCGCTGGCTCGAGCCCTGGCTCGAGGCCAACGCCCACAGGCTGAACCGTTAAGGGAGGATGGCGCTGAGATGAAGACGCGGTATTCCTATGGAGGCGACGAGCACATCTTCGTCGAGTGCGACGAAGAGATGTCGCTCGAGGCCTTCTTCAAATCGCTGTCCATGGCGACGGCGATCAAGAAGGCGAAGATCAAGGGTGTGACCGAGATCTGCCCGGCCAACGCCTCGATGCAGGTCAAGTTCGATCCCGATGTGATCAAGCCTTCGGATATGCTGAAGGAGTTGAAGGCGATCGAGAAGGCGGCGGCCAAGGCCAAGCCCGTCATCAAGTCGCGCATCATTGAGATCCCAGTGTATTACAATGATCCGTGGACGCATGAAACGCTGATGCGCTTCCGCGACCGCCACCAGGACCCGAAGTCGACGGACATCGAGTATACCGCGCGCATCAATAACCTCGACGGTGTCGAAGGCTTCATCAAGGCGCATTCGGGCGCACCCTGGTTCGTTTCCATGGTGGGCTTCGTGGCGGGGCTGCCCTTCCTCTACCAGATGGTGGACAGGAAGCGGCAGATCCAGTCGCCCAAATACTTGAGGCCCCGCACGGACACGCCGAAGCTTACGGTGGGCCACGGCGGCTGCTTCGGCGCCATCTATTCGGTGCGCGGTGCCGGCGGTTACCAGATGTTCGGCATCACGCCCGTTCCCATTTACGACCCCAGCCAGAAGATCAAGCACCTGAAGGAATTCATGTGCCTGTTCCGCCCCGGCGACATCGTGAAATGGAAACCCATCGACCGCGCTGAATATGACGCGACGGTCGCCGCGGTGGAGAAGGGCAAGTTCAACCTGAAAATGAAGGACGTGACCTTCGATCTCGGCGAATTCAAGAAGGACATGGATGGCTACAATGCCAAGCTGATGGGGGCGCTCAATGGCCGTTAAAGTCATCAAGCCCGGCCTTTCGACCACGGTGCAGGACCTCGGCCGGCCCGGTTACTACAACATCGGCATTCCGCTGTCGGGCGGCATGGACCGGCTGGCGCTGAAGGCCGCGAACCTGCTCGTCGGCAACAAGGAGGGGGCGGCCGTCCTCGAGGCCGTGTTCATGGGCCCCGAACTTCAATTCACGGAAGATGCCACCGTCGCGGTGACGGGGGCGGATCTGCCGCCGCGCGTCAACGGCGAGTCGCGCGAGACCTGGACGTCCTTCAAGGTGAAGAAGGGCCAGACGCTGTCCTTCGACTTCCTCAAGAAGGGGGCGCGCGCCTATATCGCCATATCCGGCGGCATCGACGTTCCTGTCGTGCTCGGCTCACGCTCGACCTATACGCTGGGCGCGCTTGGCGGCTTCAAGGGCCGCAAGCTTGCGGAGGGTGACAAGCTGCCGGTGGGCAAGGGCAGGGCGGTGAAGGAAGGCCGCACCATCCCCGAAAAGCTGCGCCGCGCGCCTGGCGCTCCGGCGGAGCTGCGCATGCTGCCGGGCCTTTATTGGCACCGCATCACGGCGGCGGCCGGCAAGCGGTTCTTCGAGGACGTGTGGAAGGTGGCGCCAGAGGCGGACCGGATCGGCTACCGCTTCCGCGGCGGCAATCCGCTCGAATTCGTTCCGCGTGAGCAGCCATTTGGCGCAGGTTCAGACCCTTCCAACATCGTGGATGCCTGCTATCCTTACGGCTCGATCCAGGTGCCGGGCGGCACGGAGCCGATCGTTCTGCACCGTGATGCGGTGTCGGGCGGAGGCTATTTCATGGTTGGCACCGTGATCTCCGCCGACATGGACCTGATCGGGCAGTTGCAGCCGCATACGCCCGCGCGCTTCGTGGAAGTGACCATGGCGCAGGCGCTCAAGGCGCGGAAGGATCAGGCGAAGCTCTACGACAAGATCAAGTCATCTCTTTAAGGAACATGCACATGAACGGTAATCTTCTCTCCACCCTCTGGCCCCAGTCGCAACTCGCCCACAAGGCTGTCATCCTCGGGCTCGGCGTGGCGCTGCTGACGCTGGCCTCCAAGGTGCAGGTGCCCTTCTGGCCGGTGCCGATGACGCTGCAGGTGCTGGCCGTGCTGATGATCGGCGCTTCGGCAGGCGCCAGGCTGGGCGCGGCAACGGTGCTGTCATGGCTGGCGCTCGGCGCCGTCGGCGTTCCGGTCTTCGCCACGGGTGCGGGGCTGGCCTACATGGCAGGGCCCACGGGTGGCTATCTCGCGGGCTTCCTCGCTGCTGCCGCTGCCGTTGGCTACCTCGCCGACAGGGGCCATGGCCGCACCATCGTCTCGGCAGTGCTCATGCTGCTGGTGGGTGTTGCCATCATCTACGTGCTCGGCCTCGGCTGGCTGGCGAACCTGATCGGTGCTGAGAAGGCAGTCACGGCGGGCCTCTTGCCCTTCATCCCGGCAGAGGTCCTCAAGGTGGCGCTGGGCACCGCCATCCTCACGGCGGCATGGAAGCAGGCGAAGCGGTAATCCGATGAAACGCAAGGCGGGGCAGAAGCCCAAGGTCGATCCGATCACCCTGTCTGTCGTGCGCGGCGTCCTCGAGACGACGCAGCGGGAGATGACCCTGTCGCTGGAGAAGACGGCGCGATCCTCCGTCTTCAACCTGGCGCATGATTATTCAACGGCTCTGTTCAATGCGAAGCCGGAGATGATCCTGCAGGGGCAGGACATTCCGATCCACCTTGGCTCTCTGATCCCCGCCATGAAGGCGGTCGCCAAATTCTTCGAGGGCGACATCCATGAGGGCGACCTCATCCTCCACAATGACCCGGCCTTCGGCGGCAGCCATGCCATCGACACCTGCATGTACAAGCCGGTGTTCTACAAGGGCAAGCTCGTCTACTGGACAGTGTGCAAGGGCCATCTGACCGACATCGGCGGCCCGGTTCCTGCCGGCTACAACCCCAACGCCAAGGAAATCTACGCCGAGTGCCTGCGCATTCCGCCGGTGAAGATCTGGGACAAGGGCAAGCCGCGCAACGACGTGCTCAACATGATCTTCACCAACATGCGCGCAAGGCGTGACCAGGAGGGCGACTTCAACGCGCTGATCGGCGCCTGCCAGGTTGGCGAGCGCAACCTGATCGCCATGCTGGACAAATATGGCCAGGCGACGGTCGATGCCTGCATCAACGAGCTTCTCGACATGGCGGAGCGCCACATGCGCGGCCTCATCAAGACGGTGCCGGACGGCACCTATGAGGGTGTTGCCATCCTCGAGGACGCAGGCCACGGGTTTGGCGATTTCGAGATCAAGGCCAAGGTGACGATCAAGGGCGATGGCTGCCACATTGCCATCTCGTCGCCGCCGCAGATCCCCTATTTCATCAACTCCTATGAGGGCAACTCGCATTCGGGCGTCTATCTGGGCCTGATGATGTTCGCGGCGCTGCCGCCGCCCTACAATGAGGGCCTCTACCGCTGCGTCTCGGTGGACTTCGGGCCGAAGGGCACGATTTGCAACGCGGCAGAACCCGCGCCCCACATGAACTGCACCACGACGCCGATGGAAACCCTGACGGACGCGGTGCGGCTTGCCTTCGAGAAGGCGATGCCGTCCAAGGTCTCGGCCAGCTGGGGCCATGCCAATGGCCTCAACATCGCAGGCTGGGATTCGCGCACGAATGAGGAATTCGTGACCATGGTGCTCGCCACCATCATCTCCGGCGGCGGCGCGACACCACAGCAGGACGGCTGGCACGCGGTCGGCCCCGAATGCTGCTTCGGCGCGCTGACATCGGGTGACGTGGAGCTGCTCGAATATTCCTACCCCATCATCATCCACAAATACTCGCTGATGACGGATTCCGGTGGTGCGGGCAAATTCCGCGGCGGATCAGGCACGGCCTGGGAGGTGGAACCCCTCGACAAGGAAATGTTGTGCATCGGCTTCGGCGAGGGCCGCCGCATCCCCGCCATGGGTGCTGCGGGTGCAAAGTCCAAGGACGTCGACTCCAAGGTCGGCCGCGTGAAGCTTACCCGCGGCGGCAAGAGCGAGGTGAAGCGTACCAACATCATGGAGACGATCCAGCCCGGAGACACCGTCACCAACATGAACCCCGGCGGCGGCGGCTATGGCAACCCCTATGAGCGCCCCATTGAAAAGGTGGTGTGGGACGTGAAGAACGGCCTCGTCTCCGTCAAGGGCGCACGCGACGACTATGGCGTGGTGATCGCGGACCCCGAAACCCTCGATGTCGACATGGCCGCCACCAAGCGGCTGCGGTCGGCGGCGTGAGAGAGAGGGAGAACAGGACCATGCGCACCAATTATCGTCTCGGCATTGACGCGGGCGGCACCTTCACGGATTTCGTCGTCGCCAATCGCGCGAATGGCGAGGTCAAGCTCTTCAAGGCGCTGTCCACGCCGTCTGACCCGACCAAGGCCATCGAGAATGGCCTGAAGCTGATCGCCGATGATTTCGGCATCAGCGCTTCCGACCTCGTCTCCGACTGCGATCTCTGCATCAACGGCACCACGGTGGGCCTCAATGCGCTCATCACCCATCGCGGCGGCAAGACCGGCCTCATCTGCACCGCGGGCCATGAGGACTCAATCGAGATCCGCAACGGCCACAAGGAAGACGGCTTCCGCTACGATCCGGAATATCCGGCCGCCACCATGCTGGTGCCGCGCTACCTGCGGAAGGGTGTGCGCGAACGCGTCATCTCCGATGGCTCGGTGCGCACGCCCATGGAAGACGCCGATGTGCGCGCTGCCTGCGAGCTGTTCCGGAAAGAGGGGGTGGAGACCGTTGCCATCTCCTTCGTCTGGTCGGTGCTGAACCCGGAGCATGAGCGGCGCGCGGCCGACATCGTGCGCAAGATGCTGCCGGACGTGATCCTCACCGTGGGCTCTGAACTCTATCCGCAGATCCGCGAATACACCCGCACATCGACGGCGGTGGTGAACGCCTATCTGGCCCCCGTGATGCGGCGCTATGTGACGGCGGTGGATGCCTATTTCCGCTCGCTCGGCGCCAAGCAGCCGGTGCGCTACTTCCAGTCCAACGGTGGTCTCGCCATCGGCCAGGTGATGACGGACCGCTCCGTCTACGCAATCAATTCCGGCCCGGCGTCTGCTCCGCAGGCGGGCCTCTATGTCTCCGCACCGTTCAAGAAGAAGAACGTGATCACGGTGGACATGGGCGGCACGTCTTTCGACATCACGCTCACCAAGGACGGGCAGACCAACCTCAACAAGAACATCGACTTCCTGCGCTATCGCATCGGCGTGCCGATGATCCAGGTGGAAACGCTGGGTGCGGGCGGCGGCTCGATCGGCTGGATCGACTCCCTGGGCCTCATCCAGGTCGGCCCGCAATCGGCAGGCTCGGAGCCGGGGCCTGCCTGTTACGGCCAGGGCGGCACGGAGCCGACGACGTCGGACGCCAACCTGGTGCTGGGCTATCTCAACCCTGATGGCCTTTTGGGCGGCAAGCTGCCGCTCGATCTCGAGAAGGCCAGGAAGGCGATCAAGGCCAAGGTTGCGGATCCGCTCGGCATCTCGGTCGAGCGCGCGGCCTATGGCATGTACACCATCGTCAACAACAACATGGTGAACGGCATCCGCCGCGTCTCGGTGGAGCGTGGTTATGACCCGCGCGATTTCGTGCTGGTGGGTGCGGGCGGCGCCACCGCCGCGCATATCACCGCTCTCGCCCGCGAGATGGGCATCGACACCATCATCCTGCCGAAGCTCGCCTCTGGCCTCTGCGCCTTCGGCCAGATCATCTCGGACGTCAAATACAACTACATGGCCACGGCGCCCGTCCGCCTTGACAACAAGGCAGCCTACAAGCGCATCGACACGCTGTTCGGCGAGATCGAGACGCAGGGCGTGGCGCATCTGAAGAGCGATGGCTTCAAGGCCGGGCAGATCGACGTGAAGCGCAGCCTCGACATGCGCTATGTCGGCCAGGTGCATGAATGCACGGTGGACATCGGCACCTTCCCGATCAACGAGAAGACCATCGAGAAGGTGAAGGACGCCTTCCACCGCCGCCATGAGGAGCTCTACACTTACTCCGAGCGCCACAATGCGGTGGAGGTGGTGAACATCGAGTCGACCCTCTATGGCCGCATCGACAAGCCCAAGGCGCCGAAGCTGGCCAAGGGCGCTACGGCGGCGAAGGCGCTGAAGGGCCATCGCAAGGCAGTGTTCGAGGCCTCCGGCAAGGCAACGCGCACGCCGATCTATGACGGCTCGAAGCTCGGTGCGGGCGCGGCTGTTGCGGGGCCCGCCATCATCGAGGAGGTGACGACCACCATCGTCATTGAACCGGGCTGGACGGCGAAGCTCGACGCCAGCGGATCCTACGTCATCACGCGCGCCGCGCGGAAGAAGAAATAGCGGAGGATCATCGCCCGGCCGCTCTCAGCCGCCGGTGTGTCCGTTGCCTTCGAGGGTCTGAAGGCGCTTTGTCGTCTTCCTGCGCCGCGTGCTGGCCCACCACCCGGCGCAGCTACGATATTGGCCCGTGCCTGCGCCGCGTCAGCAGCACGTCACTGCACGGTGCCCCGCGCATCGACCCTGACGGAGCCCAGCACCATACTGCCCCGCACGAACACCACGCGGTCGAACAGGTTGGTGACCGGGCAGACATGGTTGGGCGTGATGCGCAGCATGTCGCCCACCTTCGGCTTGTCGTTGACCCTCGAGATATCGAGATAGCCGTGCTCTTCCGACATGTTGTAGACGCGCGCGCCGGACAGCGAGCGCACTTCACCATAGCCTTCGAGGCCGAGCAGGTCGCTGGTCAGCGCCTTGGAGCCAGCGTCCAGCATGGCGCGGTCGCCGTTGGGCACGCTCACCACGGTCGAGAGTACGCTCAGCGCGCAATCATCTGGGGCGGCGGATCCGGCGGCAACCTGCATGCGGTCGAAGTAGATGTAAGTTCCGGCGCGGTATTCGTTGACGCCGTCGAGGCCATCGTCCTTCCACATGTCCGGCGAGCCGCCTGCGGATATGGCGGCGGGCGCCAGGCCCGAAGCGGCAAGCCCGTGGCTGGCTTCTGCGAGGAAGTCCGCCATCTGGCCCCGCGCGCCGTTTTTCGGCAGCGTCATCAGCCCGCCGAAGGCGAGGCCCGGTGTGCGGTCAACCGCCTGGGCGAGGCGGACCGCCTCGGGCGGCGTCTGCACGCCGTTGCGCGCGGCCCCCGTGTCACATTCGACGAGGACCTCGATGTCACGCCCGGCAAGGCTGGCGGCATGCGACAGGCCCTCCAGCACCGCGGCATTGTCCGCCACCACCTTGATGGCGGTGCGCTGCGCCAGTGCCGCGAGCCGCTCCAGCTTGTGCCGGCCCACGACGTTGAAGGTGAGAAGCATGTCGGTGATGCCCGCATCGGCCATCACCTCCGCTTCGCCGAGCTTCTGGACGGTGATGCCCTTCGCACCCATCGCGATCTGTGCCTTGGCGAGCGGAACCAGCTTGTGGGTTTTGATGTGGGGACGGTTGGCAAGGCCGCGCGCGTCGCAGCGCTGTTGCCAGCGCAGCAGGTTGCGCTGCACCACGTCAATGTCGATCACCGGCACTGGCGTCTCGAGGTCTTCCAGCCTGCTGCCGGCTTCGTCAAAATCGAAATGCGTGAGGATGTCCATGGGGCGGATTCCATTTGATGCGTTGCATTAGAGCATGATCCGCAAAAGTGGAAACCACTTTTGCGATAAGATCATGCTCAAGCCATTAATCTTGCGCGCGTTCTTTTCGACCAGGTGAGTCCACCTGGCCGGAACGCGCGCTAGCTTAGCACCGCCAGGGGGACATGGCGACGTGGGCGTTGCTGGGGTGCAGGCGCTTGGCTAGTGTCGCTCCAGTTATGCACAAAGGGGGTGTTCCATGTATCTCGAAAAGCTGCGGCTCGATGGCCGCGTGGCGGTGGTGACGGGCGCCGGGCAGGGCATTGGCGCGGCCTGTGCGCAGGCCCTGGGCGAGGCGGGCGCCGTTGTCATCGTCACGGACGTGCTGCAGGAGCGGGTCGAGAACGCCGTGAAGGCGCTGAAGGACAAGGGCCTCACGGCTTATGGCAAGCAGATGGATGTCACCAATTCGGCCGAGGTCGACCGGGTGGCGGCGGAGATCGAGAAGGCCCATGGGCCGGTGTCGATCCTCGTCAACAATGCCGGGATCGCCAAGTCCGACGTCAAGGCCGAGGACACGACGGATGACCACTGGCGCCTCCACATGGACATCAACCTCGATGGCGTGTTCTGGTGCTGCCGTGCCTTCGGCAGGCAGATGCTGGCGGCAGGGCGTGGCTCTGTCGTGAACATCGGCTCGATGTCGGGCTATATCGTGAACAAGCCGCAGCCGCAGGCCTTCTACAATGCATCCAAGGCCGCCGTGCACCACCTGACGCGCTCACTCGCGGCTGAATGGGCCACGCGTGGCGTGCGCGTCAACGCGGTCGCACCCACCTATATCGAAACACCGCTCACCGCCTTCGGCATGAAGGAACATCCGGAAATGCTGAAGACCTGGCTCGAGATGACGCCGATGAACCGCGTCGGCCAGCCGGACGAGATCGCCTCGGTCGTCCACTTCCTCGCCTCCGATGCCGCGAGCCTGATGACGGGCTCAATCGTGCTGGCGGATGGCGGGTATTGCTGCTGGTGAGGCTTAAAGCGACGGGTTGTCAGTTGAGATCACTGGAATATCTGCACTCCATTCTCACCGTCATGCCAGCTTTCGCTGGCATGACGGTGAGAGTTATGAGGTGATCGCACCTGGCCGGAACGCGCGCTAGCCTGGCGGCGGAAAGCGGCGCTTGAGGTCGGCGATCTGCTCTTCGTTGAGATAGCGCGTTGGCTTGCCGTGGAGGAGGAGATAGAGCCTGGCCGTCTCCTCCAGCTCCTCGATCGCATCGACCGCCGCGGAAAGGCTCGTGCCCGCCACCACGGGCCCGTGGTTGGCAAGCAGCACGGCGTTGTGGTTTGCAGCAGCACGGCCCACCGCCTCGCCCAGCGCCTTGTCGCCCGGCGCGTAATAGGGAATGAGCGGTAGCTTGCCCACCCGCATCACGTAGTAGGCGGTGATTGGCGGCAGCACGTCCTCATGGTTGATGCAGTCGAGGCAGGAGACGGCCACCGAATGCGTCGAATGGAGATGCACCACGGCGCCGGCCTTCGCCCGCTCGCGGTACATGGCGAGATGCAGGAAGCTTTCCTTGGTCGGCTCGTCGCCATCCACCAGGCGGCCATGATCGTCGAGCTTCGACAGGCGGGCGGGATCGAGCCGGCCGAGCGAAGATCCGGTCGGCGTCATCAGCCAGCCATCGGCAATCCTCATCGAGATGTTGCCGGAAGAGCCGAAGGTCAGGCGGCGCTCGAACATGGAGCGGCCCATCTCGCAAATGAAGTCGCGTGCCTTGGACTCGATCATGACAGCGCCTCCAGGGCTTCCGCGAAGAAGTCGGGACCGCCGAAATTGCCGGATTTCAGCGCCAGCGCATAGCGCGCCGATCCGTAGGAGAGGCAGGCGGGAACGCCCGGCGCGATCTGCGGGCCGATTTCGAGCGCCTCGACATTCAGCGCCGAGACGACTGCTCCCGAGGTTTCGCCCCCCGCGATGACGAAGCGGCGCACGCCCTTTTCCGCCAGCCCTTTCGCCAGCGCGGCAATGGCATGCTCGATCATCTCGCCCGCCTTCTCGCGGCCGAACTGCGCCTGGACGGCCGCCACCTTGTCCGGCGGGGCCGAGGCATAGATGAGGGCGGGGCCGGACGTGAGCGTCTCGCCAGCCCAGGCGAGCAGCGCGGCCACTGTCTTTTCCGGTTCACGCGCAAGCGCCAGCGGGTCGATGGCGCGGGCGGCGTGCTTTGCCGCGAAGCGTTCCACCTGGCCCAGCGTTGCGGCCGAGCAGGAACCGGAGAGAACGATGCCCGGGCCGCCCACGCCGTGAAGGGCCGATGCGCCCTCGCGCTTCGGGATGAGGCGGGCGGTGCGGTAGTTCTGCGGCAGGCCGATCGCCACACCGGAGCCGCCGGTGATGAGGGGCAGGGCGGAGGAGGCCGCCCCGATATTCTCGAGGTCTTTGTCTTCGACCGCATCGACGATGGCGTGGCGGATGCCTTGCGCCTTGAGTGCCGAATAGGCCTCGGCAATGGCAGGGGCACCCTGCTTCACGGCCTTGTAAGGAACAAGCCCCACCCGGTGCGGTGTCTGACGCCCCAGCACGCGCACAAGATTGGCATCGCGCATGGGGGTGAGCGGGTGGTTCTTCATCGAACTGTCGGAGAGCAGGTCTCCACCAACGAAGAGATGGCCCAGATAGATGGTGCGGCCGTTTTCGGGAAAAGCCGGGCAGGCGATGGTGAAGTCAGCGCCCAGCTCATCGAGCAGCGCATCTGCCACCGGGCCGATGTTGCCGTCATCCGTCGAATCGAAGGTGGAGCAGTATTTGAAGAAGATCTGTTTTGCCCCGTTGGCCCGCAGCCAGCGGCAGGCGGCGAGCGACTGCGCCACGGCCTCCGCTGCCGGGATGGTGCGCGATTTCAGCGCCACCACCACGGCATCGGCATCAGGTGCGGCGCCCTTCGGCATGCCGATCGTCTGCACCGTGTGCATGCCGCGGCGGGTCAGTGTATTGGCAAGGTCGGTAGCGCCGGTGAAGTCGTCGGCGATGCAGCCCAGGATCATTGATCAGCCCGTCTTGATGCGGACGAGTGCGTAGGGTCCGAGTTCGATGCCAGAAACCTTCTTCACACGCTCGCCCGGCAGCGACAGGAAGTCGGGCCTGGTGACGAGCGAGGTGAATGTCCGTTCCGACAGTTGGTGGACATCCGCAGCGCCGCCGAGGCCCGTCACCTTCACGGATTGTGTTTCCGGGGTCAGGTTCGCGAGCCAGAGTTCGCGCCCCTCCCGCGATTGATGCGCAAGCGCTGCGATGGCGGAAGGTGCGCTGGCGGTGGTCTCCAGCCGCTTGTTGCCGTTCGCCGCGCCGAGCCCCGCGAGCACGTGATAGCTGGGATAGACTTCGGCCTTGCTGCCGTCGAACCATGGCTGCGGATAATCCGCCTTGCGATGGATGACGCCCTGCGGCCCGGTGACGGCGCCGAGCGCCACGGCGTCGAGCCCGCCCCTGGCGCAGGCCGCGGCAAGGCCAAGGTTCCAGGCCGCGGCATACAGGCCGCGCTGGCGGGGGTCCATGTCGGTGAGGCAGACCCGGCCATTGCCCGGATTGGATGCCACAGCCGCTCCATAGGGATTGTGGCGGCAGGCGATGGACGATGGGCCCAGCAGATAGGGCGTTCGGCCGATCATGTGGCGCGTCGAGGCAATGATCGACGGGATGGCTTCAAGCGTTTCCATCACTGAAAGATCGTCCGGGGCGTGCGCGATGGGACAAACGCTGTGGGTGACGAAATCGAAGAGGCCCTTCGGCACCGGCTTGCGATTGAGCTCGGTGAAATAGGACAGCATGCCGCCGCCCAGCGTGACGCCGGGAAACGCCTCGCGCGCAGCGGCGGCCATTTCCTCGTAGCTTGGCCCCCAGGGCCGCGGCGTGTTGGGCTGGAAGGACATCAGATCATGAGCCTGGGTGACAATGATCGCGTCGGGAGCGTAGTCCGCGGCGCGCAGCTCCGCCGCGATGGCCGCCATCTCCGCCATGGCCGGGGCTTTGGCGGGAAGGATGATTTCCAGGAACGACAGCGCCCCGCTTCGCGCGCAAAGCTCCCGGAAGGCCGCCGCCGCCTGGCGCTGGCCCTGTTTGCGGCCGTCGATCTGGCAGACGAGGTGGTTGGGTTCCATCATCGCGACGAGATCGGCCTTGGCGAGTGCCTGTTCCGCTTCCGGCATGGGGACGCCGCAGCCGATGGCCGGTATGCTGCCCTTGGCGCCGCCGACAGCCACCGTGACGCCAGAACTGGCCTTTGCGGCCTTGCCGGCCTGGGGCTTGCCCTCGATGCGAAGGGTGATTGACTGGGTAAAGGGCTCGCCCTTCTTCAGCGTGTAGGGCCATGGGTCGAGCAGCGAGCAGACATAGGTCTTGTAGGAGGCGTCCATCCAGTTGCGGTGGTCCTCCATCTCGAATTTATTGCCCTCCATCAGCACGGTGGCGGTGACGCCGGGCATGACGGTGTGCTTCAGCGAGCGGATCTCAAACACGGGCTGGCCGGGGCTGATGAATTTCGGGAAGCGTCCCTTGCGCTTGCGGCCGTCGGTGTGGACGATCTCGACGGACTCGCCCACGACCCCGATGAGCGGGTGAAGCACCACGAAGCCCGTGCGGTTGGTCAGGAAGTCGGTGAGAGGAGTTCCTGTGGCGGAGAAGACAAGCGTGCCGTTCGCTTTGGCCTCGATCTTCGCGTCGTAGCGCAGGCCCTGGGCCTTGTCCTTCGCGGTGGCGGTGTAGCTGATGGTGAAGCCATCCTTGCCCTGGGCGATCTTCAGCTTGTCGATCACCGGGCCATAGGTTCCCCAGTTCTGGTCGCGCAGGAGGTAGGCGATGCCGCGCAGCACTTCGACACCCCGGTAGCGGATGTAGCGGAGCGCGCCATTGTCGAACAAGGCGGTGATCGGCCCGGCGGAGAGGATGCGCCGCTTGCCCTCCGCCACGTCCGTTCCGGTCAGCTTGATCGCGCGGGTGAGTGCGCTCTTGGCCATTGTCTGCCTCCCTGTGTCTTCAAACGGCTTCTTGGATACGGGATCGATGATGACCGCATGGGTCATGTCGATGTCAATCTCCGTCTTCATCACCGGGCGGGAAAACGTCATGGGCGGCAAGCTCGGCAATGAGCGATGTGCCGCCCCGCTCACTTCCCCGCTGCTTCGGGCAATCTCCTATAGTCAGCCGAAGCGCTTGCCGAAGGCTTCGAGCTTTGCCTTGAAACCAGGGTTGTTCATGACATCGCGGTTGACGATGCCGCGCGGCATCTGGCCTTTCATGACGTCGAGCACGGCCCTCACGTCCGCAGCGCCGTTGCCGGCGAAGCACTGGTCTGTCCAGCACAGGGCGTGCGGGGCGGCGATGACGTTGTCGAGTTTGAGCAGGAGGTCGCCGGGGTCCGTCGGCTCCTGCTCGAAGACGTCAAGGCCCGCGCCGGCGATGCGGTGCTCCGCGAGGACCTTGGTCAGCGCCTTCTGGTCGACGATCGGGCCCCGCGCGGTGTTGATGAGATAGGCCGTGGGCTTCATCAGCGCGAGCCGCCCGGCATTGACGATGTGGTGCGTGTCCGTGGTGAGCGGGCAGTTGATGGTGAGGACATCGGAGCGCGCGAAAAGCTGCTCGATGGAGACGAGTTCGATGCCGAGTTCGGCGGCCACCTGCTTGTCGGCGTAAGGATCATGCGCGATGAACTGCATGTCGAATGGCTTGGCCAGTCTGAACATCTCCGCGCCGATGTTGCCGACGCCGAGCGAGCCCAGCGTCTTGCCGACGAGGCCCACGCCCATGTGCTCGCCGCGCGCGGCGAAGCCCGGCGGGCCTGAGCGGGCGAGCCTGTCTTTCACCATCAGCTTGCCGGTGAGTGCCAGCATGAAGGTGATGATCGAGACGGCAACGGGCCGCCGCACGCCGTCTGGCGTGATGACGAGGGCGACGTTGCCCGCCGTGCAGGCCGGAACGTCCACCGTGTCATAGCCGACGCCGAAGCGGGCCACGACGGCGAGCCGGCCCGATTTCGGGATGCTTCCCGCATCGAAGCGCTGGGCAAGCAGGATCAGCGCGTCAAAGTTTTCGAGCTGCTCACCCTTGAGAGGCGAGGCATTGTCGAGAAACGCCATCTCCACGTTCTTGGCTTCTCTGAGCGGTGTGAGATCGAAGTCGGGGAAGGTGGGCGATCCGTCTGCCTTCCTGAAGTCTCCGGAGAGTGCCACGCGGAAGCCCGCCATCAGCGCACTCCCTCGCGCATGGCCTTGCCCGCGGCGGCAAGGCCGTCGCGCAGCACCCAGACATCGCCCGAATAGCAGATGAAGTCGAAGCCCTGGCGGTACATGGCGATGCCCTGCTCGACATTGGGCACGAGGCGGCCAAGAGCCTTGTTGTGCTTCTTCGCCGCGGCGATGATCGCCTCCATGGCGGCGATGAATTTCGGGTGCCCGAACTCGCCGGGAAAGCCGAGCGAGACGGAAAGGTCGAAATGGCCGACCCACAGGCCGTCGACGCCAGGCAGGGCGGCGATGCCATCAACGTTGCTTGCCCCCTCCGCGGTTTCGATCAGGCAGATCACGGCGGTGCGGTCATTGGCGGCCTGCAGCGCCGCGGCCACCGGGGCGGTGCGGTAATTGTCATGCGCCATCTGCAGCCCCACGCCGCGCTTGCCGGCGGGGAAATATTTCACTGCATCGACCATGGCCTGCGCCTGCGCGACGGTGGAGATCATCGGGGCGATCAGACCCTCTGCACCCATGTCGCAGGCGCGGGCCAGCATGTTATTCTCCAGTGCGGGCACGCGCACGATCACGGGCATGCCCGCCGCCTCGAAGTAGCGGATGGCGCTTTTCAGCGTCTCGAAGCCGAAGCCCGAGTGCTCCATGTCGAAAAAGGCGAAGTCGAGACCTGCCTGCTTGAGGATGTGGCCGATCCCCGGCGTCGCGAACTCCACGATGAAGTTGCCGACCTTCAACTCCTTCGATGCCGCAAGCTGCTTCAGTCCCAAACCGGAAATTCCTTCAAGCTTGCTGCAGCGATGAGAGCCAACTGATTGACTTGTCATACCAGCAGCATGTAATCACTCTGAAAACTATCGGAGGTTTTCCGTATGACGTCAATTGCTCTCTTCGGTGCCGGCGGCAAGATGGGCCACAGGCTGACCCGCAATCTCAAGGGCTCGCGCTTTGAGGTCCGCCATGTGGAGGTGAGCGAGGCTGGCCGCGCGCGGCTGGCGCAGGATTTCGGGTTCACCTGCGTGCCCGCTGAAGAGGCGCTGGCAGGGGCCGAGGTGGCGATCCTCGCCGTGCCGGACACGCACATTGGCAAGGTGGCACAGTCGGTCCTGCACCTTTTGAAGCCCGGCATGATGGTGGTTGTTCTCGATGCCGCGGCCCCTTTCGCGGGCCACCTGCCGGCCCGGCCTGACCTCACCTATTTCGTGACCCACCCCTGCCATCCGCCGATCTTCAATGACGAGACGGACCCGGAGGCCAAGAAGGACCGGTTCGGCGGTGTCGCGGCGAAGCAGCATATCGTGAGCGCACTCATGCAGGGGCCGGAAGAGCACTATGCGCTGGGCGAGGAGGTGGCGCGCACCATCTGGGCCCCCGTGATGCGCTCCCACCGGGTGAGCGTGGAGCAGATGGCGCTGCTGGAGCCCGGCCTTTCGGAAACCGTGGTGGCCTCGCTCCTTGACGTGATGCGCGAGGCGATGGACGAGGTGGTGGCCCGCGGCGTTCCCGCCGAGGCCGCGCGGGACTTCCTGCTCGGGCACATGAACATTCTCGGCGCCGTGATCTTCAAGGAGCAGCCCGGCGTCTTCTCGGACGCCTGCAACAAGGCCATCCAGTTCGGCAAGCCCGCGCTGATGCGGGACGACTGGAAGAAGGTTTTCGAGCCGGAGGAGATCGCCGCCTCGATCCGCCGCATCACCTAAGGGCATGGGTCCCATCCCAAGGAAACCCTTGCGCTTGCAGCGCCGTTGGTGCTGAAACCCGCCCATTCAGGAGTGGGCCATGCTGGAATTCTTTCAATCCATGATGACGGGGGATGCCCTGTGGGCTTTGGGCCAGGTCATCATGATCGACCTCGTCCTCGCAGGTGACAATGCCGTGGTGATCGGCCTTGCCGCCTCTGGTCTTCCCAAGGACCAGCGCAACAAGGCCATCTTCGTCGGCATCATCGCGGCCACCGTGCTCCGTATCGGCTTTGCCAGCGTCACGACCCAGCTCCTGCAGGTCCTGGGACTGATCCTCGTCGGCGGCATCCTGCTGCTGTGGGTGAGCTGGAAGATGTGGCGCGAGCTGCGCGACGGCCATGCGCAGGAGGAAGGCGTCGAGGCGGTCACCGGCGAGGACATCAATGCCGATGGCACTGTGGGGGCACCCGTGGGCCGCAAGACCTTCCGCCAGGCCGCCTGGCAGATCATCGTGGCAGATGTTTCGATGTCGCTCGACAATGTGCTGGCGGTGGCCGGCGCGGCCCGTGAGCATCCGGGCGTGCTGGTAATCGGTCTTGTGCTGTCGATCGCGCTCATGGGGCTTGCGGCCACCTTCATCGCCAAGCTGCTGCAGAAATACCGCTGGATCGCCTATGTCGGACTTGCCATCATTCTCTACGTCGCGCTCGACATGATCTATCGCGGCATCCTGGAACTCTATCCCGTCTTGGTGTGACATGATCACCTTTGATAAAGACCGCTTTCTCCGCATCCAGTCCGGGGCACTGGCGCTTCAGCCCGCGATCCACGAGGCGATGGGCGGGCTGATCGCCGCGGGCAAGCGCAACGTCTTCTTTCTCGGCACCGGTGGGGCGGCGATCCTCATGCAGCCGGCGGCCCTGCTGCTGCAGCGCCGTTCGGGTT
>NZ_JBIICB010000324.1:0-4533 GCF_044239095.1 Aestuariivirga sp. | reverse complement strand
GCGGCTGCATCGGGGTGGCCATAGATGCCGAACACGCCGCATTCCTCGCGCAGGCGGTCGGCGTTCAGTTCGAAGTCGATGTCGCTGCTCATTGGCTGTTGCCTTGTCCCGTGTCCGGTTTCTGCGCCCCGCCCGTCCCCTGGATCAGGTTTTCCAGCCCCTGGTTCTCGTTGCTCTGGTAACCCTCCTCCGGAAGAGCCGGAGGCTGCTGCGTCACGGCGGATCCGGGGTCATCGGCCAGCGCCGTGTTCGACAGCGTCTCCGCGATGTCCGGCGGCATGAAGGAGAGCAGCACTTCGCCCGCCGACTTGATCATCGGCAGGCTGTAGGCATTCTTGACCCAGGACTGCTGCTTTTCGAAGGGCAGCAGCCAGCCATAGAACAGGTAAGCAATCGCCACGAAGATGAAGCCCCTGCCGACGCCGAAGATGAAGCCCAGCGTGCGGTCGAAGGAGCCAGCCGAGGAATCGACCACATAGTCCGAAATCTTGACGCTGATGATGGATACGATGATCAGAACGATAAGGAAGGCCGTAGCCCCCACCGCGATCTGCGCCAGGATCTCCTTGTCGAGGTAGGGGATGTTGGTTTTGGCGAATTCGACGAGGTTCGGCTGCTTGATGGCGAAATAGGCCGCCACCGCCGCCGCGCCCCAGGCGACCAGTGACAGTACCTCGCGGGTAAACCCGCGCGCCAGCGCCAGCAGGCCCGACACCAGCATGATACCAAGGAGGATGAAGTCGAGAAAGGTGAACGGCATCCAGCTATCCTGATTGCGGGCTCACACCCGTTTTGGGGACCTTATAGAAAGGAATCGCTTGATAGCCTAGGCGATTCTCCGCTGTCCCCGGTCTTGCGCGGCCGACCATGCGACGAGGTCCATGATGGTTTCCATCGGCCTGATGCCGAGACCCTTGATGCTGGGCTGTTCGGCCGTGGCGGCGACCACCGCCTCCTTCAGCCCCAGCTTCTGGGCTTCTTTCAGGCGGGCCTCCGTCTGGCCCACAGGGCGGATGGCGCCCGACAGCGCGATCTCGCCGAATACCGCCGTGCCCGGCGGGATCACCGTGCCGGTCAGCGAGGAGAGGAGGGCGGCCGCCACCGCCAGGTCGGCTGCGGGCTCGCGCACCCTGAGGCCGCCTGCGACATTCAGGTACACATCGTTCTGCCCGATCTGCACCCCGGCGCGCGCTTCGAGCACGGCAAGGATCATGGCAAGCCGGTTGGAGTCCCAACCCACGGTCGTCCGCCGCGGCGTGCCGAGCGGGGAGGGGGAGACCAGCGCCTGCACCTCGATCAGCAGTGGGCGCGTGCCCTCCATGCCGGCAAAGACCGCGGTTCCCGGTGTGGGGTGCTCGTTCGAGCCCATGAACAGGCGTGACGGGTTGGTGACTTCGGCAAGACCGCCGTCGGACATCTCGAACACGCCGATCTCGTCGGTTGGCCCGAAGCGGTTCTTGACGGCGCGCAGGATGCGGAACTGGTGCCCCCGGTCGCCCTCGAAATAGAGCACCGCATCCACCATGTGCTCGACGACCTTGGGGCCGGCGATCTGCCCGTCCTTGGTCACATGCCCCACCAGCAGCATGGCCGTGCCCTTCTGCTTGGCAAAGCGCACCAGCGCCTCGGAGCCGGCCTTGAGCTGCGACACCGTGCCGGGCGCGGCCTCGATCGAGGGCGCCCACAGGGTCTGGATCGAATCGATCACCGCAATGGCGGGCGGCTTGTCCTCCGCCAGTGTCGCCAGAATGTCGGAGACATTGGTTTCGGTGGCCAGCAGCACCGGCGCATCGTCAAGCCCCAGCCGCTGCGCGCGGAGCCTCACCTGCGCGATCGCCTCCTCGCCCGAGATATAGACGACGCGCTCGCCCTTGCGCGCCAGTGCGGCCATCGCCTGCAGCAGCAGCGTGGATTTGCCGATCCCCGGGTCCCCACCAATCAGCACACCCGACCCCGGCACGAAGCCGCCGCCCGCCACGCGGTCCAGTTCCGTTATTCCCGTCACGATGCGCGGCGGCGCAGGTGTCTCTCCCCTCAGGCCCACCAGCCTGGTGGCGCGGCCCTTTGGCAGGCCGGCACCCTTGGAGCCGGAGAGCGGGGCTGCCGCCTGCTCCTCGATGATGGTGTTCCACGCCCCGCAGCTGTCGCAGCGGCCGGACCATTTGGTAGAGGCGGAACCGCAAGATTGGCAGACGAAATGTGATGCTTTGGCCATGGCCCTCTCTAGCGGAACATTCGGCGAACGGGAAGGGGTGTCGCAGACCCGCGTTAAGACGTGCATGTGGAAAACCCGCCGCTGAAACGCCCCGAAGCCCAGTCCAGGGCGCAGAAGATCGCGGTCAAGCCAAAGGCTTAACGTCTTAGCTTGCGGTGCCCCCCACCCCTACCCCTCCCCACAAGGGGGAGGGGAACCAGATCTGACGCATTGTCTATTGGAGTCCCCCTCCGCCTTGTGGGGAGGGGCAGGGGTGGGGGTGCCGCGAGTCCCGCCTCACCCCTCGAACGTCACCCGCCCATCGCAGATCGTCACCTGCGGGCGCACGTTCACCACCTGGTCCTTCGCCGTGCTCTCCATGTCGGCATCGAGCACCACCACGTCCGCCAGATAGCCGTCCTTCAGCGTGCCCTTCCTGTCTTCCATGAACTCGGTGTAGGCGCCCGCCGCAGTGAAGCCATGCAGCGTGTCCATCAGGCTCTGGGCCTGGGGTTCGCAGCCCTCGCACATCGGCACCGCGGTCATTGCCGCCTGCATGCCGAGAAAGGGGCTCAAGGGCGCCACCGGCCAGTCGGAGGAAAACGCGATCACGGCACCCGTTTCGCGCAGTGTCTGCCAGGCATAGGCGTAGGGCAACTTCTCCTGGCCGACGCGCGACAGGATGGGCTCGGGCGGATTGCCCGGAACGCCCACCCCCGCGATGGGCTGCAGCGAGGCGATGACGCCCAGTTCCTTCAGCCGCAACATATCAGCGGGATCGATCATCTCGATATGCTCGATGCGGTGGCGGGAGTCGCGCCGGCCATTGGCCGTGATGGCCGCTTCATAGGCGTCGAGTGTCCGCCTCACCGCGCCATCGCCGATGGCATGGGTTGCAACCTGCAGCCCGTGCCGGTCGGCGCGCCGGATGATGTCGTTGAAGTCTTCCGCGGTGAACAGCGGCGCTCCCATATTGTCCCGCTGGTCCGGGTAGCCCTCGAGCATCAGCGCCGTATAGGTTTCCAGCACGCCGTCGATGAAGATCTTCACCCGGTCGCAGTGGAGCATGTCGCCCCCGGTGCGATGGCGGCCATATTTCGCCCGCATCTCGGCCGCCTCCTCCACGCGCGCGTTCTCAAAGGTGTTCTTGTGGTGGAAGGGGATTTCGACGCGCGCATTGAGCTCGCCCCGGTCGAGCAGCGACTGCAGCAGCTCAAGCTGGTACCAGTTGCCGTCCATATTGTGCATGGAGGTGATGCCAAGCGACGCGGCATGCGCGATGCCCTGCTTGAAGTAGTTCATGTCCAGCGCGCGCTGTGCGGCGGTTGCCGGCGGCGCCGGGTTCTCGCCCGTCGTCATGCCCAGCCACTCCCGCCCGCCCGTGGGGGTGAGCGCCTGCACCAGCATGTAGGCCGCGGGCTCGCGCAGTTCCCCCGTGGCGATGCCGTTGTGGTCGAGCACGATCTCGTTGCCCACCGGAAGGGCGCGGCCCTTCATGATGCCCGCCGCCTCCAGCGCCTTGGTGTTGGCCCACATGGTGTGGTGGTCGAAGCAGCCGACGATGAAGGGAATGTCCGGCACCATGCGGTCAAGGATCTGCCGCGTGATCGGCTCCCCCATCGCCTCATGCGCGATGCCGGTGGCCAGCAGCACCGCCTCGCCGGGCTTCGCCTTGCGATAGTCCGCAACCGCACTGGCGATAGCGTCGATGCCGCTTATCCCGTTCAGCATCAGCGTGTCGAGTTCAACCGAGCCGCCGAACAGGTGCACATGGCTTTCGATGATGCCGGGCATCACCGTCTTCATGCCGGCATCGATCACCCGCGTATGCCCGGCCTTGAGCCCCGCGACCTCGTCCTGCGAGCCCACCCGGATGATGCGGTTTCCCGCAATCGCCAGCGCCTCTGCCTTCGGGCGTGCTGGGTCCATGGTGAGGACGCGGGCGTTGGTGATCAGGATGTCGGCGGCGGTCATGGGTGGTCCTTTCTCTGTCTGGCGGCCGAAAATGCCCGCTTGACGAAGGCCGGGCAAGCCCTCACCTTCAGGGGCACTGTCAACAACGAAAGGAGGTGATCCGATGTCGAGTGAGTTCACTGTGCCGGGCAGCCGGATCGTCGCCTCCGCGGAGCCGCGGAGCTGACGCAAGACGTTGAGACCGCCTCCCGGCGCATCTCACGGAAAAGCCGCCCAACAGGGCGGCTTTTCTTTTCTCTCCCCCTCTCCCCCTCCGGGTGCGAGGGGGAAGCAAGAAAACTATCCCTCTCCCCCTCCGGGGGAGAGGGCAGGGTGTGGGGGTATATCCCCGAGCCCGGCGCCTACGCGTCAGCAAAGCGCCCCAG
>NZ_JBIICB010000323.1:0-4537 GCF_044239095.1 Aestuariivirga sp. | reverse complement strand
TGTTCGAGTATCTCCTGAAGAACGACAAGGTTCCCGTGGAGTTCGTGGCAGCACAGCTCGAATACGCCAACAATGCATCCGACCCGCAGCTTCTCTCGGCCATGGAGCGCGCCCTCACCAAGGCGGCAGAGCAGAACACGAGCGTGCAGGCGGTGTTCACCGAGGCGATGGCCAGGCTCCCGTCGCGCATCTTCGTCAACGTGATGAACGAGCAGCAGCGCGCGTGCTTCTCCAAGCTGCTGATGTCATTGAAGGATAATGACGAAGCCTTGATCACCGTGCCGTCGATCTCGCTGTCGAAGTGGGACGGCAAGGTGAACGAGATCCGCGCCATGAAGGATGAGGATGTGGCAAAGGCTGAGACCATCGCCACATGGCTGCGCGGGCTCGGTTTCGATATCGAGGTGGTGAACCTCACGAACCGCTGGTCCGGGGCCAAAAAGGTGCGCCCCAACACCTTTGAAATATGGTTTGGAGACAGGGACTTGCCGCCGGTTTGCACGGGCAAGCAGACGGCCGCCTCCACGAACTAGAACCGGTAGGCCCTGCGTCCGTTGTCGCGGAACAGCTTGCGCTTTTCCTCCGCCGTGCAGCCTTCCGTTGCCCAGTCGAGAACTTCCAGCCAGTCCGTGTACTTGCCGGCGAGTTCGGAGACCGGCCAATCGCCGCCGTACATGATGCGGTTGAAGCCGAAGCAATCGATCACATGGTCGATGTAGGGGCGGAGTTGCTCGCGCGTCCAGTTTTCATGGTCGGCTTCGGTGGTGACGCCTGAAAGCTTGCACATCACGTTGGGAAGCGCGGCCATCTCGCGGATGTGGGTCTTCCATGGCTCGACGAGACCGTCCTTGATGCCGGGCTTGCCGATGTGGTCGAGGATGAAGGACACCTCGGGACACTGGCGGACATAGCGCAGCACGTTGGCGAACTGATGATGGTAGATGCAAATATCGAAGCTGAAGTTGTATTTCGGTAGCAGTTTGGTTGCGGCAATGAAGCCTGGCTGGAGGACGAATTCGGGATCCGGCTTGTTCTGTATCAGCCGCCTCACGCCGCGCATGACGGGGAGTTTTGACAGCCGCTCCATGTCGGCCTCGACCGATGGACCCTGCTCAAGGGGCAGGCAGGCGACGCAGCCCTTCAACCTCGGGTCGCTATTGGCGAGCGACTGCACCCACTCGCCTTCCTTCAGATATTGCGGCATGTCGACGTCGACCTCGACGAAGACGATGGACTCGACGGTGTAGGGGGAGGCCCGCTCCTCGAGGTCCTTCACCGACCAGTCACGCGCGAGCTTCGGGGCGCCGGCCGCCCAGCTGTATGTGAACTTCTTCTGGTCGAGCAGGTGGACGTGGGTGTCGGTGATGGGAAAGTCGATCATCTCATGTGGTCCTTCATTGCGCGAGGAAGCCGCCGTCGACGGGCAGTGTGTGGCCAGTCACCATCGCGGCGGCAGGAGAGGCGAGAAACAGGATGGCACTGGCGACCTCGCCCGGCTCGGCGAGGCGGCGCATCGGGGTCATCGCCTCGATGCGGGAGACGAGGTCCGGCTGCTCGAGGATCGGCTTGATGAAGGGCGTCCTCACCCAGGTGGGGGCAACGGCATTGACGCGGATGCCATGGCTTGCCCATTCGACGGCGAGGGCGCGCGTCATGTTGACCACCGCGCCCTTGGTGGCCTGGTAGGAGATGTTGGGATAGAGCCCGCCGCCCGAGAGCCCCATGATGGAGGCGACGTTGACGATGGCGCCGCCCGTTCCCCCACCGATCATGCGCCGTGCGGCCTCGCGCGCGCAGAGGAAGACGGCGGTCATGTTGACGTCGACCACCTTGTTCCAGTCGGCGGCGGAAAGCTCGACCGACGGCCGGCGGATGGCCAGCCCGGCATTGTTGACGAGAATGGCGGGACAGCCGCCGGGGGCGGCATCGAGCATGGCGCCAATGTCCTCCTCGCGGGTCACGTCAGCGCGGACTGCCACCGCCCTGCCGCCACTGGCGCTTATTCCTGCCGCCACATCCGAAGCGCCGGACAGGTCGAGATCAGCCACGACGACAAAGGCGCCCGCCGCAGCGAGCGCTTCTGCAGCAGCCCTGCCGATGCCGCTTGCCGCGCCAGTGACGGCAGCCGCCCTGCCATCGAGGCGGAAGGGCGAGGTGGTCATGCGGGTGGTCCTGCGAACTCATTCACCAGGGTGAGGAACTGCGCCACTTCGGCAAGCGTGTTGTAGTGGCTGAAGGAGACGCGCACGCAATCCGCGAGGCCCAGCGGCGAGAGCACGTTGCCGCTGTAATGATCTGCCTTGCGGGTGTGGGTCCTGACGCCGCGCGCATTGAGGAAGGCGACGATCTCCTCGCTCGGGCGGCCCTCCATCCACAGCGAGACGACGCCCTCGCGCCGGGCATTGTCCGTGCCGCCGATGACGTGGAGGCCGGGAATGTCCGCAAGGCCCCGCAGATTACCGGTGCCGTGCATCATCGCCTCGGCAAGCGACTGCTCGTGATCGTGGATGGCGCGGCCTGCGGCCTCGAGGCAGGCGCGGCGGTTCTTGTCATCCGTGTAATGACGGCCGAGCCAGGCGAGATAGTCGACGACATCCGAGAAGGTGGCGTAGCTGCCGGTGTCGCGCGTGCCCATCTCCCAGTTGGTGGCGGGGCCGCCGATCACCGTTTCCTTGGTGCAGGCGGTGAGCCGGTCCGAGGCCCAGCCGATGCCGTAGCCGTGGCGCGAGAACGCCTTGTAGGGCGAGATGGCATAGCCGTCGATGCCGCAGGCGGCGAGGTCCACCGCGCCATGGCTGGCGTGCTGGATGCCGTCCACCACGATGAAGCAACCGGGCGAGACCTGGCGGATGGCGGCGGCGATGGCGGCTATGTCCACCGTCATGCCGGTGACGGGCGAGGTGTGGATGATGGTGGCAAGCCGCACATCGGGGGTGATGTGGCGGAGATAGGCGGCAACATCCACGTTGCCCGTCGCATCGTCATGCGGGACCAGCACATGCGGGCGGCCCGTCACCTCCGCCCAGCGCGCCATGGCGCTGCGCGAGGCCGGGTGCTCCAGCGTGGTGGAGAGTAAGATGCCGCCTGATTCCGCCCCCAGTGCCGCCGTGCGGATCAGGCGGAAGAGCACCTCCGTTCCGCTCTCGCCGACGAAGACCTGGCCGGAGGGCGCGTTGAAGAACAGCCGCATGTCGTCCTTGCCGCGGGCGATTGCCGCCATCAGCGCGGCGGATGCCGGATTGTCGCGGCCCTGGTTGTCCGGGATCGCGGCGTAAAGGGCGGAGGTCTCCACCACGGATTTAAGGGTGAGGGCACCGCCTGCGTTCTCGAAGAACACGCGGGGACCCGAGAATGGGCAGGTGTCGACATGGGCGAAACGGCCGCGCACGTCTTCCATCAGGCCGGGCTTGTTTGTTAGCACTGCACTTACTCCACGAAGGCTGGGATCACTTCTTTGCAGAAGAGCTCGAGCGAGCGCTTCTGTTCCTTGAGGCCCAGCCCGAGGCTGGCATAATAGGTGAATTCATCGACACCGAGATCGGCATAGGGCCTGAGCTTGGCGATCACCTCGTCCGGGGTGCCGAACATGAGGTTGGTGGAAAGCATCTTCGCGTCGTACTCGGCGCGGTTGGCGATGTCGCCGAGGTCCAGCTCCTTCGGGAAGCCGTTCTTCACGTCGCCCAGGTTCTTGAACAGGTTCTCGAACTGGCCGAGCTGGCGCTGCGCGGCCTTGACCGGCACCATCCAGTCCTCCTTGCGGTCGTAGACGGCGGTGTGGCGCATCATGGCGAAGATGGGCCGGGGCCTGCCCGGGTTGTTCGCCATCGCCTCATCGAGGCGGGACTTGTAGAGTTCGGCCTCCGACATGGGGCGGGTCAAGGGCCAGGACATGATGTTGAGCCCGTGCTTGACCGCGAAGTCATAGGTGATGGGGGCGCGGGCGGCGACCCAGAGCGGCGGGTGCGGCTGCTGCAGCGGCTTAGGCACCGAGGTCGCGAGCGGGAAGGACCAGAACTCGCCCTTGTGCTCATAGTCGCCCTTCCACAGGGCGAGGACGGCGGGCAGCATCTCCTGCATGTATTTCCAGCCGTCGGTCTGCTTGAGGCCGGGGTACATGCGGTCGAACTCGCGCTGGTAGGCGCCTGAGCCGATGCCGAACTCGAGCCGCCCGCCGGTGATGAGGTCGGTGAAGGCCGCCTCGCCCGCGAGCTTGATCGGGTGCCAGTAGGGGGCGACGGCGACCGCCGTGCCGAGCCTGATCTTCGAGGTATGGGCCCCCCACCAGGTGAGGATCTGGAAGGGATCGGGCGCGATCGTCATCTCGAGGGCATGGTGCTCTGCGGCCCAGGCGATGTTGAAGCCGCCGTCCTCCGCCATCTGAACCATCTCGAGCGTGTGGCGCGCCACCTCGCGCATGTCGAGGCTGGCATCCATGCGCTCGAGATTGACGGCGAGCTGGAATTTCATGAGGTCCCCCGGTTGGCAGTCTTTTTTCTGCCCGGGAGAATGGCATTGTGTGGCGCGAAAGACGAGGGGT
>NZ_JBIICB010000322.1:0-4555 GCF_044239095.1 Aestuariivirga sp. | reverse complement strand
AATTTCAAATCGTGGACACCCCGAAAATCGCCAGATTCCCCGTCGTTATTGGCTTCTTCGCGATTGACCGTGAATTAAACCGGACACTACTGCTTGACCCTCATCTTTCCCGTAGATAGGGGAAAATGCAATATTTCAATAGATGACGGTAAGTTGCTCTTGATCCAGACTACAGCACAGCATGGTCCACTCATGTTTAATTTCCAGCTTCGTGGAATTCACTGATGACGTTCTTGCACGTGTTTTAATCAAGTTCTTGGATTAGCTCCTTGTACGATAACAGCTCGGTTGTTTGGTCCGCTTTTACCGTAAATTCGCCTCAATCCATGTGCTTTCCTGATCAGCTGGAATGACATTCTGCTCCTACCGCAGTTCGAGAGGTCAAGCGATGAAAGTTCCTTCAGCTATTGTCCGGTTCAACAGGGCTCTCTTCCTCGTTTTTCTGTCGTTGAGTTTCCCGGTTGCGAGTATTGCCGCCGAGATCTGGCCTGACGGCACGGGCATGATACCCGGCGGGACGGAGGCTCGAAGCGCAGGCGCATGTTTACTGATCACACATGACTGCGAAACCTGCATCACACCGGTTGGATCCTCGCAGGTCGTGTGCTCGAGGCGCTCTGATCATTGCACCCCGACGACATGGACCTGCTTCGAAGGCATCGGGTCGGGTGTTGGGGGAGAGGAGCGACGGCTGGTTTTCGCGCAATCCCACGCGACGAAACTGGAGACTGTCAGCGCCACTGCGCCAAAACTGATCCAGGACCGTGTCCCGGGGGTGGAGAGCCTGGCTGATGAGGCGAGCGAACGCACCGATCTTCAATTGCCGGCTTCTCATGTGCCATCCGGGGGATATTCCATGAAGAGGTTTCATGATCGGCTGAACCCCGGGGATTAGGCCGTTGGGACCGAGGCAGATTGCTTCACGAGCACGAACCGGCTTGCCTCGCTCGGCCAGTCCATGGCGATTGGAATCGGGGCTGGGAGAGGCTGGCGCAGGCGGGGCGCTCCCGCGGAAATTTTTTCCGGCATACCCAAGGATCCGCACTTCTCGTGCGCCCAAGCTTCAAATCACATGACCGGGACGGACGAGGCACTGGCCGCGAGAGCCAGAAACGGGGACAGGCCGGCCCTCCAGTTGTTGCTGGAGCGCCACCATGAGACCGCTTTCCGGTTTTCCTACCGGTGGCTGGGCTCGCGGGCCGACGCCCAGGACGTGGCCCAGGACATCTGCATGCGCCTTGTGGAACGCATCGTGTCGTTCCGGGGAGACAGCCGGTTCTCGACCTGGCTCTACACGATGGTTCTCAATGCCTGCAGGGACTACCGGCGTCGGCATCGTTCCGTCCGGGTGATGCAGGATGGCTATGCGGCCTTCCAGACGGAGGACGCAGCAGACTGGTCAGACAGCGAGCGGAAGGTCCGGTGGCTCTACCTCGCGTTGGACCAGTTGAAGCCGGATCTGAAGGAAACGGCACTGCTCATGCCCGCCTTGCCACTCCGTACCGATTTTGACGCAAAGTCCTGCCGCCTGGCGGCCAAGTGCTTGGGATCACACACACAATTCCGCCAAGAGCCGCATTGGGCGGTTCTAAGGCTTCATTGTCATATCGTTTGGTAGGCTCAGGCTGTTGAGCAATTCCGATTTATTCTCGATGCGCGTCAACGCCGCTGGCTGGCCTGCATAAGTGATGCTGATAGGCGGCTGGCCGTCGCGCGCCTTGAACTTCAGCGCCACATTTATGCCTACCCTGCCTAGCGCGAGTTCTACGATGGTCTTCACCTCCACATCAGCCGTCTCATCACGGTGGATGACGGGATCGAAGATCGCCCGCCCCTCGGCAACCGTTAGGCGGCCCGCGGTCGCGCCAATGGCAAGTCCCTCGCCGCCGCGCAATTGATCGAAGGCGGCAATGACCCCCGCCTGATCCTTGGCCTTCGCGAGGGCCACTGCGAAGGCAGATGGCGTGATGTCGGGAAGGCGCAACTCTTCGATTTTGTAGGTGCCAACGCCGCGAATAGTGGCAAGCACACCCGCGGGGATGCGGCCCTCGCTTTCGAAGCGAAGCTCCACGAGGCCCTGCCCCACCGCCACCGGCATACCGTTCACGAGCCGCAAATGCAGTCCGAGATCAACTGGAACGCTGACAAGTCCGGAAAGCGTGCGGCGGGCATCGCTGCCTGCTGATGTCACTTCTATCTCCACTCCGCGCCCGCCTTCATCCTTGCCGATAATCGACATCTGCGTTTCGCCAGACTTTGCCTTGATGCTGATCTGGGCATCGCGCGCATCGAAATGCGGAAAAACTTCAAGCACAGACGGCACGAGCAGGATCTGCCCAGTGAGGCCGAAGGGTAGCCCGGCGGCAAAGGCGGTTTCGAGATCAAGCTTCGGTACTGCCCACTCAAGGAAGGCGGCGGCCATTACGTCGGTGAGTTTCAGGGGCGCGGTATCAATGCGAACTTCGGCTTCAAGGTGTGGGCTGAGGCTGCCGGAGCCACTAAAGGGCGCCTCGCCAAGCCGGCCAGCGAAAGGCGACAGGGTCCATTTGCCCTCTCGCCAGGCAAGCCGCGCCTCGCCTGAGAGAGCGCCCCTGCCCATTGTCACCGGAATACCCGAGGCTGCAAGAAGGTCGCCCGCCTCCGTGGCATTGAGCGAAAGTTGGCCGTCAAGCCCCAGGCCGACCTTCCACGGATGAGCGCTGCCACGGTAGTCGAGCCGAGCGCCGTGGGCTTGGACTGTGGCGGTGGTCATGAAGCCTTCGGCAAAGGATCCTGCCGCCTCGATTCTGAGCGCGCCAGGCACGCTGTCGGAGGCGGTCGATGCGAGGCCAAAGAGCGAGAGGATGCGCGCCGAGCTTGACGCAGTGGCAGCCAGATTGCCGGCGAGCCCGCCGCCGGGTGAGGCTGTGCCTTGGCCGGCGATGTTGAGTTCTCCCACGGCCCCTGACGTGCGAAAATGGAATTCGCTGCCAAGCTCCACCGGTTTCACCGACAATGAAGCGCGGACTTCGGTGGCGCCTGGCCCCGTGGCCCACGATGGCAGGCCTTCGCTTCCGGCAAGCCCCAAGAGCCTGACGAGGCCCGTTGGATCATCCGCCTCCACCTCGAGCCCCACCGTGCCGTCAGCACCCTTCCCGGTGTCGAGGATGAGGCCCGTCGCCATCACGCGTGCGCCAGCTAACTCGCCAATCTCGATGCCCCGGAGGTCGAGCCCCTGTGGACCCCATTCGAGATCAAGCGCCACCTCACGCGCCCTCACGGCGTTTAGCACCAATTCGGCCGCCGTAGCTCGTAGCCTAATATCCGGCGCTTCGGCAGGCGGGATCACCAACGCCAAGAAATCTGAAACGCCCCCGCGCAACGCGGCAGCGACCCCGGGAATAACCTGCGGTGCATAAGAATCAATATCAAAGCGCTCGCTCGCAATGCTCAGATCAATCGCGCCGCGCCCCGCCGAAGTAACGGCGAGCGCCCCCTTCCCGCGTTCGCCATCAAGTTCGAATTCGGCATCCGTGAGGCTCAGATGCGACGCCGTCAGGCTGACCTTGCTCTGCATCTTGAGGCGGCCGCGGCTGCCACTCCACAGGCTTGCCAGCCGATTGTGGTTCTGCTGCCAGAGCCAAGAGGTGAGCGCACGCAAATCATCCGTTTCAATCGCTAGATCGCCTAACAATTTCGCACTAGCGGACCGAACATATGCTCCTTGGAACAAGATCTCCGTCCTGCCGGGAAGCCCGGTGAATAAGCGATTGATTTCGAGCTTGTCACGCTGGGCAGAAAAATCGAGTTCCATCTTATCCAGGGTCTGACTGCCCAGTTTCAGCGAGTTGACTCTTAAACGTCCGCTTACACTGACACTTGGAGGAAGCGCTTCGAGGAGTGCCTCAGCCATGCCAAAAATGCCGGCTTCCCCTAATCGTGCGTGTGTCTGAGCGCCAGCAAGCATGGCCGTGTCCAGCATGTCGGCCTTCATTTCTATCTCTACTGAGATCTGAGTACCTAGCGTAAGTATAGCTTCACCAGTCGCAATAATCTCCCCGTCATGGGTATGAATTTCGATATCTGAAAATACAAACTTGCGGAAGTCACCGTATACCCTTCCCTTGAAAACGAGCGCACGGAAGCCCCCTTCGGCATCGCTCTTTCTATCATCCCCAAAGATCGAATCTACATTTACTTGACCGCTAACTGTCCCATCTGAGGCTACATTGAGAAAGCTCAAGGCGTCGCTTAGTTGGTCAAGGCCTACAGTAGTGAAGTTAGTACTTGCTGTATGAACCCAGAGCAAATGTGACAACGATTTTTCGTTCGAAAGAACCGGCGAAGCGGTTCCTCCACATGCAATAGCGACAAGCGAGATCATCAACACGTAAAGACGGTTAAGCACGACCACCCCCCATTTGTTTGCATGATCATAGGTCCGCGGATATCCCGCTCTCTTTTGACAATGCCAAGGCTGACGTTGCTGGTTCAACGTTATTCGGCATCAGCGAGGCGGTCAACCGCCGGGGTGGCGAATTGACCAGTACGGAAGTTTTGAGGCTCTTTTGAAAAA
>NZ_JBIICB010000321.1:0-4564 GCF_044239095.1 Aestuariivirga sp. | reverse complement strand
AGGCACCGCAGCCGTCGGCGCGCCGGTGGCCTATATCTATGCGGAGGGCGAGACCGTCACCGCGCCGGCCATTGCCGCAGCGCCCCAGACTGAGGCCTTACCGCCCGCCACAGTTACGGCAGCGCCCGCCGTTCTCGCTCCCGCCATCAACGGCGGCATCCCGCGGGCCACGCCGCTTGCCCGCAGGCTGGCGCGGCAGGCAGGCCTTGCAATCGGGACGATTGCCGGCTCGGGTCCGCGCGGCCGCATCACGGCGGCGGACGTGCGCACAGCGGGAGAGGCCAAGCCCGCCCCCTCCCCGGCGATTGTGACGCCGGTTGCCACGCCGGTTGCCGGCTCTTCGCATGAAAGTGTGCGCAAGCTCTATGCCGAAGGCAGCTATGATGCCGTGCCCGTGGACGGCATGCGCCGCACCATCGCCGCGCGCCTCACCGAGTCGAAGCAGACGGTGCCGCATTTCTATCTTTCCGTCACCTGCACCATCGACAGGCTCAAGGCCGCGCGCGAACAGCTGAACGCATCCGCACCCACAGGTGCTGATGGCAAACCGCTTTGGAAGCTCTCGATCAATGATTTCATCATCAAGGCCATGGCGCTGGCCTTGCAGAAGGTTCCTGCCGCCAATGTCACCTGGGCGGGTGATGCCATCCTCCGCCACAGGGCCAGCGATGTGGGCGTCGCCGTCGCGGTGGACGGCGGGCTTTTCACACCCGTCATCCGCGCGGCGGAGAAAAAGACGCTCACCGCCATCTCCGCCGAAATGAAGGATCTCGCTGCAAGGGCGCGGGAACGCAGGCTGAGCCCAGGGGAATATCAGGGCGGTTCGGCGGCGATCTCGAACCTCGGCATGTATGGGATCGAGCAGTTCACCGCCATCATCAATCCGCCGCAGGCCACGATCCTCGCGGTGGGCGCCGCCGTCGAGCGCTTCATTCCCGTGAAGGGCCAGCCGGTGCTCGCCACGCAGATGAGCTGCACGCTCTCCTGTGATCATCGCGCGGTCGATGGCGCGGTAGGAGCCGAGTTGCTCCAGGCCTTCAAGGGCCTTATTGAGGAACCGTTGCTGATGCTGGCGTAGCGCGCGTTCCGGCCAGGTGAACTCACCTGGTCGAAGAGAACGCGCTCAAGATCAATAGCTTGAACATGATCCGCAAAAGTGGTTTCCACTTTTGAGGATCATGCTCTAGAGACCGGCACGGCCGATCAAGGGAGGGTCTCGTGCCGCGCTACGACTATGTCTCGATGGGTTTCTATACCTATGACTGCCTGGGCTGGCCCTTCACCGAAGTGCCAGCGGGCGGCGGCACCGTATTCATCGACGAACTGACGCTCGCCGTATCGGGCGCGGGCGGAACGGCGGCGATTGCCGCTGCCAAGATGGGTCTGAGCACCCTGGCGGTTGCCGGCGTGGGTGACGATCTCATGGGCGACTGGGTGCTGCAGAGGCTTCAGCATTTTGGCGTCGATACCTCCTGCGTGCAACGCAAGCCGGGCTGGAAGACGTCTTCCTCCATCGTGCTGACCAGGGCCGACGGTTCCCGCCCCGCCCTTCATCGCAAGGGCGCCACCTCTGATTTCTTCGTCACCAACGACATGATCCCGCAGGTGACAGACACGAAAGTGTTCCACGCCGGCGGGGTGGGTCTGATGGATGCGATGGACAAGGGACAGAGCGCCACAGTGATGAAGGCCGCCAAGGCTGCAGGCGCCATCACCACCGTGGACGTGTTCGCCGGAAGCCCGAAGGATCTTCCCGCCATCGCTCATGTGCTGCCCTACACGGACTACTTCATGCCGTCGATCGAGGAGGCGCAGGCGCTATGCGGCCTCTCGGACCACGGAGATACCGCACGCTTCTTCCTCGACATGGGGGTCAAGGCCTGCGTGCTGACGCTGGGCGGCGACGGCGCATACTATCATGACGCGGAGGGCCGGAAGTTCCACCTGCCCTCCTTCGACATCGATGTGAAGTGCACCTGCGGCTGTGGCGATGCCTTCGATGCTGGCTTCGCGGTGGGGCTGGTCAATGGCTTCGACCCCGAGACCACGGTTCGCTTCGCCCAGGCAACCTCAGCACTGAACGCGACCGGACTGGGTTCTCAGGCCGGGGTCAAGGACTTCAGCCACACCCTCGCCTTCATGAAGACGGCAAAGACCAGGTCTTGAACCGCGCCTGATGAGGCGCGAGCGCGCGCATTGCCGCGGCCGTGCTTGCGAACCCGGCTCAGCCCTTGACCGCCCCCATGGTCAGGCCACGCGACAGATGGTTCTGGATGAGGATCACCAGCAGCAGCGCGGGGAAGAAGGCGAGGAAGCCCACAAGCGCGATGGCGTTGTAGATGATGCCATCAGAGCCGCCGGAGAAGTTGGCCAGCGCAACGGAGAGCGGATACGCATTCTTCGAGGCGATGATCAGCGTGAAGAGATATTCGTTCATGGCAAAGATCGCGGCGATGACGGCTGCCGTGATAATGCCGGGCAGGCACATGGGAATGATGATCTCCCAAAGGATGCGAAGGTCCGTCGCGCCGTCGGTCCGGGCGGCATCCTCGATTTCGGGCGGGATGTCGATCATGTAGCTCCGCACGATCCACACGACAATCGAGAGGTTCATGGCGGCATAGACGAGCATGAGAGCCCAGACCGAATCGATCAGCCCCATCTTGCCGAACAGGAAGAACATGGGCACGACGACCGCGGCGGGCGCCATCATCTTGGTGGACAGGATGTAGTTGCCGATATCGGCATTGCCCTTGAACTTGTACCGGGCGAGCGCATAGGCGGCGGGCACGCCGAGGATCAGGCAGATGAAGACGCTGCCCGAGACGGCGACGACCGAATTGTAGAAGTAGAGGCCAATGGGCCACTCGTTCCAGATCTTGGCCCAGGTCTCGATGGTGATGGTGGGGAAATAGATCGGTACCGGCGCGATGATCTCGTTACGCGGGCGGAGCGCGATCGACGCGAAAAACAGGATCGGCAGAAAGGAGAAAATCCCCCAGATGGTCAATACAATCCAGCCCCAGCGGGGGCCTTCCATGCGCTTGCTCATGTTTCGGCTCCCGACCTGAAGAATTTTCGCACGAGAATCTGCGCGAGAATGACAGATGCGATCAGCAACAGCACCGAGGCGGCGGCGGCATAGCCCTGGTCGAAGCTGCGGAAGGCGGTCCGGTAGATGAAGTAGCTCAATGTTTCTGTATAGCCTGCGGGCGAGCCCTGCGTGATGATGGCCACCGCCGACATGTTGTTGAGAAGATCGATGCCGCGCAGCACGAGCGCGATCGCGATAATGGGGCGGAGCAGCGGCAGCGAGATGTTCCAGAACATCTGTCCGAATGACGCGCCATCGAGGCGTGCTGCTTCCTCGACCTCCTTGTCCTGGCCCTGAAGGCCAGCCACGAGAATGATGAACAGGAAGGGCGTCCACTGCCAGACGTCGGTGACGATGAGCACGAAACGGGCATTCCAGATATGCGCCATCCAGTCGACCGGGCTATCGACGAGGCCCACACGCATCATGAGGTCGGAGATGACACGGCCATCATTGAACAAGAGCTTCCACAGAAAGCCCACGGCGGACGGCATGAACAGCATGGGCAGCATGAACAGGATGCGCCAGCCCTTGACCCAGGGGGAGCGGTAGGCGAGTGCGGCCAACAGCAAGGCGATCGCAAATTCGATGGTCAGCGTGATCGAGCCCAGCAGCAGCGTGTTCCACAGCGCCGTCCAGAAATGCTCGTCGCCGAACAGCACAAGATAGTTCTCGAAGCCGACGTAATTGTTCTGCCAGTTGAACTTGCCGGTGAACAGCGAGCGGTAGATCGCGAAGGCGCCGGGCCACAGCGTGATGCCCAGCAGATAGATGACGGCGGGCGCCAGCAGCAGATAGGGGAAGGCCTTCCGCATGAACGGCGAACGGCGGCGTACCACCGTTTTGGGAAGCTGGAGCGCCGCGTCTGTCATGCAGGAAAAATCCTTTGATAGGGAATGGACCGGGGCCCCGCCTGCGCGGAGCCCCGGAACGTAGGGTTATCGATCAGAACGGAAGCGGCTTGCCCTTGCCGATCCACAGGCCCGGCTCGGTGGCCGCGAAGTTCATGGGATCGGCGCCCTTGTAGAAGCCGTTCTTTTCCATGATCGCCTTGACCTTGCCTGCAGCCTCATCGAGAGCTTCCTTCGGCTTCTTCGTGCCGACGATGACCTCGTTGACGAGGAAGCCGATTTCCTGCTCGACCTGGAAGCCCGAGGGGATGCGCGGCGCGCACCAGGCATAGTCAAGCGACTCGGCCCAGACCTTGGCGGGCTGCGAAACCGAGCGGAGCTTCTCGTTGTTGAGCACCGACTTGGTGCCAGGCGCCACGCCGTTGGCATTGGCTTCGTTCATGGCCATGATCGACGATGTCGTCAGATAGGCGAGCATGAGGAAGGCCGCTTCCGGCTCGGGCGAGGTCGAGGCCACGACCGAGGTCGAGCCAGCGATGTTCGGCGGCGCATAGGTGCCACCGGCAACGCGCGGCTCGTAGACGGTGATGATGTCGTCGCCGATCTTCGACTGGTCAGG
>NZ_JBIICB010000320.1:0-4580 GCF_044239095.1 Aestuariivirga sp. | reverse complement strand
TGCGGCCACCAGCGCAACGACCAGAAAGATGATAGCCCAGTGTAAGAGGTTCGAGAAGTTCATGTCCGAATTCTCCTGAAGTGAACGGTGTTGAAGCGATCGCATAAATCAGTGGCATGCAGTGATCTTTTGGTTGCGCTGCGTCAGCACTCGGAAACCTGAGCATGCGTTCCGGCCAGGCGGAATAACCTCGCCGCTCAGCGCCGGCGCGCCATGGATCGGCCCATCAAATAGCCCGCCGCAGCAAACAAACCGACTGCGATCACGCCACCTGGCATGTCGCGGTTTGCTGCCGCGGTTGTGAGCTGATCGACTGCCGTGGACAAGGGCAGCGCCTCCGGTGAAGGGTGAGCCTTATTCTGCACCCTGATTGTCAGGAAACCAACCAGTCCCAGAATGGCATAGGCTGCCGCCAGAACCATCGAGGCGGCGACGGCTCCCCAGATCGACATGATGTACAGGAAGCAGGCGGCGGTCAGGAAACCCAGGGCCGTGAACAGGAAGACTGCCAGAACAGCATAGGCTGCAACGCCGCGGGCGGTGCGGCGCACAGCCTCGTGGATGCTCTTCTTCGCAACCGCCAGTCCACCGAGCATCAGAAGCGGGTTCATTTTCAGCGACGGCTCATGATACCAACTGCAAAGCCGATCCCCAGCGCGACGAGCACGGCCGTAATCGGATTGCGAGCAATCTGGGATTCGATCTGGGCCGTGGCGATATGCGCCGTTTCGGCGGCATCCCGCCCCAGAGCAGCGGCGTCCTGGTAGATCTGTTCGCCCGCGGCACTGGCGCCGCGAGCCGCGCGGCTGGTCGACTCGCGGATCTGCGATCGGGTGCTTGCAGCGCCCTCGGATGCAAGACGTGCGACTGTCTCTGATAAGGCTGCGATATCGGTGCGGAGCTGATCGAGGCTCTGGCCGATATGTGTTCCGGCTGCGCTCAAGTCCCTGTCGGTCGCGTTGCTTGTCATGTTGTGTTCTCCACTGTTCTGAACGAATGGCGTATTCCAAGTGCCAGCTGACGCCGGACTTCCAAACACGATGCCGGTAAGTACGATCACCCTCCGTCAGCGCAGATGGAGAGGATGCGGAACGTCAGAAGCGGGCCCGTTTCACCACTTTTGGGCGCTATACCAGGCATCAACCTCCTTGCGGATCTGATCCTTGGCAAAACCATAACGCTCCTGGAGTTTGCCCTCGAGTTGCTCGCGGCGGCCGTTGATCACATCAAGGTCGTCGTCGGTCAGCTTTCCCCATTTCTCCTTCACGGTTCCCTTGACTTGCTTCCAGCTACCTTCGACGCGGTTCCAGTCCATCGATCTCTCCATCAGGGCGCCATGGATGACTTGCCTGAACCGGCGCCCAATCCTAAGTTCAATGCAGGCTGCGGCACGCCGCCCGCTCAAAGACAGTCAGTCAGTTCTTAACGTGCTGGCGACCAAGTGATGCCAGCCGCCGAATGGCGAATTCAGATCCGGCCGAGCAGCACCAGAACAAGGACGATGAGCAGCAGAAGGCCAACGGCGCCGTTCAAGCCGTGGCCGAAGCCATAGCCGGGGCCACCACGAAATCCACTAAAGCCACCCAGCAAGAAGATGACCAGAATGATCAATAGAATGGTGCCTATCGACATCGATCTGGGCTCCTGGTTCAGTTTATACCAGCGGCACGTCAATGACATGTAGCGCGCTGTTTTCCCGGTGTGCCTTGATATCTATCAATTCGAATATAAATTCCGTAGCGTAGTGTCTGCCGCGGATCCGTCATCCCGGGCAGCGGGGTGTTGCGGCATCGCTGAATTTGCGGCGTTTCTGCTAGGATCGAGTGCAGGGTAAGGATAACATTGCTTCCAGATTATTCCGAGGCAGACGATGACACGCCTTCATATTCAAACAGAAAGACATCTTGTGTCGCGCATCGGCTGGTTGCGTGCGGCCGTGCTGGGTGCAAATGACGGGATCGTCTCGACGGCGAGCTTGATCGTTGGTGTGGCGGCCGCGTCGGCAAGCAGCTCAGAGGTGCTTGTTGCGGGCGTCGCTGGATTGGTTGCCGGAGCCATGTCCATGGCAGCTGGCGAGTATGTGTCCGTGAGTTCCCAATCCGACACAGAGCAGGCAGACCTGGCGCGTGAGCGTGCTGAACTGGTTGACCAGCCTGAAGTCGAACGCGAAGAACTGGCGCAGATCTACATCCAGCGTGGTGTATCGGCGGAACTGGCGCGTCAGGTCGCTGATCAGCTCATGGCGAAAGACGCATTGGGTACGCACGCACGCGATGAACTTGGAATTTCCGAAGTGACGGCGGCACGCCCGATCCAGGCGGCGCTCACCTCCGCTGCAACCTTTGCTATCGGTGCCGCCATGCCGCTCGCCATAGTGCTGCTGATGCCGTCAACTTACTTGGTGATGGGCGTTTCGATTGCCTCTCTTCTGTTCCTCGCACTTCTTGGCGCAGTCGGCGCAAGGACTGGCGGCGCAAATGTCTGGAAGGCGACCTTTCGTGTGACATTCTGGGGGGCGCTGGCAATGGGCCTGACAGCGGTCATCGGAGCGCTGTTTGGCACCGTGATATGACGCGCGCAAACTCAATTTTCTGAGCATGGTCTTGCCGCAGAAATGCCTTTCACTTTTGGCGATCATGCTCTGACGGCAGCCCGAGGATCGCTTCCACACCAACCCGCTGCAGCCAGCGTGCCGATCCCGTGCCTTACGTCCATCGTCGTCATGCGTTGCACGCCTTGGGCATCGTTCCTTCTGAGCGTTCTGGTGGCGTAGCTCAGGCAAGTCCATTCGAGCGCTTCAACGGGAGAGCATCGGCATCAACTGCCGTCGCCACGAAGGGCGTCCATGGCATGGACAGCACTTGGACGAAATTTCCCCGTACTCAGTTCCAGCGCATCATGCCGCGCCCCATGCCCATTCCCATGCTTGGCAGGACAATTTCGTCGGCGGTCTTTTTCTGGTCAACGTCCAGCAGGGCATAGAGCTTGTCGACAGCAGCCCTCACGGCTTTGATCTGCTCGAGCCGGGCTTCCATGTGTGTTTGTTGAACTGTGAGGCGTTCGGGAAGGGGCTGTTTGAGGAAGTCGCCGCTGCGCACGTCCTTCATCATTTCCCTCATCAGCGCATTGTGGGTTTCAGCGGTATCGTGGATTACCTTGGCAAGCTCATCCCATGCCACAGTCTGCGCGCCGGTGATCTTGAGTTCGGTCTTCATATAGGCAAGACGCCCGTCAATCCGGTCCAGCATGGCGTCGGGGCCATAGCCCATCATCGGGCCTCCCCATCCCCAGCCATCCATCATTCCCCGTCCCATGTCCCAGCGGGGCCACCAGCCGTTGTCATCGCTGTCGGCCATGGCAGGAGCGGAAAGCCCTGCGGCCAGCACGCCGGCAACAACCATCATCCTTGTTCGCGTAAAGATCATTTTCTAGCCTCCTCATCTCAGAAATTGTCATGTCGACTGGCGCATTCGTGCTCTGCCGCAGGAGCAAGTTGCTTTGATGCGCATGAAGCAGCGGGGTAAGGCCCCGTCTTGGATGCAGATCATCCGATCTCTGACATGGGCTGCATTGATGCAGATCAGAACTTCGCCACAAAATTTTGTGGTAGGAGTCCACAAAGTTGAAGGCATCTGCCGCGACGCCGCATCCGGCTGCGCCATCACAGGGTCTGGCGCCGGCCGAGGCACATGCGTGGCTTGCTTACCAGTCTATATAATATGCATGTTCATGCATATGTCTATAAGCGAAACCGTGCTCATACGGTTTGTTGATGCGCCGTTTCATCCTCGCATGTTCGAGGCCGTCATCGGCATTCGGCTGCGTGGGCTCCCCGGCCCAAGGTCCGCAGTTGCGTTCGCTTTGGCAAGGTGACGAGGGCAGAAAGAGCCAGGCCTCCCCGGGACTACGAAGCCTCGCAATGGAATTGAGAGCCTGCCGTCAGTCCGTCGAAGACGGCGTCGAGTGCGGCGTGGGCGGCGGCGAGGCGGTCTCCGTCATTGTCTTCGGCTTCGGCAAGCCACATCACCTGCGCCATGACGACGCCGTTCAGGGCATGCGCCACGGCCTCGGGGTCGATCGTGCGGATGCGGCCTTCAGCAACGAGGCCACGCAGGTCGCTCACCATCGGGCCGAAACCTGACGCCATGAGGATTTCGAAGGTGCGTGTGCCGAGCACGGCGGGCGCATCCCGGAACAGGATGCGCCGGCGGTCCGGTCGCAGGGCGAGGTCGAGATAGGCGTGGAAGCAGCTGCGCAGGGCCTTCCAGCGGTCTTTCTCGGCCTCGTAGAGGCGGTCGAGTTCCTGGGCGATCTCGGCATCCACGGCGCGCAGCACCGCTTCGAACAGGCCGGACTTGTTGGTGAAGTGGTGATGCAGCGCGCCGCGCGTGACGCCCGTCTCGGCAGCCAGCGCATCGAGCGAGACCCGCGCGAATCCCCTCTCAGCGAAGGCGCGGCGGGCGGTGGCGACAAGCCGCGCCGCCGTCTGTTCGGCTGCCTCGGCACGGGTGGCACGTTGGATGGTTGACATACGGTCCGTATGTTAGTATCGGGTTAAACATACGGACGGTATGTTAAAA
>NZ_JBIICB010000059.1:0-18275 GCF_044239095.1 Aestuariivirga sp. | reverse complement strand
GCCTGTGGTGAGGCGCGACAGGCGATCCACCTGTTCAAGGAGGAGCACATCGCCGGGTTCACTGTCTGACAGCAGCCGGAAAAGCTCTGGGCGTTGCAAAGAGGCCCCTGAGACGTTCTCGATATAGAACCCCGCGATCTTCAGTCCGCGTTCTCTAGCAAAGGCCTGAAGCTGCTTCTTGGCACGTGTCGCGTCTTGATCTTCGGTCGAGGCGCGGAGGTAGGCTCGAATAAACATGCTGGCAACATCCGTCTGTTTTGGATGGTCTGTTTATTATCAGTCTGTTTTGAATTGTCAGCTGTCGGAAACAGACCGCCCCGGATGCGTGGTTCACAAGGGTATGGTTAAAACAGACCAATTCGATGCTGGCGATTTAGGGTAAGATGCAGGTTTGTGTGTCGCGAGTTCCCCGGCCCATGAAACAACACCCTGAGAGATTTTCCAGCCCCGTGAGGCGCGCAGCAGCGCTTTCGGGTGAATCCCCGAAGCGAGGAGTGCAGCAGTCACGCAAGAGGTAGATCAGAGGCGTGGGGGTGCTGGGGGTTCAGATAAGCTCACTGATGCCGTCTGATAGACCGGGAGATTTTTGAAATTTCTGGGGGATGCGTGCCGGGGGGCCGGGAGCCCTTAATTGGTTTGGGACTCCTGCCTGTGGAGGAATGCTATTGTGCTCGTCTGATGGCGCAGTTTCATGTTGCCATGATCAATGTCGGTTCTGCGGCAATTCAATTCTTTCGATACAACACCCCGAACCTGAGATCGAAGCAACACGATGCTCAGCGTTTCCTTTTCGGCGCTTCACGACCCCGAAGGAATTCATCGAGATCTTCCCTGAGGACATGCTGATCGCCATTTTCCCGGTAGCGAAAGGTTTTCAGTCCCTCTTTCTGCATCCGGTACACGGTTGCCCGGCTCACACCCAGATGAGTGGGCAGTTGCGCAAGCTTAATGCGGTCAGGAATAGGAGTGGCCTTCGGCTTGGCTGGCACTCTGATATCCGGAAAATCTGCTGACGGCGCAATTGCAACAGCGATATACTTCTTCACTCTGCCGCCTTTCCTACGGCCTTCTGGCGCGTGAAAAACAACGCTCGCTTCAGACTCTGTCATTGTTCTGCCTTTGCATGATCAACACCTGCCCTGCTACTCCATTTACGTGATCCGCCCATTGCTCCAAGATTTCACGCCGTTGTTCGAGGAGATCGTCACGCATGTACGCGCTCTCGGTTTTACCGAGCACCTTGTGATCGAGACACATCTCGGAAGAAATCCGGTCCAGCCTCTTGTGCTGAGCCCATTCGCGGAAGCTGCTCCGAAACCCGTGAGTGGTGCACTTATCTTTGAAACCCATACGGTCGCGCAGAGCCAACAGCGCATTATTTGAGAAGGGCTTACCCGGTTCCCGCTCGAACACCACGCCCTCAGGTTGCGGCCCGATAGCACGCAGGATTGCAACAGCAGCAGAACTCAACGGCACTCGAAAAGCTCGCCGGGCTTTCATTCGGTGGTCAGGAATATTCCAAACCCTCGCCGCGAGATCGATCTCCTCCCACCGAGCACCGATCACCTCAACAGTCCGAGTGCACGTGAGGATGCAGAACTTATAGGCCAATGCTGCGTCTGCGGGACGTTCGCCGAGCAAGCGATAAAACTCGGCCACCTCGCCGTAAGGCAAGGCGCGGTGGTGGCGCTCCTCCTTTTTGTGTGGCGGAAGGACATATTCGAGGCATCCCTTCCACCGGGCAGGATTGTCTCCCTCGCGGTGGCCAAGTGATTTCGCATAGTCGAGCACAGCTTCGATCCTGCCGCGTGTGCGAGAGGCAACCTCGGGAATCTTTGTCCAGATCGGGTACAGCGCAGACCTAACATCGGCGGTCTTGATCTGATCCACGGGCATGCTGCGAAGCGGACCGATATAGTCCAAAGTCTTCAGCCATTGATGCGGGCTTTTTGAGTTCGTCCAACGGGACGAGAAGACCTTCACGTATTCCGTCAGCACTTCGTCAAATTTTGGCACCTTCGTAGGATGTACATGTATCTGCGGATCGATGCCAGCAGCCCTGAGTCGCCGATATTCCGTGGCCTTTTGACGAGCATCAGAAAGATCGACGTCCCACGCAGACCCTAAGCCCATCTCGCGCTCGGACCCATTCAAAGAATAACGGAAGACCCATGACCGTGCCGTCTCCGAAGACACGACAAGGTAGAGATTGTTGCCGTCTGGATATTTGCGGGGCTCGATGGACTTTTGACGAACGAATTGAGAACTAAGTCGGTTAATCTTCCGCATCCGCTTCCCCGCTTTCCCCGTTCCTTTCCACGTTACGTGGTGAGAAGGTGGGGAACGCTGGGACCGCTTTCAAGGCTCAAGTGCCAGTAAAATATAGCGTTTACACGCTTCTTGAGACAGTGTGAGATGCTGGATAACAGCTGATGGCGGAAGAGGAGGGATTCGAACCCTCGATACGCTTTCACGTATGCACGCGTTCCAGGCGTGTGCCTTAAACCACTCGGCCACCCTTCCTTTGGTGGTGGCCCGAATATCGCCATCCCGCCCCCAAATCAAGCATTGTTGAGTGGCCGCGGGAAGATTGTGGCCCTATATCAGGGAAAACCGCAAGGAGGGCTCGCGCCGATGTTCTTTACCCGCCAGAAAAGCCGCATGGTTTCGCCGTCGGAGGCGCTTCCTGGCCGTTCCGCTGCCATTGCCACGGCCGAGCGCCATTTTGTCAATGGCAACCCCTTGAAGGGCCCCTATCCTGCGGGGCTCGAGACGGCGGTTTTCGCGCTGGGCTGCTACTGGGGGGCGGAGCGGAAGTTCTGGCAGGTGCCGGGCGTGTGGGTCACGGCCGCCGGCAATGCCGGGGGCTTCAGCCCGAACCCATCTTATGAGGAGGTTTGCTCTGGCCTCACCGGCCATGCCGAATCGGTGCTGGTGGTGTTCGATCCGGCCCAGGTGACCTATGAGGCGCTGCTCAAGGTCTTTTTCGAGGCGCATGACCCCACCCAGGGCATGAGGCAGGGCAATGACGTGGGCAGCCAGTACCGCTCCGCCATCTACTGGACGAGCCCCGCCCAGCGCGATGCGGCGCTGGCCGCCAAGGCCATGTATGAGCAGGCGCTGATGGCCAAGGGCTTTGGCCCCATCACCACCGAGATTGCCGAGGCCGGCACCTTCTATTTCGCGGAAGGCTACCATCAGCAATATCTGGCCAAGAACCCCAATGGCTATTGCGGCCTGGGCGGCACGGGTGTGACATGTGCCATCGGCACGGGCGTCAGCGCCTGAGGACGATCACCCCACAGCCATCCAGCCCCGCGCCGTCGACGAGGCAATCGCCGCCTCGACCACCTTCTGGATCTCATAGGCCTCGCGGAAATCGGGCCCCGCCTTCGCACCCTCGCCGATGGCGCGCAGGAATTCGCCCATCTCGATGGTCTTCAAGTCGTTGAAGCCCAGCTGGTGCCCGCCTGCGATGCAGAACTGGCCATAGGGCTGGTGCTGCGGCCCGGCTTCGATCTTCACATAGCCGGAAGTCTTGGCGTCCCCGCCCGCCTTATAGAGCAGCAGTTCGTTCAGCCGCTCCTGGGTGAAGACGAGCGAGCCCTTCTCGCCCGTCAGCTCGAAGCCCAGCTGCATCTTGCGGCCCGTGGCGATCCAGTTCGCCTCAATGGTGCCGCCGCAGCCCCGCCCGAAATTGACGAGGATGCGCGCCACGTCGTCGACCCACACATCCTTCCGCTCCGCCGCCCCCTTCGCAACCGGTCGGCTCTTCACCACCGTGCGCACATCCGCACTCACCTCGGCAATCGGCCCCAGCAGAAAGCGCGCCATGCCGATGATGTGCGAACCCAGATCGGCAATCACCCCCGGCCCACCTGCGGGATCGATGCGCCAGCTGTAAGGGCTCTCCGGATCATGCATGTAGTCTTCGGCATGAATGCCGCGAAAGCCGGTGATCTCGCCAAGCTCGCCCGCCGCCACCATGTCCCGCACCATCTTCAACAGCGGGTTCTTGATGTAATTGAAGCCAACCTGTGTTGCCACGCCCGCCTTCTCCGCCGCCTCCACCATGATGAGGGAGTGAGCGAGCGACGGCGACAGCGGCTTCTCACAATGCACATGCTTGCCAGCGGCGATGGCCGCCAGCGCCATCTCCTTGTGGAAGACATTGGGCGTGGTGATCGAGACGACGTCAATCCCCCGGTCGCTCACCAGCGCGCGCCAGTCCGTGGTCGCCCGCGCAAAGCCATATTGCTTGGCGGCGGTGGATGCGATGCCATGGTCCACATCCGCAATCATCTCAAGGCGCGGAACCGGAATATCGGGGAAGGCCGCAAGGGCCGCGCGATAGGCGAAGGCATGCGCCTTGCCCATGAAGCCCGTGCCGATCAGACCGATGCCGAGCTCTTTCGTCACGCCACGACCTCATATCCGGCAGCGGTCATCACCCGCATCAGCTCCTTGTGGCCGATCTCGGCCATCTTGATGGGCGGCGCCTTCTTCGGGTCCTGCTCGGCCTCGACCACGAACCAGCCTTCATAGCCATAGCCCGCCAGCTTCGTCACGATCGCCGCGAAATCGAGCGAGCCGTCGCCCGGCACCGTGAAGGCGCCCTTGATCACCGCATCAAGGAAGCTTTCCTTCGTGCGGTCGAGCATGTTGATCACCTCCATGCGCACATCCTTGGTGTGCACATGGCGGATGCGCTTGTGATGCTTGTCGATGCAGCGCAGAACGTCGCCACCCGCGAAGGCCATATGGCCCGCGTCGAACAACAGCGAGATGGTGGAGGCCGCCATGAAGGCGTCAAGCTCCGGCTCCGTCTCCACCACCGCCGCCATGTGGTGGTGATAGACCAGCGGCATGCCCTGCGCTTCCACCCATGTCGCGAAGTCGGACATCTTCGCCCCATAGTCCTTCATCTCAGCCTCTGAAAGCCTGGGCTTCGTGGCCAGCGGCTTCGACTGATCACCCTGGATCGAGCGGCCCACCTCGCCATAGACGATGCAGGGCGCATCGACGGCCTTGAACAGGTCGATCATCGGCTGAATGCGCTGCTTGTTGGCCTCGATCGGCTCGTTCACGATCGTGCCGGAAAACCAGCCGCCACACAGCGTGACATCCGCCTTTTTCAGGATCGGCAGCATCTCGGCTGCGGATTCCGGAAAGCGCCGCCCCTTCTCCATGCCGGTGAAGCCCGCAGAGCGCGACTGGCGCAGGCATTCCTCCAGCGACACATCGTCAGAGAGCTGCGGAAGGTCGTCGTTCCACCAGGCGATGGGCGACATGCCCAGCTTTGCTTTCATCTTGCTTACACTCCAATGCGCTGCTTCTTGCGGATCGTCTCATGGTGGGCGCGCGCCTTCTGCACCTCGGGCCGGTCAGAGACCTCCGGCACGCCCACGTCCCAGTCGGCATCCCCCGGCACCCAGGAGAAGGCGTCGGTCACGATGGTAATCACGGTCGTGCGGTCCGTCGTCTTGGCCCAGGCCAGTGCCGCCTCAAGGTCGGCAAGGCTCTCGCAATGGCGCGCCGCCGCACCCATGGATTCCGCATGCTTGGCGAAGTCCACCGCGAAGGGCGTCTTCACGCGGCTGTCCTTGATCAGATTGTTGAAGGACGGCGTGCCCTTGAAGTTCTGCAAGCGGTTGATCACCGCATAGCCGCCATTGTCGCAGATGATGACGATCATCTTGTGCCCGGTCAGCACCGTCGAATAGATGTCGGAGTTCATCATCATGTAGCTGCCGTCGCCCACCATCACGATGGTCTCGCCATCGCCCTTCTTGGCCATGGCATGGCCCCAGCCGCCGGCCACCTCATAGCCCATGGCGGAGAAGCCGAACTCGAGGTCGAAGGTATTGGGGTTCTTGATGCGCCAGCCCTTGGCCGTTTCGCCGGGAAGGCCGCCCGCCGCCGTCACCATCGTGTCGTTGGGGGCTGCCCACGCGTTCACCATGCCCACGACATGCGCATAGGTCGGCACCTCCGCGTTGGTCGGCTTCTGGTGCGCATCGACGAGATCATTCCACGCCTTGAAGGCGGTCTTGGCCTTGTTCGTCCAGGCCGCATCGGCCTTCCAGCTGCCGATGGCAGCTTCAAGTTCCGTCACCGTCTCCTTCGCATCGCCCACGACGGCCAGTGCCCGGTGCTTCGTCGCATCATAGCGCGCGGCATTGATCGAGACGAATTGCGCATCGTGAGAGAACACCGTCCATGAACCGGTGGTGAAGTCCTGCAAGCGCGTGCCGATGGCGATGATGACGTCCGCCGCACCCGCCATTTCATTGGCGGAGGATGAGCCGATCACGCCGATGGGCCCCACATGCGCCGGGTGGTCATGCGTGACCGCGCCCTTGCCGGCAATGGTCTCAGCCATGGGAATGCCGTGCTTCAAGGCGAAGTCCGAAACGTCCTTTTCCGCGCCTGAGTAACGGACACCGCCGCCCGAGATGATGAGGGGCCGCTTGGCCGACTTGATGATCTCAATGGCACTGGCCACCCGGTCGCGGTCCGGCCGCGGGCGCGGGATGGTGTGAATGGTCGGCGTGAAGAAGGCTTCCGGATAGTCGAAGGCGATCTCCTGCGTGTCCTGGGCCAGGCCGATGAAGGCCGGGCCGCAATCGCCGGGGTCCAGCATGGTGGCAACCGCCTGCGGCAGGGACGAGATGATCTGCTCCGGATGCATGATGCGGTCCCAGTAGCGGGTGACCGCCTTGAACGCGTCGTTCACCGACGTCGTCGGATTGCTGAAGTGCTCCACCTGCTGCAGCACCGGGTCGGGCCTGCGGTTGGCGAAGATGTCGCCCGCAAGGAACAGCACAGGCAACCGGTTGGCATGGGCACAGCCTGCCGCCGTCACCATGTTGAGGGCGCCGGGCCCGATGGAGGAGAGCGCCACCATGATCTGCCGCCGCCGCATCGCCTTGGCATAGGCCACGGCAGCCAGCGCCATCGACTGCTCATTCTGCCCGCGCCATGTCGGCAGCTTGTCCTGCACCCCTTCCAAGGCTTCCGAAATGCAGGTCACGTTGCCGTGCCCGAAGATGCCGAAGAGCCCGGCGAACAGCGGCTCCTTGTTGCCATCGATGATGGTGTACTGGTTGCACAGGTAGCGCACGAGCGCCTGGCCCATGGTGAGGCGGATGGTGGACATGCGGTCACTCCCTTTGACGTGAGAATTCTGGAACATTTCGTCTATTTTTTCAAGTCATGGAATAGAGTTTCCATACATGGCCTGTTAGCAGCTTTGAACAGTGTATCATGTCCAACCCCGCGGCAAGGGAGCGGCTGCAACCGTTGCAACAGCAACCAAAAGTCAACCGAATCTCTCCTGCCGCAACACGAATCGCAACCCTGCTGCATCTGCAGCAAGGCTTGACAATCCGCCCGCGATCTCATCCCCTGCCGCCATGCAGAAGAACAACATCAGACGACTTTGGGCAGAGGGCAAGCCCGTGCTCAACGGCTGGCTCTCGATCGGCAACAGCTTCACCGCCGAGATCATGTCGCATCAGGGCTACGACGCGCTCACCATCGACCAGCAGCACGGTTTCCTGGGCTATGATGCCCTGGCCCCGATGATGCAGGCGATGAAGGCATCGCCCGCCACCCCCATGGTGCGCGTGCCGTGGCTTTCCGCCGGCGACGTCATGAAGGCGCTGGATGCGGGCGCGCTGGGCATCATCTGCCCCATGATCAACACCCGGGAGGAGGCGGAATTCTTCGTATCCTCAATGCGTTACCCGCCGCATGGCCAGCGCAGCATGGGCCCCACCCGCGCCGTCTTCGCGCATGGCGCGGACTACGGCAAATGGGCCGACGAGGAGGTGATCGCCCTCGCCATGATCGAGACGGCGGATGGCATGCGGAACCTGAAGGACATCGTGAAGACCCCGGGCCTCGATGGCGTTTACATCGGCCCGGCCGATCTGACGCTCGGCCTCACCGGCCGGAAATACCCCACGGGCTTCGACCGTGAGGAGCCCGAAATGGTTGAAGCCATTCAGGAAATCCTTGCCCGCTCGCATGAGGCGGGCATCCGTGCCTGCCTCCATTGCGGCAGTTCTGCCTATGCGGCCAAGGCGATCTCCTGGGGCTTCGACCTCGTCACGCTGCTCAATGACGTGCGCTTGCTGGCGGGTGCTGCAAAGGCCGGCGTCGACCAGGCGCGCGCCCTGATCGGCGGGCCGGTTTCTGCTGATAACACCCCGAAAAATCAGGGTTATTGAGATGCCGCACATATTGGTGGCCGGAAAACTGCACGCCGCCGGAATAGCGCGCCTGCAGCAGGCCCAGGGCTTCACCTTCACCCACATCGAGGAGGTGTCGGTCGACAGCTACCTGCCGCATCTGCCCGGGGCGGACGCCGTGGTGATCCGCACCCAGCCGATGACGGCGGAGGCCATCGCCACCGCACCCCGCCTCAGGATCGTGTCCCGGCATGGCGTCGGCTATGATGCGGTTGACGTCAAGGCCTTGAATTCGCGTGGAATTCCGCTCTGCATCGTGGGCGACGTCAATTCCCGCGCGGTGGCTGAGCATACGCTGATGCTGATGCTGGCGGTGGCCCGCCGCGCCGCCGCGCATAATGCCGCCGCCCGCAGCGGCAACTGGAACATCCGCAATCGCTTCGAGACGGTGGAACTCGACGGCAAGACATTGCTGCTCGCGGGCTTTGGCCGCATCGGCCGCCGGGTGGCGGAACTCGCCCGCGCCTTCGGCATGACCGTCATGGCGTATGATCCCTTCGTGAAGCCGGATCTTCTTGCAAAACATGGTGTTAGGCCAGCGGAAGACCTGCTGAAGGCGCTCGGCGAGGCCGACTACGTGTCGCTTCACATGCCGGGCCAGGCCTCGGGCGCGGTCATCTTCGAGGAAGAACTCGCCGCCATGAAGCCATCGGCGATCCTCATCAACGCCGCCCGCGGTGGCCTCGTCGACGAGATCGCCCTCGACAAGGCCCTGCGCGAGGGGCGGCTCTCCGGCGCCGGCCTCGACGTGCTGCGCACGGAGCCTCCGGCCCCGGACCATCCCCTGCTGTCGAATGACCGGGTCCTCATCAGCCCGCACACCGCAGGCCTCACCGCGGAATGCGCAGCGCGCATGGCCGTGGCCTCGGTCCAGAACGTCATCGATCACTTCGCAGGCAGGCTCGATCCGTCACTGGTCGTCAACGCCCAAGCGGCGGGCTATCCCAACGGTTGAAAACCGGCGGCACGGGCAGTAACCACTGGGCCGAAGGCGGCAAGCGAGGTCTCGGTATGGCAGAAGCGGGCATGGTGATCGTGGGCGGCGGCATGGCGGGCGCGCGCGCCATCGTCGGCCTGCGCGCCAATGGCTGGCAGGGGGCAATCACCCTCATCGGCGAGGAAACGCTGCTGCCCTATGACCGGCCTCCCCTGTCCAAGGCGATGCTGACGGACGAGAAGGAACCATCTCCCGCCTATCTTCTCGACGAAGGCATGATCGCGTCGCTCAAGGCAGAGTTCATACGCGGCGCGAGGGCCGTTGCCATCGACCGCACGGCCAAGGCCGTGCTGCTGGAAGACGGGCGGCGCGTGCCCTACGCCAGGCTGCTGATCGCCACCGGCGCCAAGCCGCGCCGGCTGACCGTCGAGGGCGGCGAACTCGCCTATACCCTACGTGACTTCGCCGATGGCGACCATCTGCGCAACCGGTTGCGGCAGAGCGGCACGGCGGCCATCGTGGGCGGCGGCTTCATCGGTCTGGAGGTGGCGGCCAGCGCGCGCAAGCTCGGCTGCACCGTGAGCCTGATCGAGGCGCAGCCACGCATCCTCATGCGCGGCGTGCCGGAGGAAATTGCCAGCGTCGTCCACGCCCGGCATGCCGCGGCGGGTGTCACGCTGGAAACGGGAACCGCCCTCAAGGCCGTGGAAACCGATGGCGTGCTGCTGGCGGACGGCCGCAAGGTGCGGGCCGATATCGTTATCGCCGGAATTGGCGCCGCACCCGAGATCGGGCTTGCGAAGGACGCGAGGCTTGCCATCGACAACGGCATCGCCTGCAACGAAACCCTGGCGACCAGTGACCCGGACATCTTCGCGGCAGGCGACTGCTGCTCCTTCCCGCACCGGCTCTTCGCCGGCAAGCGCATGCGGCTGGAGGCGTGGCGGAACGCCACCGACCAGGCGAATGTTGCAACCCGGAACATGCTTGGCGGATCAGAGGCTTACACGGCCGTGCCGTGGTTCTGGTCCGACCAGTACGACCTGTCGCTGCAAATCGCCGGAAGCCCGGCGGACGGCGTGACCACGGTCAGGCGCCAGGTGGGTGAGGGCTTCGTGATCTTCCATCTCGACGGCACCGGCCGGCTCGTCGCCGCGTCAGGCATCGGCCCGGGCAATTCCATCGCGCGGGACGTGAAGATGGCCGAGATGCTGATCGCCCGCGAGGCCTCGCCCCCCGCCGGGGTACTCGCCGACCCGTCCTTACAACTCAAGTCGCTTCTCAAAGGCTGACACGCATGAATTTCGCATCCGACAATGTCTATGGCGTCCACCCCAAGGTCCTCGGCGCGCTGGCCGCGGCCAATGAGGGCACCGCGCCGTCCTATGGCGGGGACGTCTACACGGCCCAGGCTGAGGAGAAGCTGAAGGAGGTTTTCGGCTGCGACCTCAGGGCGTTTCTGGTGACGTCGGGCACGGCTGCCAACGGGCTGGCGCTGTCGGCGCTGACGCCGGGCTATGGCGCCGTCATCTGCCACGCGGAGGCGCACATCGCCGTTGACGAGTGCAACTCGCCGGAGCTCTTCACCGGGGGCGCCAAGATCCTGGGTCTTCCGGCGCAAGGCGGCAAGATCACGCCTGCGCTGGTGGAGAAGACGCTGAAGGGCTTCATCCGCGGCGAGCATGATCCGAAGCCCAAGGCCGTTTCCCTCACCAACGCCACCGAGCTTGGCACCTGCTACGCGCCCCATGAGGTCAAGGCCATGTCGGAGCTGATCCGGCCGCGCGGCATGAAGCTGCACATGGATGGCGCGCGCATTGCCAATGCGCTGGCAGGCCTCGGGGTCACCCCCGCGGAGCTCACCTGGAAGGCGGGGGTCGATGCCCTGTCCTTCGGCGCCACCAAGAACGGCGCGATGATGCTCGAGGCGGTCATCTTCTTCGACCTGCCGCTGGCGGAGGACTTTGCCTACCGCCGCATGCGGGGCGGGCAGCTGATGTCGAAGAGCCGCTATCTGGGGGCGCAGATGCTCGCCTATCTCGAGGATGAGCTGTGGCTTGAAAACGCGCGGCGGGCCAACCGGCTGGCGCTGAGGCTCCGCGACGGGTTGCGGCAGGCAGCGGCAATCCGCATTCCCAATCCGGTCGAGGCCAACGAGGTCTTCGCGATCATGCCGCGCGGCCTTTACGACCGGCTGCTGGCGGCCGGCGCCAAGTTCTACGACTGGATGCCGGACAGCCTCGGGGATGCCATTGCGCCCGATGAGGTCTTCGCGCGCTTCGTGCTGTCTTTTGCGACACCGGAAGAGGACGTGGACGACTTCCTGCGGCTGGTCGCGAAGGGATGATCCGGCGAAATGCCCCCTCCCCCCTAGAGCATGATCCGCAAAAGTGGAAACCACTTTTGCGATAAGATCATGCTCAAGCCATTGATCTTGCGCGAGTTCTTTTCGACCAGGTGATTCCACCTGGTCGGAACGCGCGCTAGGCGGGAGGGAGAGGGCGTTCACACTGTGGCCTCAGGCGGCCTTCCTCGCCTCGATGGTCTTGGGAGCATTTACACCGTTTACCGGTATGGTGCGGGGCTTGAGGGCTTCCGGCACCTCGCGCTTCAGCGAAATGTGGAGCAGGCCGTTTTCCAAGCCCGCGCCATGAACCAGCACATGGTCGGCGAGCTGGAAGCGGCGCTCGAAGGCGCGTGATGCGATGCCCTGGTGCAGGAACTCGATCTTGCTTTCGGTCTTTTCAGCCTTCTTGCCGGAAACCGTGAGGCCGTTGCCCTTCACCTCGATGGTGATGTCCTCGGGTGCAAAGCCGGCAACCGCCATGGTGATGCGGTATTCATCTTCGGCCAGGCGCTCGATGTTGTAGGGCGGATAGCTCGGCGCCTCGAAGGACGAGGCCTCGTCCAGCATGCGGGCCAGACGGTCAAAGCCGACGGTCGAACGGTAGAGGGGGGTGAGGTCAAACATGGGTCACATTCTCCTTGAGCAATGTCACGTGTTGAGCCCGCCGCAAGGGCCGGGCCGTTTGTTTCCGCGGACCCGGAAGTGGCGCCCGCATCAGAGAGGTGGGGGCGGCCCCGGCGTTTTCAAGCCCCCCGGGCCTCGGGTGAACGCAAGATGAATGGCCGGTTCGGACTGGGTTCAAGGAGGCGCTGGTAGCTTCTGCTCCAACGATGACCACTGAGGTCGTCGGGAACGCCAGACGAGGAGCACTCACATGATTGGCAATTCCCTGATCGCCGCCGCCGCCGTTGCCGCCACCATGACCTTCGCCCTTCCCGCGCAGGAAGCGCGAGCCGACATCGATGTCGACATCGGCATCGGCTTTGGCGGCTATGTGCCGGGCTATTACGGCGGATCTTATGGCCATGACTATGGTTACGACCACGGCTACGGATACGACGACGGCTATAGCTATGACTATCCCGTCCACAAGCCCTACCGGATCAGCTGTGCCCAGGGCCGCCGCGTCGTTGACAGGTCGGGCTTTAGGCGCGTGAAGCCGGTCGACTGCCAACTGCCCGGCTATCGCTATACCGCGCACCGGAACGGCCAGAAGTTCATGGTCCGAGTCAACGGCCGGGGTCATATCACCGGCGTCAGCAGGGTCTACTGAGGCCAACCCACCCTGGCGGGCGGAAGGGGACACGTCCCTTTCCGCCCCGCCGCAGATTTGCCGTGAAGCTGAACCACAACAGACGGCGTCCACGTCATCAGGAGCGCCAGCATTTGCCGGATGGACGCGTAAAGAGGATCCGACCATGTTCGTTCGCGGTATCACCCTGTCGCTCGCGGCGCTTTTCGCCTTCGGGATCATGGCGGAGACAGCCAGCGCAGACAATCACGGCAAAAAGCAGCGCCGGATCATCGTCGAGGAGGACGGCTATTATCCCGGCCCACCGGTGATCAGGCACATCCCGGGCATTCGCATCTTCTTCGGCGACTATGCGCTGAGCGAGGAAGAGTTCGACGAACTCTACGGCACGCCGGAGCGGGCCTACAGTGATGATGAAGACGAAGCTGTACCCTCAAAGCCCGCTCGCAAGGCCAGCGAACGGGAAAAGCAGAAGCAGCAGAAGAACAAGGCCGCCGCGAAACCGGCTGAGCCGAAGAAGGCTGCAGCCGCATCCGGCCTGTCCTGCGAGAAGGCCACATCCGTGGTGACGGGCTATGGCTTCTCCAGCGTCCAGCCGTCGAGTTGCTCCGGCAAGGTCTATGCCTTCAACGCCACCCGTGACGGCAAGTCCTTCGCCATCAAGCTGGATTCGGCGAGCGGCGAACTGACGGAAGTTAAGAAGCTGCCCTGAGCAGCACTCTCGACCGGAACGCGCGCAAGATCAAAAGCTTGAGCATGACCTTGGCGCAAAAGTGGTTTCCACTTTTGGCGTTCATGCTTTAGGCTTGCGGCGTGCAGGCCATGCAACTTCACCCCACTCTGGAAAATCCGCTGCCACCCGGCGCGGAATGCCTGGAGCTCGTGACGGCAGACAAGGTCAGGCTCCGCGCGCTGCGCGCGATTCCCGGTGATGCGCGCGGGACTGTCGTTCTGCTGGGCGGGCGGGGCGACTTCCTCGAGCGCTACTTCGAAACAACGAGGGAAATCCTCGCCCGCGGCTTTGCCGTAGCCGGCGTCGACATGAGAGGACAGGGCGGATCGCAGCGCCATGGCCCGGACGTCTATCGCGACGTCACCACCTCCTTCACCCACTTCGAGGAAGACCTGCGGACGCTGATGGACGGCCTCGTTCTCCCCACCTGCCCGCCACCCTATTATGCGCTGGGCCATTCAACGGGCGCCCACATCCTGCTCCGCATCCTGCCCAACAGCGACTGGTTCAGAAAGGCCATGCTGGTCTCTCCCCTGGTCGAGATCGTCTATGGGTCCTGGCCGAAGCCCGTTGTCGCGCTGCTGGTCAATGGCATGACCCTCGCAGGGTTCGGCTCGCGCTTCCTGCCGGGCGTCCGGAAGAAACCCATGGGGCGCGACGACTTTCCGGGAAACCCCTTGACCTCCGACCGGCGGCGCTGGAACCGCGACAGCCGCACGCTGGAGGCTGCCCCGCAACTGGGGCTCGGCGGCCCGACGTTCTCCTGGCTGCATGCCGCAAGGCGTTCGTTGAGGGAAATCAAGACCATGGAACGGCCGCGCGCACCCGTGCTGATCGTCGCTGCCGGAAGCGACAGGGTGGTGGGCAATGATGGAATCAGGCAACTGGCGCGCAGTGTGCCGGGGATCTCCCTCGCCTTCATTCCAGGTTCCCAGCACGAGATCCTGAGCGAGCGCGACGAGATCCGCCAGCAGTTCCTCGCCGCCTTTGACAGCTTCATCACCACCGACGCCATGCTCTAGGAACTGATTTTGCGCGAGTTCTTTTCGACCAGGTGGTTACAGCTGGCCGGAGCGCGCGCTAACGGCGCAGTTGCTCGAAGGCCAGGTTGATGCGCACCAGCATGGCGCGCGCGTAATCCTTGATTTCATCGGGCAGATCGTAGGAGGCGATCCTGTCGGGATGATAGAGGCGGGCCATGCGGTGATAGGCCTGCCGGATCTCATCCGCCGAGGCATCCTTGCCCAGCTGCAGGACGGCATGCGGATCAAGATCCGCGAACCCGGCCTGACGGGCGTCGAGGTCGAGCTGGTCAGCCTTCGGCATCTGCATCGAGCGTACCGACTTGACCGCGGACTTGGCGACGAATTGCTGCTCGCCGCCCGCCGTGAGAACGTCGAGGAACATGTCGGGCGAATTGAGGGCGTCACCCAGCTTGTTGGAGAGCGGCATCCGCATGGACACGGTGATCATCGTGTCGTCCAACAGGGTGATGGCAACCAGAGTCCGGTTGACCTTATCCCGCGACTGATACATCCATTACCTCCATTTCTGGTTGTATATCTCCCACGGCGTGAAACAAGCGTTAAATTGCCTTTGCATATTGCACGTGCTAAGCGCCCGTCCAACTCCACCGGATAACGAAAGTCTGTGCGCCTCATGAACTTGCGCAATATCGCCATCATTGCCCACGTCGACCACGGCAAGACCACGCTGATCGACCGTCTGCTGTCCCAGTCAGGCTCGTTCCGCGAGAACCAGAAGGTCGCCGAGCGCGCCATGGACTCGAACGATCTCGAGCGGGAACGCGGCATCACCATCCTCGCCAAGGTGACCTCGCTCAACTGGAAGGACACGCGCATCAACATCGTCGACACGCCCGGCCACGCCGATTTCGGCGGCGAGGTGGAGCGCATCCTGAACATGGTGGACGGTGCCGTTCTCCTCGTCGATGCCGCCGAAGGCCCGATGCCGCAGACCAAGTTCGTGCTGCAGAAGGCCTTGAAGATCGGCCTCAGGCCCATCGTCTGTATCAACAAGATCGACCGTCCGGACGAGCGCCACAACGAGGTGGTGAACGAGGTGTTCGACCTCTTCGCCAACCTTGATGCCAATGAAGAACAGCTCGACTTCCCCATCATCTACGGCTCCGCCAAGCAGGGCTGGATGTCTGACAGCCCGGCCGGCTCGCAGGAGAACATGGCGCCGCTGTTCGACCTCATCGTGAAGCACTTCACGTCTCCGGTGGTGGAAGAAGGGCCGTTCCGCATGCTGGTGACCACCATCGAAGCCAATCCTTTCCTGGGGCGTGTGCTGACGGGGCGCGTGCGCTCCGGCGCCATCAAGGCCAACCAGCAGGTCAAGGCGCTGTCACGCGATGGCAGCGTGGCGGAACAGGGCCGCATCTCCAAGGTGCTGGCCTTCCGCGGCCTCGAGCGCTTGCCGGTGGATGAAGCGGAAGCGGGCGACATCATCGCCATCTCAGGCCTGACCACCGCGACGGTTGCCGACACGATCTGCGACCCGACGGTGACCGAGCCGATCTTCGCCCAGCCCATCGATCCGCCGACCCTGACCATGACCTTCCGCATCAATGACGGCCCGCTGGCCGGCAAGGAGGGCGACAAGGTGCAGTCCCGCGTCATCCGCGACCGGCTGCTGCGCGAGGCGGAAGGCAATGTGGCGCTGAGGGTGACGGCATCGGTGAACGAAACCGACGCATTCGAGGTGGCGGGCCGCGGCGAATTGCAGCTCGGCATCCTGATCGAAACCATGCGGCGCGAGGGCTTCGAGCTGACCGTTGGCCGCCCGCGCGTGGTGTTCAAGACCGACGAGCAGACCGGCCAGAAGCTGGAGCCCGTGGAGGAAGTGATCGTCGACGTCGATGAGGAGCATACCGGCGTCGTGGTGCAGAAGCTCTCCGAGCGCCGCGCCGAAATGCGCGACATGCGCCCCTCCGGCGTCGGCCGCCAGAGGATCGTGTTCCATGCGCCCACACGCGGCCTGATCGGCTACCAGTCGGAGCTTCTCTCGGACACCCGCGGCACGGCGATCATGAACCGCCTGTTCCATTCCTATGCGCCCTATTTCGGCGAGATCCCCGGCCGCCACACCGGTGCGCTGCTCTCCAACAGCGACGGCGAGGCGGTGGCCTATGCGATCTTCAACCTGCAGGACCGCGGGCCCATGTTCATCGAACATGGCACCAAGGTCTATGCCGGCATGATCATCGGCGAGCATACGCGCGGCAATGACCTGGAACTCAACGTCATCAAGGGCAAGAAGCTCACCAATGTGCGCGCGTCGGGCAAGGACGAGGCCGTGGTGCTGATCCCGCCCATCAAGATGTCGCTGGAAAAGGCGCTGGCCTATGTCGGAGAGGATGAGTTGGTCGAGGTGACGCCGAAGTCGATCCGCCTCAGGAAGGCGATCCTCGACCCGCATGAGAGAAAGCGCGTGAGCCGGGCCAAGGAGGCAGAGAGCGTCGCCTGAGCGGCGCCCTCCGCCCAGACATAAGGCGCATAGCCAATCCTGCCAGGCCTGTGGCAGGAGTGGCGGCAGCACAGCTCAAATCCAGGACAGAATAGATGCGCATCGACGCCATTTCGATCGGCAAGAATCCCCCCAAGGAAGTGAACGTCATCGTCGAGGTGCCGGTGGGGGGCGAGCCGATCAAGTACGAGATGGACAAGGCGGCGGGTACGCTGATTGTCGACCGCTTCCTCTATACCTCCATGCGCTATCCCGGAAACTACGGCTTCATCCCGCACACGCTGTCGGATGACGGGGACCCGATCGACGTGCTGATCGCCAACCAGCGTGGCATCATTCCGGGCGCGGTGGTGGCGGTCAGGCCGGTTGGGGTCCTGAGAATGCAGGACGAGGCGGGCGGTGACGAGAAGATCGTGGCGGTGCCCACCCCGAAGCTGACCCGGCGCTACGAAAACGTGCATGAGTATACCGACCTGCCGGAGATCACCCGCCAGCAGATCGAGCACTTCTTCGAGCACTACAAGGACCTGGAACCCGGCAAATGGGTGAAGGTCGTGGGCTGGGGCAATGCGGCGGAGGCCGAGCAGATGATCGTCGAATCGATCGAACGGGCGAAGCGGGCCAAGGGGTAAGGCCGCCACTCGCGGAAAGAGGCCCTCATCCGGCCTTTGGCCACCTTCTCCCATCCCTTCGGGACGGGAGAAGGGGAAGCTATGAGATGATTATCCCCTTCTCCCGTTGCGGAGCAATGGGAGAAGGTGGCCGAAGGCCGGATGAGGGCCGCGCCGCCCGTCACATCTCCGGCTGCGTGATCCCTTTTGCGGCACAAGCCGCCTTCACCGTGTTGTAGAGCAGGCAGGCAATGGTCATCGGGCCAACACCACCCGGCACCGGCGTGATGGCGCCCGCGACCTTTTCGCAGGACGCATAATCACAGTCTCCGACGAGCTTGCCCTTGCCGTCCCGCTCGATGCGATTGATGCCGACGTCGATCACCGTGGCGCCGGGCTTCAGCCAGTCGCCCTTGACCATCTCGGGGCGGCCCACGGCGGCAATCACGAGATCGGCGCGGCGCACGACGCCGGGCAGATCCTTCGTCTTCGAATGGGCGATGGTGACGGTGCAGTTCTCAGCGAGCAGCAATTGCGCCACGGGTTTGCCAACGATGTTGGAGCGGCCGATGACCACCGCATCCAACCCGTCGAGCGAGCCCAGCACGTCTTTCGCCAGCATCACCGAGCCCACCGGCGTGCAGGGCA
>NZ_JBIICB010000319.1:0-4582 GCF_044239095.1 Aestuariivirga sp. | reverse complement strand
GATGTGTTCAACGTGCTGCTGCAGGTGCTGGACGATGGCCGCCTCACGGATGGCCAGGGCCGCACCGTGGATTTCAAGAACACGCTGATCATCATGACGTCGAATTTGGGGAGCGAGTATCTCGTGAACCTCGGCGAGGCGCAGGACGTGGACGTGGTGCGCGACCAGGTGATGGGCGTGGTCCGCGGGCACTTCCGGCCCGAGTTCCTGAACCGCCTCGACGAGATCATCCTGTTCCACAGGCTGAAGCGTGAGAACATGGGTGCCATCGTCGACATCCAGATTGGCCGGCTCAAGAAGCTGCTTGTTGATCGCAAGATCGACATCACCGTGTCGGATGCCGCAAGAAGCTGGCTGGCCGAGAAGGGCTACGACCCGGCCTATGGCGCACGTCCACTGAAGCGGGTGATCCAGAAGAACCTTCAGGATCCCTTGGCCGAGGAACTGCTTGCCGGCCGCATCAAGGACGGCGAGACGGTGGAGATCGGCGCGACAGCGGGTGTGCTGACGTTCAATGGCGTTGCCGTTGGTGGCAAGCAGGTGGACCCGAAGGTCGTGAAGCTGCACTGATCTGATGATGCGAATCGAGAGGGGCGGTCCTGCGGGGCCGCCCTTTTTGTGTCTGTCCGCGCAGGCTCTGTGAATGGGCCCAGCAATTTCCTGCTGCCGTCATCCCGGCGAAGGCCGGGATGACGGCAGGAAGGCGGATGACGGTGCAATCTTGTGCTTGCGTCCGAATTGCGATCGATCATGTTCACGTTCATGACCCTCGACGGCTACAACCGTTTCTGCCGCAGCCTTCCCCACACCGCGCATGTGGTGCAGTGGGACAATGCGCATGTGTGGAAGGTGGGCGGGCCCAAGGGCAAGGTCTTCGCCATCGCCTCGCGCTGGGACGGGCCCGCACTCGACATCACCTTCAAGGCCTCGCAGCTGACCTTCGATCTTCTCAAGGACAAGCCGGGCATGCGGCCGGCACCCTATCTCGCCTCGCGCGGGCTTCTCTGGCTGCAGCGGCGGACGGCTGAGACGCTCGATGATGCCGCGCTCAAGGACTATCTGCGGGAAAGCCACAGGCTGGCGGCGCTCAACCTGCCGAAGCGTGTGCAGCGGGAACTGGGTCTTTCAGCCCGACCTCACCCCTTTGGCGGATTGTCCTTGGCGAAAGCATAGATCACAAGCCCGATGACGAGGAGCCCTGCGAAGATCAGGTGCAGCGTGGCATGGGATTGCGCAGGCGGCGCATCTTGCAGCCTGTTCATCAACGATCCGCTCAGCGGCTGCAGAACGCCTGCACCGCCAATGAACAGCACGTTCAGAAGCGTGATGCCGCGGCCCAGCAAATGGTCTGGCACGAAGGCCCGCCCATGGGCCATCAGCACGCCATAGGTCATGCCGAAGCCGCCGAGAAGACCCATGAGGGTGATGGCCCAGCCAACCGGCAGGCCGGGGAGTGCCAGCAGCGCGAAGCAAATGGCGGTGACGGCGACGCCGCCGAAGACCACCCATTTGCGCGTTCCCAGCAGCCGGTCCAGCGGGCCATAGGCCATGGCGCCTGCCGACATGGCCGCCGCCATGACGAGCAGCGCGTGGCCGCGCGCCACGGGATCAAGTCCGTAGACGGAAGAAAAGAACGGTCCTGCCCACAAGCCCCGCTCGGACAGCACCACGGCGTAGCTGACGGCCGTGATCGGCAGAAGCGGCCAGAGCGCGCTGATTTTGAGCACGTCCCTGATGCCGGCGAAAAGCCCGCGCGAGCCGTGCGCCGTGATGCGCCCCGGATCGCGGATCAGCAGCAGAACCGAGAGCGCCGAGGCAGCGGTTGCGGCCGCCATCCACACCATGGCCCCGCGCCAGCCAATTGATTGCGCCGCCCAGGCGAGAGGCGAGGCGGCAAGGAGATTGCCCGCCGTGCCAAGCCCGAGCAGCCATGAGCACAGCAGGGCAAAGCGCTGAGGTGCTGCCGTCCGCCCGAAGAGGTAGATGGCGCCCATGTAGATCGACCCGCAACCCGCGCCGATCAGCAGCATGGCGATGTTGAGAACGGTAGCGCTTCCGGCCGCGGCAAACAGCAGGGCGCCTGCGACCGCCAACAACATCTGCAGCGATACGGTTCTCCGCGGTCCGGCGGTGTCCAGCGCCCATCCGACAGGAAACTGTGTCGCAACGAAGCCGAGGATCCACAGGGCGTGGAGATTGCCGAGCGCCTGCGGGCTGAGTGAGAGTTCGACCGCGAGTTCCGGCGCGATCACCGCCAGGAAGGAGCGGTAGAACTGGCTCAGCACATAGGCCACGAGAAAGGTGAGAAAGATGCGCACGCCGTTCAGCCCTTCGCAGACCCGCCGGCGTGGCGCAAGCCGGTTACGGATTGACCTCCGCCACCTGCAGCGGCGACGGCGCCTGCTGCATCATGGCCTCGACGCGCGCCTTCAGCTGGTTGAACCTCGCCAGTTCCTTGCCAGAGAGATGCTTTCCGCCAGCGGCCTTGATGCGGGTGGGGTTGATGGGCCGGTCGTTCACATGCACTTCGTAATGGAGGTGCGGGCCGGTGGAGCGGCCGGTCGAACCGACATAGCCGATGATCTGGCCCTGGTTCACCTTGGCGCCGCGGCGGATGCCTGCCGCGAGCTTGCTCATGTGCGCGTAGAGCGTTTCGTACTTGTTGTCGTGCTTTATCTCGACCGTGATGCCATAGGCGCCATGGCGTCCGGCGAGTTCCACGACGCCGGAGCCCGCCGCCCGGATCGGCGTTCCATGCGGCGCGCCGAAGTCCACACCCGCATGCATCTTCGAGTAGCCGAGGAGGGGGTGGCGGCGCATGCCGAAGCCGGACGTCAGCCTGGCACCCGAAACCGGTGTCTTGAGCAGCGATTTCTGCGCGCTCCGGCCATTCTCGTCATAGTAGTCGGTCTGGCCGTCCTTGGTGGTGAAGCGGTAATAGGTCTTGGTTTTGCCGTCGAGGGTCAGCTGCGCGTAATGCAGCACCTTGCGCTTTGATGACGATCCGGTGAGCGGGTTGCCGTAGAAGACATCGAAGCTGTCGTTCGCCTTCACCTGGCGCTGGAAGTCCACGTCGTAAGCGAAGATGCGCGTCAACTCGGCGACGATATAGCCCGGAACCTTGTTGTCCTTGGCGGTGCCATAGAGGCTGGAGCCCACCTTGGCGCGGGTGCGGAAATGGTTGTAATCGGCATATTGCGACTTGGCGCCGGCTTTCGCGCCGGCGATTGCGGCCACGAAGCGGCCGTCTTCGTCGGCCTGCACGGTGATGGTCTCGTCCGGGCCGGGCTGGAATGAGAGTTCCACGGGGAAGATCACGTCGCGGCCGTAGAAGTCGAACTGCCTGTCGAGGGTCAGTTCGAAGCGGGTGCCCGTCTTCATCTGGGTGGCGGGGAAAACGGGTTCGATCGCGTCAGCGAGCGCCTTTGCTGCTTCCCTGCCGACGCCGCGGTCGGTGAGCGCGCCGATTAGCGTCTCGCCTTGGGCTAGCTCAAAGGTTTCGTCGGTCGGCTCCGGCGGAACCTGCTTGGTGATGGTCGTGATGTTCTCTTCGCCGCCAATCGAGTCGATCTCGGCGTCGATCACCACCGTCTTGCCGTCGCCATAAGGCAGGACGTCCGAGGTGATTTCCGGATAGAGAGCCGCATTGTTCAGGTCACGCTCGGGGATGATCGAGGTGACCGGCAAGTCGGGCTGTGGCTGGTAGGCGGCGGAGAGTTCCTTGCGGCCGATGGACCGCTCGGACTCAGCGCCGGTCAGGTCCGCGTAGCTGCCCGTGATCGCGGCCTTGTCGACGGCCGCGAACGCATCGCGCGGTGCCGCGTTCTCACCGAAAATTCCAAGTACAGCGCTGCCGATCACCAGCGAACCGGCGATGCCGGCAACACAGGTCGTCAGAAGCCATCTGTGATGGGCAGGTTCGACCTCGAATGGATCGGGGGCGGGCGCCGGTGCGGGCGCCGGAAGCATGAGCTGGGGCTTTGACGGCAGTGGCCGACGCCGCGCCGCACCGGCAAGCGTGCGGGCGCGAAACTGTCTGTCAACGCGATCGTTCAATAATCAATCCCCTTGCCAACCCAACTGCTCCGGACAACTTCGGGCCTGATCGACTTCCCCTCGATCACAGGCCACATCCGGGAGCACACTCGCTTCTGTCATGCTCCGTCCGGGAACGCGAAACCCCAACAGTTCCGCGCGGGTCGGAAAATGCCCTCCCGCGCCCCGTTAGTCAACCGCATTGACTGCATTGGGCGCGTTCGACACATTTCACGATCACATTTCATCCCCGGGTGTGGACGGGCGATGTCCGATGATCGGGCGAAAAACATGATGACATCGAGACATTTCCAATTCGTTAACCATGATTAATGCCTGTCCGGGTCCTACGCCTGCATCCTGGCCGCGGGCGCGCTGCCTGGGCTGATAAGCCACCCAATTATCTACTGTTGCCGGGGGCTTATCGGAAAGTTGAAGATTTATGATTTGAGAAGCTTGACAGTTGAGTGTTGGTGGACCTATAAGCCGGGTCACTGAGGGACGCGGCGCTGCGGCGCGGCGGGTCTTCGTGCCGAAAGCCGACAGA
>NZ_JBIICB010000318.1:0-4595 GCF_044239095.1 Aestuariivirga sp. | reverse complement strand
AGATCGACGACCTGCACCTGCTGCGCTACCGCGAGACGATCGATCCCAAGAGCCCCACCATCACCTTCCTGTCGCCGCATGGCACGCCGGGTGCGCTGTTCGCCGAGCAGGGCTTCGTGCCGGCCACTGGCACGCTGGCCAAGATGCCGGACTCGAAGTCCGTGTGGCAGGCCCCGGCCGGCGCCGTTCTTTCGGACGGCAACCCCGTGACCCTGACCTGGGACAATGGTGAGGGGCTGGTCTTCTCCCGCAAGATCGAGATTTCCGACCAGTACCTGTTCACCGTCACCCAGACGGTGGAGAACAGGTCGCAGGCGCCGGTGGCGCTCATTCCCTATGCGCGCATCCAACGCCAGGACACGCCGCTGGTCTCCGGCTTCTGGGTGTTCTTCGAGGGCATGCTGGGCTGGCTCAACGGCAGCCTCCAGGAAATCCACTACTCCGACGTGTCGGAGCAGACCGAGCCGCAGCGGTTCGACACCACCGGCGGCTGGCTCGGCTTCACCGACAAGTACTGGGCCGCGGCCATCGTGCCGGACCAGTCCATACCCGTGACTGCAAGCTTCCTGCACACCCGGTCCGGCAACCGCGACGTCTACCAGACCGACTATCTCGCCCGGGACGCACTCGTCGTGCAGCCGGGCGCGTCGGCGTCCTATCGCAGCCAGCTGTTTGCTGGCGCCAAGGTGGTCAGCACCATCAACGCCATTGAGGCCAAACACGGCATTGAAGGCCTCAACTACATGATCGACTGGGGCTGGTTCTATTTCCTGACCAAGCCCTTCTTCTACCTGCTTGACTGGATCAAGGGCCTCGTCGGCAACTTCGGCCTCGCCATCCTCATTGCGACGGTGCTGGTGAAGCTCGCGGTCTTCCCGCTTGCCAACAAGTCCTATGCCTCGATGAGCAAGATGAAGAAGCTCCAGCCCGAGATGGAGCGGCTCAAGACCGAGTATCCGGACGACCGCATGAAGCAGCAGCAGGCGATGATGGAGCTCTACAAGCGCGAGAAGGTCTCGCCGCTGTCTGGCTGCTTGCCCGTTGTGGTGCAGATCCCGATCTTCTTTGCGCTCTATAAGGTCATCCTGACCTCGATCGAGCTGCGCCATGCGCCGTTCTTCGGCTGGGTGCGCGATCTCTCCGCCCCTGACCCGACGAGCTTGTTCAACCTGTTCGGCCTCATTCCCTGGACGGTGCCCGATATCCTGCTGATCGGCGTGTGGCCGATCATCATGGGCATCACCATGTGGCTGCAGATGCGGCTTAACCCGACGCCGCCCGATCCGATCCAGGCGAGCCTGTTCAACTGGATGCCGGTGATCTTCACCTTCATGCTGGGCACCTTCCCGGCGGGCCTCGTGATCTACTGGGCGTGGAGCAACACGCTCTCGATCCTGCAGCAGTCCTACATCATGAAGCGGCACGGCGTGGAGATCGACTTCTTCGGCAACATCCGCGAGAGCCTGCCCTTCCTCAAGAAGAAGGCCGCGAGTTGACCGCCCGCTTCACAGAAGACCAGATCGATGCGGGCCGCCGTCTTTTCGGCGGCCCGTCGCGTTTCCTCCTGGGCGTTGCAAAGCTCGAGCAGCTGCCGCCGCCGGCAGGTGTCGAGATCGCCTTCGCGGGGCGCTCCAACGTCGGCAAGTCCTCGCTCATCAACGCGCTGACGGGGGTGAACGGGCTGGCGCGCGCCTCCAACACGCCAGGGCGCACGCGCGAGCTCAATTTCTTCGACGTCAACAGCCAGCTCACCCTCGTCGATATGCCGGGCTATGGCTATGCCAAGGCCCCCAAGCATGAGGTGAAGGTGTGGCAGGCGGTGCTGAGGGGGTATCTCCGCGGCAGGCCGGGCCTGACCCGCGCCTTCGTGCTGATCGATTCCCGCCACGGCATCCTGAAGGCGGACGAGGAGATGTTCGACCTCCTCGACGAGGCGGCCGTCACCTACCAGGCCGTGCTCACCAAGAGCGACAAGATCAAGCCGGCGGAACTCGAGAAGATGCGCGAGACGGTTGCCGCCGCCGTGAAGAAGCATCCGGCCGCCTTCCCCGAAATTCACGCCACATCGAGCGAGAAGGGCGGCGGAATCCCGGAACTTCGGGCGGAAATCGCAGGGCTGCTGTCGTGAGTCCCCTGCTCCCCCTTTCTTCCTGAGAGGGAGAGCGGGAATTGAATACGGCCCGCAAGCGCCAGACCCTTTGAAACCCTCGCAATTGTCCTGTAGGACGCTACTCGATTGACGGGGACCACTCTCATGGACGAACTCGGCACGACGGCCCGCATCCTTTCCGAGGCGCTGCCCTTCCTGCAGCGCTACGACGACCAGATCATCGTGGTGAAATATGGCGGCCACGCCATGGTGGATCCCAAGCTTGCCCACCAATTCGCGCGTGACATGGTCATGCTGAAGGTCTGCGGGCTCAACCCCATCGTCGTCCACGGCGGCGGACCCCAGATCAACCGCATGCTCGACAAGCTCGAGGTGAAGCCGGAATTCCGCGACGGTCTGCGCGTCACCGATGAGGCCACCATGTCGGTGGTCGAGATGGTGCTGTCGGGCTCGATCAACAAGTCGATCGTCGCCTCGATCCAGCAGGCCGGCGGCCGCGCCGTGGGCATCTCCGGCAAGGACGGAAATCTGCTCATCGCCGAGAAGCTCACCAAGAAGAAGATCGACCCTGAGACGGGCAAGACGGTGGAGATCGACTTCGGCTTCGTGGGTGAGCCGGTGCGCGTCAACACCCAGATCCTCGACACCATCATGAAGAGCGACGCCATTCCCGTCATCGCCCCCGTGGGCGTGGGCTGGGAGGGTGAGACCTTCAACGTGAACGCTGACACGGCGGCGGGCGCCATCGCCACCGCCACCCGCGCCAAGCGCCTGCTGCTGCTCACCGACGTCGCGGGCGTGCTCGACAAGGACAAGAACCTGATCAGCGAGTTGAAGGTGGGCGATCTGCCGGAACTCGTCGCCAATGGCACCATCACCGGCGGCATGATCCCCAAGGTGGAGAGTGCGGCCGCCGTGGTCGAATCGGGCGTCGAGGGCGTCATCATCCTTGACGGGCGCGTGCCGCATTCGGTGCTGCTGGAGCTCCTGACCCCCCATGGCGTCGGCACGCGCATCTCGCGGACCGGCGTATGAGAGGCTTTTCCCACATCGACACCTGGGTCTTCGACCTCGACAACACGCTCTATCCGGCAAGCTGCCGGCTGTTCGACCAGATCGACGTCAAGATGGGCGAGTTCGTCTCGCGGCTGCTCAACGTCGATTATGCGGAGGCCAAGCGCCGCCAGAAAGAGATGTTCTACAAATATGGAACGACGCTGCGCGGGCTGATGACCGAGCACGCCATCACGCCGGACGCCTTCCTCGACTATGTGCATGACATCGACCATTCGCCCGTGCTGCAGAACAATTTGCTGGACGCGGCGCTGCACAAGCTTCCCGGCCGCAAGCTGATCTTCACCAACGGCACGGTGGCCCATGCCGGGAAGGTGCTGAACCGCATCGGCATCACCCATCATTTCGGTGACATCTTCGACATCGTGCACTCGGACTTCATCCCCAAGCCGGAGATGGAGCCCTACCGCAAATTCATCCGGCAGACGGGCATCCGGCCGGAAACCTCCGCCATGTTCGAGGACATTGCCCGCAACCTCGAGGCGCCCCATGCGCTGGGCATGACCACGGTGCTGGTGACGAGCCCCGAGAACAAGGATGCCGAGCACCTCAACAGGTCCACGGGCGGCATCGCGCAGGAGCACATTCACCACGTGACGGACGATCTCGCCAGCTTCTTGGCGAACTTGACCGCACCCGCCAATTGAGCGAAAGCCAGCGCCACGTAACGCCGGGAGGGACAGCATGAGCGATCTTCAGACCACCATCGAGCAGGCCTGGGAAGGCCGCGACAAGGTCAATCTCGAAACGAAGGGCGCCGTGCGCGATGCCGTCAACGCGGCACTCGGCATGCTCGATTCCGGCAAGGCCCGCGTCGCCGAGAAGCGCGATGGCGAGTGGCACGTGAACCAGTGGCTCAAGAAGGCCGTGCTGCTGTCCTTCCGTCTCAATGACATGAGCATGATCTCCGGCGGCCCCGGCGGCTCCAGCTGGTGGGACAAAGTGCCCTCCAAGTTCGATGGCTGGGGCGAGACGGAATTCCGCGCCGCAGGCTTCCGCGCCGTGCCCAATTGCGTCGTCCGCAAGTCGGCCTATATTGCGCCGGGCGCCATCCTCATGCCGTCCTTCGTCAACCTCGGCGCCTATGTCGATACCGGCACCATGGTGGATACCTGGGTGACGGTCGGTTCCTGCGCCCAGATCGGCAAGAATGTGCATCTCTCTGGCGGCGTCGGCATTGGCGGCGTCCTGGAGCCGATGCAGGCCGGCCCCACCATCATCGAGGACAATTGCTTCATCGGCGCGCGCTCCGAAGTCGTCGAAGGCGTTATCGTGGGCGAGGGCTCGGTCATCTCCATGGGCGTGTTCATCGGCCAGTCCACCAAGATCATCGAGCGCGAAACGGGCAAGGTCCACATGGGCAAGGTGCCGCCCTATTCGGTGGTGGTCTCCGGCTCCCTGCCGCAAAAGC
>NZ_JBIICB010000317.1:0-4596 GCF_044239095.1 Aestuariivirga sp. | reverse complement strand
GTCGCCGCGCAGCGCCCAGTTCGACTCGGGCGAGGCCTTGACCTCAGCCGCTGGAACGCCCTTCACGGCGACGACGCGGCCGCGCAGCATGGGCGAGTTGTTGACATGGGTGACGCCCTTCTCCTGCCCCACGGCATCCTTGAACTGGGCAAGCTCATTGTTGCGCACGTCGAGGAAGAAGAAGGCCGGCGCCTTCTCCGGAATGCCGGAACGGAGTTCGGAGGAGATCGAGCGGTCGGTCAGCGCCAGCGTCACGAACAGCGTAAGCCCGAGGCCGAGCGCCAGGATCACGGAGGCTGCCGCCGAGCCTGGCCGGTGGATGTTGCCGATGGCATAGCGCCAGATCGCGGAGGCGCTGCGCGGCATGCGCCGGGCAGCGAGGATGATCAGCCGGGCCAGGCCCAGCAGCACCACGAAGCTCGCCACCAATCCCAGCAGGAAGTAGGCGGTGATGCGCGTGTTCTCGAAGGAGAGGAATGTCAGCAGCGCGATGAGCGCCAGCGCCCCGCCGATGACCGCAAGCTCCGCCGGGCCCGGCCAGCCATGCACCGGCGCAATCCGGGAGCGGAAAAGTGCGGAGGCCGCCACGCGCCGCGTATGCGCCAGCGGCCACAGCGCGAAGGCGATGGTGGTGAGAAAGCCAAGCGCTGCAGCAAACAGCAGGGGCCGCACCTCAATTCCCGTCGCCACCGGCAGTGGCAGCAGGGGCCCGAGCAGTGCTGCGACCAGCGGCGGCGCCACGGCGCCCGCGGCGAGCCCGATGGCGATGGCGATGGCGCCGACGAGCAGGATCTCCGTCAGGTAGATCCCGAGCACATCGCCCGAGGAGGCGCCGAGGCATTTGAGCGTGGCGATTGAGCCCATCTTGCGGGTCACGAAGGCCTGCACGGCATTGGCGATGCCCGCGCCGCCGACGATCAGCGAGGCGAGACCCACGAGCGTCATGAAATAACCCAGCCGCTCGATGAAGCCGTCGACGTTCGCCGCCGCGTTGTTGCGCGTCCTGACGCGCCAGCCTGCGTCCTCGAATTTCTGTTCCGCCTCCTTGACCACGGCGCGGACCGCGTCCTGGCCGGTGTCCGGCGTCTTGACGCGATAGCGCCAGGTGATGAGGCTGCCCGGCTGCACGATGCCGGTTGCACGCAGCGTATCCTCGGTCAGCAGCAGGCGCGGGCCCAGCACCACGCCGTCGGACAACCGGTCCGGCTCGTGCTGGATCAGCGCCCTGACCGTAACCTCGATGGAACCGAGCTTGATCCGGTCCCCGGGCTTGACGCCCAGGCGGCCCATCAGCAGCGGGTCGGCGGCAACGCCCGGCACGCCGTCCACCGTGGCGGTGGCGTCTGAGAGCGTCATGCCGCCCTCGAGCTTCACCTCGCCGTAGAGCGGGTAGTTGGCGTCCACCGCCTTGGCCTCGATCAGCGTGGCATTCTCGCCCGCCACCGCCATGCCGCGCACCGTGGCGACGCGGCTCACCACGCCCTTGGAAGCGATGAAGGCGAATTCCTCAGGGGTTGTCTCGCGGTGGACGAGCGCGAATTCGAGGTCGCCGCCCAGCAGCGGCTGGCCCTGTTCGTCCAGCCCGCGCTCCATCGCCGCGGTCAGCGAGCCGATGATGGCGATGGTGCCGGTGCCGAGCGCCAGGCAGGTCAGGAAGATCCAGAAGCCCTGGAGGCCTGAGCGCAGGTCGCGGGCTGCAAAGCGCAGCCAGAGCGCGGGGTTCATGGATGGGCCCCGGAGACGATCCTGCCGTCCAGCACTTCCGCCACGCGGTCGCAGCGCTCTGCCAGCGCGCGGTCATGGGTGACGAGGAGAAGCGAGGCGCCATCCTGCGTCCTGAGGTCAAAGAGCAGCTTGATGATCTGCTCGCCCGTCACGTGGTCGAGGTTGCCGGTCGGCTCGTCCGCGATGATGATCTTCGCGCCCGATGCCAGCGCACGGGCGATCGCCACGCGCTGCTGCTCGCCGCCCGAGAGCTGGCCGGGGTAGTGCGTCAGCCGGTGGCCGAGGCCCACCCGCTTCAGCTTGTCTTCGGCAATGCCCATCGCATTCTTCGCGCCGCGGAATTCCAGCGGCACCGCGACATTCTCCAGCGCCGTCATGGTGGGAATCAGGTGGAAGGACTGGAACACGATGCCGATGTTGTCACGCCGGAATGCGGCGAGTTCGTCCTCCCCCTTGCCGGCAAGCGACTGGCCCGCCACGATCACCTCGCCCCGGCTCGCGCGCTCGAGCCCGGCGATGACCATCAGCAGCGTGGTCTTGCCCGAGCCCGAGGGGCCGACGATTCCGATGGCCTCGCCCGGCCTCACGGTCAGGTCAACGCCGCGCAGAATGTCGACATTGCCGGCGCGGCTCGGCAGGGTCAGGTGAACGTCCTTGAGGGAAACAGCGGTGGCGGTCATTGCGTCGAACATGGGTTTCCTTACGCCGGTTGTCGAGATCCGGATGCTTGAACATGCCAACCGTGGCGCTTAATTGACGAAGATGCTGAAACTTTCCGCCGTTCTCGCCTTCGCCGTGCTGATGATCAACGCCGCCGCCGCCCAGACCGTCACCCTGCTGGCGCTGGGAGACAGCCTCATCGCGGGCTATGGCCTGCAGCCCTCGGATGCCTTTCCCGTGAAGCTGGAGGCGGCGCTGAAGGCCAGGGGGCATGACGTGAAAGTGATCAACGGAGGCGTTGCGGGCGATACCGCACTCGACGGCGCCTCGCGCCTCGACTGGGCGCTGTCGGAGGAGGTCGATGCGGTGATCGTCGAATTCGGTGCAAACGATGCGCTCCGGGGGCTTCCCGTGCCGCAGGCCGAACAGGCCCTCGACCAGCTGCTCGGCCAGCTCGCCCAGCGCGGGCTTCCCGTGCTGCTCGCCGGCATGCGGGCCCCGCCCAATCTGGGGCCGGACTACCAGGCAGCCTTTGACGGCATGTATCCGCGGCTGGCGGAGAAGCACGCCACGCTGCTCTACCCGTTCTTTCTCGACGGGGTGGCGGCGGAGGTGAAGCTCAACCAGGCGGACGGCATGCACCCGAACCCTGCGGGCGTCGATCTGATCGTTGCCCGCATCCTGCCCAGTGTGGAACGATTGCTGGAGCAGGTTGCCGCAAAATAGGACTTTGGATTGGCGAGAATCGCGTTACCGTCAGCGCGTAGCGTACCGCCAATCCTTGACAGCAGAGGAGGCCCGCCATGCCACGATTGTTCACTGGCGTCGAAATCCCGGACGATGTGGCCTTCGACCTCGACCTGATGCGGGGCGGCATCATCGGCGCACGCTGGATCGACCGCGAATCCTACCACATCACGCTCCGCTTCATGGGCGACATCGACGAGAGGCTCGCCCGCGAGATCAGCTATGAGCTGGAGGGGGTGGAAGCCAGGCCCTTCCAGCTGCGGCTGGCAGGTTGCGGCCTGTTCGGCGGCAACAAGCCCCACACGCTCTTCGCAAGTGTCGAGGAAAGCCCCGAATTGCGGCGGCTGCAGGCCATTCACGAGCGCATCTGCCAGGCGCTGGGCATGCCGCCCGATCCCCGGAAATTCGCCCCCCACGTGACGCTGGCCAGGCTCAAGGAGCCGGACCATCAGGCCTTGCACCGCTTCATCGCCTCCCATAACCTCTACAAGAGCCGGGTCTTCGAGGTGGCGCGTTTCGTGCTGTTCTCGTCCCGGCCCTCGCGTGGGGGTGGTCCCTACGCGGTGGAAGAATCATATCGTTTACAGGCGGGGCTATGACAGACAAGGCACTGGTTGGAGTTGAACGTGCGAAGGCGCTGCATGAGCTGCGCGGGTGGGAAGAGGCCAAGGGCCGCGACGCCATCACCCGGACTTATCAGTTCAAGTCCTTCAGCCAGGCCTGGGCTTTCATGAGCCGGGTTGCATTGTTCGCTGAAAAGACCGACCACCACCCCGAATGGTTCAACGTCTATGGCCGGGTCGAGGTGACGCTTGCCACCCACTCGGCGGGCGGTGTCACCGAGAAGGACATCGTGCTCGCCCACAAGATGGACCAGTATGCCGGCGGCTGACGCAGGCTCCGGCTCCTTAAATTCCTGTAACTTGAAGATGAAGGGGCGCTCGCCCATATTCCGTTCAAAGCTACCGCTGGAGGAACGACATGGCTGAATTCAGATATCCTTCCCAGACGCGGGTGGGCACCCAGGCCGCAGTGGACCAGGGTCTCCGCTCCTATATGCTGGGCATTTACAACTATATGGCGCTTGGCGTGGCGGTCACGGCTGCGATCGTTATGGCGACCTTCACCATCCCGGCGCTCGGCGCTGTGGCCAATGCGCTCGCCTTCCCGGCGCTCATCGGCCTGATCGGCATGGGCTTTTTCGCCCAGCGCCTGCTCATGGGTGGCACGGTGGCGCGCGCTCACGTGGTCTACTGGGTCTATGTGGCGCTCTGGGGTATCGGCATCGCGCCGATCGTGAACCGCTATCTCGGCATCGATCCCTCGATGGTGATGACGGCCTTCCTGTCCGCCTCGCTCACCTTCGGTGCCATGAGCATGTGGGGCTACACGTCCAAGCGTGACCTCTCCGGCATGGGCGCCATCGCGGGCATGGCTCTGATGGGCCTGCTCATTGCTGGCCTC
>NZ_JBIICB010000058.1:0-18445 GCF_044239095.1 Aestuariivirga sp. | reverse complement strand
CACCATGAAGCCGGTGGAACTGGTCGAACGCGCCATTACCAATTCCTCCAAGAGCCGGGACATCGTGCTCGACCTGTTCGGCGGATCAGGAACAACTCTCATCGCCGCCGAACGCACCGGTCGGTCGGCACGGCTGATGGAACTCGATCCCAAGTACGTCGATGTGATCGTCCAGCGCTGGCAGGATTACACTGGCAACAAGGCGGTGCTGTATGGCGAGGATCGGACATTCGATGACCTCAAGATTGCAAGGAAGACCAAGTCGAAAGATGCCGCCTGATGCAGCCACGCTGGCTATCATTCGTGGAGGCAGTCACCAACATTGTGATCGGCTATGCCCTCGCCGTTCTGACGCAGATGATCGTGTTCCCACTCTTCGGGTTGCACGCATCGCTTCGCGAGAACCTAATGATTGGCGGATTGTTTACCTGCATATCACTCGCCAGAAGCTACGTCCTGCGCCGACTGTTCAATGCGCGCGGCGTTCGGTGATCTGGCCCGTCAGCTGCTTACGGAAGCGCCGGTCCCGCTTCAGGTACCATTCCCGGCTCATGGCGGCGGCCCGGGTTTCAAGCTTTTCAACATAGAGAAGTTCCCATGACAGACCTCTCGTCGATCTGGCGCCAGTGCCGGAATTGTGTTGCGCAAGCCGCCGCTCGGGATCGAGCGTCCAGCCAACATAGGTCCGGTTTCCACGCCGGGTCCTGGCGCCGATGACATAGACGAAACCGGTCATTGGGGTGGCGTCCTGCCTCCCTTGCGGTGGCTCATCAGCGGACCACGCCGCCGGGCGGCCATTTCCTCGATCAGCCTGCGGATGCGACGCTCATCTATGTCTGCTGGATCGTAGGGCTTGCCATACCATTCGATCATCCTCTTGTGCTCGGGGTGGCGCGGTTTCCCGACCGCCTCGAGAAACTCCTCGAAGCCGGAAACGCCGCCAACGTCCTCCGGCGGGCACCGGCCTTCACCGCTGATGAAGAAGGGATAGTCCCGGTCCGGCAATCCGTCACCGCACTCTTCGATCAGGATGTCGTGAAGCCAGTAGTCGCCGAAGTCATACTCATAGACGAAACGTTCGATGCCCCGGCTCACGAGCGTCTTGAGTCGAATTGACTTTGCATGATGCACCTTCGGGCCACCCTGGTAATGGTCGGGATAGGGAACGCCGTAGTCATCCGCGCCATCGTGAATGCCGAGGCCGCCGTCGGGCGAGAGAAGCAGGCCCTCATGCTGGCCACCGAAACCGCCCTCACCGTCGCGGAGGCCGAGAAGATCCTTGGCGCGTCGCCGAAGGAGACAAGGCTAGAGGCCCTCGCCCAGCGGGCCAGCGCCGGACCTGAGTTCGGAGCCCCCGGCGGGGCGGAAAAGCCCGATGCCGGAGCCCTCATCCAGGAAGGCTGGAAGCGGGCCATCACCAACGCCAACCGCCAGTTTGCCCGGGCCTGAAAGGAGCACCAGATATGACCGTTCTCATGGAAACCCGCCATCCGGGGGAGTTCATCCTCTCGGAGGCCAACGGCCAGCGCTCGCGCGAGGCCATCACCATCGCCTCCGGCGCCGGCATTATCGCCGCCGGCACGGTGCTGGGCAAGATCACTGCCAGTGGCAAGTATTTTGCCAGCGCCGTGGGCGCCAGCGACGGCAGCCAGGTGCCCGCCGCCATCGCCATCTACGGCGCCGATGCCTCTGCCGCTGATGTTTCGGTCTCGGCCATCGTCCGCGATGCCGAGGTGAACGGCAACTGCCTCGCCAACCGCGCGGGGGAAGCCTCGCAGTTCTTCGCCCGCACCGAGGAATTCCACCGCCTCAACATCGTGAAGACCGGGCGTCTTCTGGACACCGACAACTCGGTGCTGTTCGACTACTATACCGAGTTCGGCGAGACCCCCGCCGCCGAGATCGACTTCGACCTCGACAACGCCAGCCCGGCGGAGGGCGTTCTGCGCAAGAAATGCGCCGGGATCATCCGCCAGATGGCCTCGATCCTCGACGGCATTCCCTTCACCAATGTCATGGCGATCTGCGGCGATACATTCTTCGACGACCTGATCGCCCACAAGGAGGTGCGTGACACCTACAAGGGCTATGCCGACGCCGCGAGTCTGAGGGGCGCCTATGTCAGCGCCGGGGTCAACGGCTTCCACGGCTCTTTCGACTTCGGCGGCATCACCTGGGCCAACTACAAGGGCGGCGGCACAATCGGGATTGACACCAACAAGTGTCACCTGTTCCCGACAGGTGTTCCCGGCCTGTTCCGCACGGTCTACGGACCCGCCGACTACATCGAGACGGTCAACACGCCCGGCCAGCGCCTTTACGCCAAGCAGTGGGAGATGATGAACGGCAAGGGCGTGAACCTGGAGTTCCAGATGAACGCGCTCCACTACTGCACCCGCCCGCGCGTGCTGATCCCGGGCAAGCGGACCTGACAAGGTGCGGGGTGATAGATGACCTCGGCCTTTGACGCCCTGGATGCCCTGGCATCCGACGCGGCCCTGGAGGGGTTCGGCGAAGAGGCGGTTCTGATCCCGCGCCGTGGCAGCCAGTATGCCGAGGCGGCAGCCGATGCCGACCGCATGGCGGTGAAGGTCAGAGGCATTTTCTCCGCTCTTGCCGCAACGTCCGATCTCCGGGGCCAGAGCCGGGGCGGGGAGTTCAGAGGCACCACGCGCTTGGTGTCAGAGCAGAGCGCTTTCTGGATTGCCGCAGCGCAGGTTGCGGAACTGGGGTTCCGGCCTGCGAAGGGCGATCTGCTCAGACTGCCGGCGCGGTGCGGCAGCCCATCCTACGCCATCGCGGCCATTCATCCGACCAGCATGGGCGATCTCAACCTTCTTCTCGTCCGGGAGGATGTTGCGGAGTGATTACATGGCGGCTCCCGGGAAATCCTGGGGGGCGTTGCGGGGGCAGGGGGGCATGTTCCCGTCTGGAACATGCCCCTTTGATGTTTCGGTCAGGAAAACCGTTCCGGTCTGGAACGGTTTTCGGCATTGAAGGAGTTCCGGCATGAGCCTCGCCCGACCGATGAAAATTACATCTTCGCCTTTGGCGCGACCCGGACAGACAACGTAACGTTCACATCGATGCCATCGGGCTTCACGGAGGTCAGAAAGCTCTCCGGCAGTTCAATCGTGTCGGTTGTCCTGGCTGTCGGCACGACGCCGCAGGCGGTTGCCGGGAGTATCGATCCGGGGCCTTTCGGACCCTCGGGCTCCAATTGTTCGGCAATGACATTCAGCCTGAGAACAGGAATTCAGCCCGGCCTGGTGAGGTTTTCCGGCGCGTTTGCGACGGGCTATTCAAACATTCCCGCTGGCGGGGAAGCTGTCGCGTCATCGACAAGTGTGGCTGTCACCATGGAAGGCGGCTCACCACTCGGCATCAGCATTGCCGGCGGCAACCAGTCCCAGTATCGCATCAATGGCGGCGCATGGACCTCGGCAGCGGGCACCATCGAAAATGGCGATATCCTTGAGGTCCGCCAGACATCGGTTGCCAACCCGGCGCCGGGCACCAGCATCACGAATACCGCGACAGTGTCCATCGGCTCGTTCTCGATCCAATACGCTCTGATTTCGAGGCGGGAACTGATCGTGACCGGGGCTTCGGAAAATCTCACCATCCCAACCGGTGTCAGCACGATGTCTGTCACCGGCACGGGCGGGGGCGGTGGCGGCGGCGGTGCCTACACTGCGGCCAGTTCCTATCGTGGTGGCGGCGGCGGTGGCGGCGGGGCCATGTCGATCACGCCATCATTGTCCGTCACTGCGGGGCAGGTGCTTCAGATCACCGCTGGCAGTGGCGGTACTGGCGGTCTTCAAGGCATCAGCAATGGGACGGCCGGAGGCGACAGCTCCATCGTGCGGAGTGGCACGACGCTTTGGCTGGCCAAGGGTGGATCGCCCGGGAACAATGCCACGTCATCCTCCAACGGATCAGGCGGTGCCGGAGGCTCCGGCTCATCGGGTATTGGAACGACACGGTATTCCGGCGGGAATGGGGGCAGCGGCGCGGGCAGCACTACAAACAACGTCCATTTCTACGGTGGTGGCGGCGGGGGAGCCGGCGGGTACACCGCCAATGGTGGCGCAGGCGCGAATGGCATCGCGTCGCTCACTCGCGCAAACTCGTCCGCAGCCACGGGTGGTGCATCGTCCGGTGGTGGCAGCAATAGCGGAGGCGGTGGCACCGGGGTGTCCGGCGCCGGCACGAGCGGCGCGGCGTCTACCTCTTCAACCGGTGGCCGGGAAGGGTCTCCTGATGCTTATGCCACGGATGGGTCCACGTCCGGTCCGGGCGGCGTGTCCGGCGGCGGCGGCAGCAGTGCAGTCTCCACCAATGGCGCCTCCGCAGGCGGCGCAGGCGTTGTCAGGATAACATGGTGACAGAATGAACTATGTGAAAGTCGAGAACGATCGTGTCGTGTCCTATCCCTATACAACCCTGCACATGGATCATCCGAATGTTTCCTTCCCGCTTCCGCTGACGGACGAAGTTCTCGCCGCGTTCAATGTCTTCTCCGTGCAGCCGACACCGCAACCCATGAACCGGTGGTATCAGGTCGTTGAGGAGATCAATCCCAGGAAGACAGGGAGAGCGTGGGTACAGCAGTGGCAGGTCATCCATATCGGAACCAATGAACAGAATGCGCTCATTGCCAAAGAATGGGAGCGGCTTCGCCTGATCCGCAATGAGAAGCTGTCGGCGACGGACTGGACGCAGCTGCCGGACAGCCCCGTCGACAAGTCTGTCTGGGCCTCGTACCGGCAGGCGCTGCGTGACCTTCCGAAGATGACCGCCAATCCCTTCGAAGCCGTTTGGCCCGAAGAGCCCGAATAGGCCGGGCGTGGCAGGGCTGGTGGTCAGTTCCTCGCGGGCTCGGACCGGCAAGTCAGTAGAGGGCGTGTTAGGAGCTCGTGAGCGCTCAACCAGCATTGCCTGATACGGTTTCTCCGAAAAAGAGAAAGGCCGGCTCATGAAGAGCCGGCCATCAAGGTGGTCCAGATTTCGGGGGAGGAGCTCGAGGTCATAAGACCCCGGCTACCGCTTCCGCATGGAACTGGACAGACCCACGGAAGGAGAGCTCGAAATCTCGAGTTCCGATTTGAAAGATAACAGATCCAAGAGCCGCCAATAGTCAGGGACAAGGCATTGCTGTCATGCCTGAATTACATCAGTCGCTTTCGACCAGAGCATAAAGGTGCTCTCCTTGCCGTTCTTGCCGAGGCTCACTTCAACGGTGTGTAGTTCTCCGGCTCGTAGATCAGGGCATTGGACGCGACGACATTCTTTGCATCCACCGTCTCGGCATCGAAGATCGTATCCTGCGGGCCGGCCACGCTGAAAACCTTGCCGTCCCGCCGGATCACCTCGCGCCCGAAGGGAGGCGCCTCATTCGGATTTTGGGCGGCGTCAAACTTTTCTGCCGGAAAGTAGTAGACGCTCATCAGGATCGACCGCGATCCCTCTGCTGGATGGTAGTAGACCACCGACGCGGCATCCGCCCCCCACTTCTTCACCTCTTCAGCCCAGGCTCCGGAGATGGGTTCAACAGTGAGCTTTTCAGCGATTTCTGATGGGAGCTGGAGTTCAAACGGAACAGGTGCCAGCGAAATGTTTGTTGTGCCGGCAAAGGTTGCTGTGCCCGTCACGAGCATCGCTACCGCCGCAACCAAAGACCTGATCATATCTTCTCTCCCAAAAAAGCCGCACATGCCGTCAAAGCCGCAGGACACCCGCTCCTGGTTCGAGTGAGGGCACAGTGGCTCATGGACAATATGCCGCAAGACCGACCGAATGTTCAACTGCAAGACATTCACCGAAACAAATCCCACTTCCATACTCTGTATCTGGCAGAATCAGGTGAATCTGCTACGGCGTCTGAAGCTGCCCGTCGTTTCATTCTTGCCCTTAAGAGTTATCAAAATTGCTGGCCATAAGCGCACTGGGGGCAAGCATGCCACGCCTTGGATGGGAATCGACGGGGAGTTGATCATACCTGACTGGCGCAGCCTCGATCAGGCCCAGTGGGCTTCGGACGGGTTCGCCGCCTTTCCCACCGCCGCGCTCGATCCGCCCCACAGTGCGGCGCCTCCGGCGGTCTCCGCGCTTTTTGGGTCCGGGTCCCCTCATGGATCATTACCACAACTGTGCCGGATGTTGTTTCCGGAGAAGGGCAAGTTCTTTCCGCCGGGATCATCACGAAGCGGACCGCGCGAGCCACCCACACGGGTTGCTGGGCTACCGGCCCCAGCCCCGAAGGTTTTCGTTCCGCAGTCCGCGCGTGCGGCTACGCTACCCCGACCGGCTTCGCAGCCCGCGCTGGCGCCCGAGCCAATCATGCACTAACATTCAACCCTGACCACTCGTTGGGGGCTGATCACCATTGCTAGGAGGACTTCATCATCACTAGGTCTGGATTTGAGTTGCGGTATAGACAGCAGTCATTTTTGAATTAGCCTACCTCAGAATTTTCAAGAAACAGGCAAGACCGTAATGCGCCTTCTCTTCGTTCACGCCCACCCAGTGCCTGAGAGCTTCAGCACCGCCCTGTGCCAAGCGGCGATAGAGAGTGCACGCACGAGGGGCCATGATGTTCGCGTCACCGACCTCTACGCTGAGGGCTTCAACCCGGTCATGAGCGCGGAAGAACGCCGTGCCTATACTGGAGATGAGTTGCCGCCGGCCGATCTGCTGCCCCATATTGAGGCACTTCAGTGGGCTGAAGGGCTGATCCTGGTCTATCCGACCTGGTGGTATGCTCAGCCAGCCATGCTCAAAGGCTGGTTCGACCGGGTGTGGCGGCCAGGTGTTACCTTTATCCTGCGCACGCCCACTGAACCGATGCGCCCGGCACTCACAAATATCCGCCTCATCGGTGTCATCACTACTTTCGGCTCGCCATGGTGGTTCTGGACGTTCCTGATGGGGGCACCTGGCCGAAAGATCATTCTGCGGGGCTTGCGGTTTTGCACGGCCAAGCGCACCCAGACATTCTGGATGGGTCTGCATGAAATGGACAGCCAGACAGACAAGACCCGCCGCGAATACCTTGCCCGCGTCAAGGCCCGAATTGCCCGGATTCCAGTCTAACGCCTACAGAGGCGCATGCAGTAATTCTCGGATTCATACCTGACTTGCATCCGACTTGGTAGTCGGGGCAGAATGTCCTTTATGCATTTCTTAGAGGTACAGCGCATCTCTTCCCGCTGCAGCAGGCGGCAATCGGATCCAATATCTCTTGTCGTATCCCAGCAAGGCTCCCAGCGGTGAAATACCTTCCGCCCCTGAATTGTATCCGGTCATTCGAGGCATCGGCTCGGCATCTGAGCTTCACCCGCGCCGCCGAGGAACTGCGCATGACCCAGGCCGCGGTCTCCGGCCATGTCAGAATGCTGGAGCAGTTCATCGGCCGGCCGCTATTCTACCGCGCGCCACGAACCCTGAGCCTGACCGAGGTCGGGACCGCTTATCTGCCGGCCGTACAGCGCGCGCTGTCACAGATCGACCTCGCGACCGGGCAGGTTCAAACCGTCCGTCACCGCAAGCAAGTAGCGATTGCCTGCCCGGCCAGTCTCGCCACCAACTGGCTGCCCCAGCGCTTGCGCGCTTTCCGCGGTCAGTTCCCAGAGGTCGAGGTTACCGTGCATGCCACCATTTGGACAGAGACCACCGAACAGGTTGTGGACCTCCGGATTGCACCACGCCATGTAAGCCAGCCACTCATCGGCCAAAGCCTGGGCGAGGAACGCCTCGCCATGGTCTGCTCTCCCGATTTCCTGAGCGGGGCCGATGCCATGACATCGCCTGCGGATGTGCATCGCAAGGGGCTTATCCATATTCTCAACCGGCAGGAGCTCTGGCAGACCTTTGCCCGCCATCATGGAATTCCTGACCTGCCGCTCGTACAGGGGCTGAAGAGCGACAGCTCCAATGTAGCTCTTGAAATGGCAGCGGCCGGGCTGGGCTGCGCCGTCACACTCGCCTCACTGGCTGAGATCCAGCTGAAACGAGGCCTGCTCGTTGAACCTTTCCCGGCCGAAATTCCAAGCGGCTGGGGCTATGACCTGCGTCCTGGTGAACTGCCGCCAAACTGGGCAAGCGAACGACTGAGCGCCCTTCTGGTGAAATCGGTTTGAACTGAGACGGAGTGTCAGCGGGTCAAGTCAGGCGACGCCCGGCCTCCCTCTGCACAAAAGAAAATCATGCGCCAGGCCATTGTTTTCCTTTTGCCAAGTTGGCCGTGGATTGTCTTAACCTAGCTCTCGCCAGTCTGGCAGCAGTCCTGTCGCGAGGAGGTCCCATGGCAGTCAAACACTCACTCGCGCTCGCGAAAAGAGCCAGGAAGAGCCCTAAGAACCGCACTCCCTCCAAAGCATTTCTTACCGTTGCGGAACCGCTCTGCATCAAACCGTTTCGAGGCCCTTCTCGATGACGCGAGCCCACGAATTGATTGCCGCTCTTGGCTCAATTCCCCACGAGACGAATCCCAAGCTCGTTGCCCAGCGCAGCCGCGATTTCTATTGGTATTCGCCAGTCCTGAAGCGGCAGCTTGAAGGCGTGACCGGGGATATCATCGTCTCGCCACGCAGCGAGGCGGAGGTGGCCGAGGTTCTGTCGGCCTGCTTCCGGCTGGACATTCCGGTAACGCCACGCGGCGGCGGCACCGGAAACTACGGTCAGGCCATGCCGCTCTCGGGCGGCGCGATTCTCGACCTGCGCAGCTTGAACCGTGTGACAAGTATCGGACCGGGCCATGTTACAGCCGAGGCGGGCGCCATCATCCATGACATCGACCACGCCGCCCGCAGCCAATCGGGTCAGGAACTGCGCATGCATCCGTCAACGGCCCGCAACGCAACCATCGGCGGCTTTATCGCCGGGGGTTCCGGCGGCGTCGGCTCCATCCGCTGGGGCACCTTGCGCGATCTCGGCAATGTCATCAGCGCGCGAGTCGTCACCATGGAAGCGCACCCCCGCGTTCTGACATTGACTGGCTATGATCTTCACAAGGTCGTTCACGCCTACGGCACCAATGGCATAATCACCAGCCTCGACATGCCGTTGACCGCCGCGTACGAGTGGGTCGACCTGCTTATGACCCACAATGACTGGCTGCGGCTCAACCAGTTTTCTGACCTGCTCGCCTGCCAGGACGGCATACTGCTGAAGCAACTCTGCACCATTGAAGCGCCGACACCACATCGTTACTTCATCAGGCATCAAAAGTACCTCGACCCCCGTGGCCATGTGATCGTGGCCATGGTGGCGCCACATGCGCTCTCATCTCTGGAAGCGCTCTGCCGGCAGGAGCGCGTGACGATCGCGTTCCGTTCCGATATTCTGCCGGAGAATGAGAAACGCGCGCTGCCGCCTGCCTATGAGTTGACATGGAACCATACCACGCTCCGCGCCATCCGAATGGATCCGTCGGTAACCTATCTGCAGACACTCTATCCCAATCCAGGTCATGTCGGGAAAATCGCCGAAATGTCGGCACTGTTCGGGGAAGAAGTTCCCGGGCACGCCGAATACATGCGTTTCGAAGGCCGTATCAGCTGCGACGGCATGCCCCTCGTACGCTTCACGACCGAAGAGCGGCTTGAGGAAATCATCCGCATTCATGAAGAGCATGGCTGCCCGATTTTCAACCCCCACCGCTATACGCTTGAAGAGGGCGGCATGAAGCAGACCGACGAGGTTCAACTTGCTTTTAAACGCCTGGTTGATCCCAAGGGCTTGCTCAACCCCGGGAAAATGATCGCCTGGGATGATCCGGACTATGATTTCAACAAGGCTGGATATTATCTCTTCCCAGGCATCAAGAAGGAAGGTACTTTTGCCGATGAGATACCTTCGCTCGACTGACGGCGCAGCGCCACTGGCCCGCTATTCGCCGGGCGTTGAGATCGCCGCCGGAGACCGCCTGATTATCTGCTCTGGCCAGCTCGGCGTTTCCGCCGAAGGCAGTGTTCCCGGAACGGTGCGTGAGCAGACACTGCTGTGCCTCGAAAACGCTGAAGCGATTCTGAAGTCCGCCGGTCTCGACCGCAGTCATGTCGTGAAGCTCACGGCCTACGTCACCGATCGGGCCTGCCTTCCGGACTACATGGAGGCCCGTGACGCATTCTTCCAAGGCCGGCAGAACCCGCCCGCTTCAACGCTGCTCATCGTGTCTGGCTTTTCCCGGCCCGAATTCCGGGTCGAGGTGGAAGTTGTTGCGGCCGCAGGGAGCATGAAGGCTGACCCATGAGACGCCGGTTGTTCTGGGAGGAAATGACCACTGCCGACTTCTCCACCGGCGATGCCAGTCAGTGGATTGCCGTCCTGCCTGTAGCCGCTATCGAACAGCACGGCCCGCATCTGCCGCTCTCGACCGATACCGCGATTGCCCGTGGCCTGATCAGGCGCGTCGCCGAAATGCTGCCCTTGGACCTTCCCGCCGTGTTTCTACCCATACAGACGGCCGGCAAATCCAACGAGCACATCGATGCCAGGGGTACGCTGACGCTCTCCTGGGAGACCGCAACCAGGAGCTGGCTAGAGCTTGGCGAATGTGTCTTCCGCGCTGGCATCCGTAAGCTGGTGATCGTTACCTCCCATGGCGGCAACGTTCCGATCACCGATATTGTGGCTCGTGAGCTGCGTGTGACCCACGGCATGCTGGCTGTCACCACGAGCTGGTCGCGGCTTGGCGTCCCCGATGGCGTGCTGAGCGACGCCGAAAGATCCTATGGGATCCATGCGGGCGATGAAGAGACCTCCATGATGCTCGCGCTTCATCCAGAACTGGTGCGTATGGAACACGCCCGCAATTTCACCTCGGCCCAGCAATCCTATGAAACGGAGTTCAAGAAACTTCGTGCCCACGGTCCAGTGCAATTCGGCTGGAAGATTGGCGATCTGAACCCCGAAGGTGCGGTTGGAAACGCCATGGCCGCAACGCCTGAAAAGGGCTGGGCGATCATCAATCACCGTGCCGAAGGCTTTATAGCCGTGCTCCGCGACGCCCATGAGTTCAATCTGGGCTGTTTGCGGGACCGCGCATCTCCCTCATGATCGGCGTCGCGACATGACAGATCAGGTGATCACCCCGGACAGCTTCGACGCACGAGAACGGCGGCAAGGTCTGCTGCTCATCAGCCCAACGGCAATCTATGTTCTGCTTCTCATGGCTGGTCCACTTCTAGCGATTTCCGCTTATTCGGTGCTCTCCGCGCCGCCGGGAGACGCTGGCGCCGTTCTGACGCTCAAGAACTATGGGGATGTACTGACCGACCCCATCTACCGCGCGATCCTGCTGCGCACCATGATCGTGTCGATTGCCGTGACCCTGGTTACCGTTGCCATAGCCTACCCCGTGGCCTATTTCGTGAGCTTCCATGTGAATGCGAGCCGGAAGCCCCTTTGGCTGTTCCTGATCACCATACCCTTCTGGACAAGCTACATCATCCGGGTGTTCCTGTGGAAAGTGATACTCGGCTATGGCGGGGTGGTCTCATCGGCGCTCGAAATGCTCGGAATCACGGCGGAGCCGATGTCGTTCATGGTCAACGCGACGATGGCGATGATCGTGACGCTCGCCCATGCCTATGCGCCGTTCGCCATCCTTCCGATTTTCGTGGCCCTGGAGAAGATTGACAGATCACTTCTGGAGGCCGGGCGGGACCTGGGCGAAACCGCGGCTGGCACCTTCCTCCGGGTGACCCTGCCCCTGTCGATGCCAGGCGTCATCGCGGCGGCGCTGATCGTCTTTATTCCAACCTTTGGCGACTATGTGACACCGGACCTGATCGCCAGCGGCAAGTTTCCCATGATCGCAAATATGATCGAAGTTCAAATGCTCAAGCTCAACAACAAGGGGCTCGGATCCGCTGTTGCCATCGTGGCGATGGCAGCGATCGGCTTGGCGAGCCTTGCGTTCCTTTTGATGAACCGCCGGTTCCTGAAAGGCAAGCCATGAGCAAGCCGGTGGGGCTGCGCACCTATTCGGTGCTCTATCTGGTTTTCCTGTATGCGCCGATCATGTTGCTGCCGCTGTTTGCCTTCAACAAATCCAGCGTCATCGCCTTTCCGCTCTCGGGCTTCACAACAGAGTGGTTCGCGGCGATGTGGGAGGACGGCGAGCTTTTCCGGGCCTTGCGGAACTCGCTCGTTGTTTCGGGGTCAACCGCGGTCATTTCAACCGTGTTCGGGCTTTTCGCGGCGCGGGCCATCACGCGCTATCGTTTCCCGCTCAAGCCCGGACTGGCGGGCATGATCATGCTGCCAATGATCTTGCCGAACATCATCATCGCCATGTCGATCCTCGTTGTGCTGCTGACGATTGGCGTCTACCTGTCGCTATGGACCATCGTCCTCGGGCATGTGCTGATCTGCATTCCTTTCGCGACAGCGATCTTGTTGACCGCGTTCAGATCGCTGGACAAATCACTGGAGGAAGCCGCCTGTGATCTTGGTGAAACGCCGGCCTCGGCGTTCCGTTTGATTACCTTGCCGCTGATAATGCCGGGTATCATATCCTCGATCCTGATGTGCTTCACGATTTCCCTCGATGAATTCGTCATCGCCTATTTTCTGGGCGGTACGAATACACCGCTCGCCGCCTACATTTACGGCCAGTTCCGGTTTCCGGCGAAAGTGCCCGCCATGCTGGCGCTTGGCACGATCCTCGTGGTGTCGTCGATCATCTTGATTGGAGCGGCGGAATATCTCCGGCGGCGGGGCCTCGCGAGGGCTGGCGGCGGGTAAACCGTCGGTTTTGGGCAAATGGCAGAAGATACTAAATGATTGAGCTGCAAGACGTACACAAACACTATGGCAACTATCACGCCCTGCGCGGCATTACCGTAACGATAGAGGCCGGGGAATTCTTTTCACTCCTGGGTCCATCGGGTTGCGGCAAGACCACCTTGTTGCGCACGATCGCGGGATTTGAGCCGATCTCGTCAGGTGCGGTTCTGATCGACGGCAAGAACATGGGCGGTGTGCCGCCAAACCTGAGACCGGCGAATATGGTTTTTCAGAGCTATGCAATTTTTCCCCATCTGTCGGTCGCTCAGAATGTTGGCTTCGGCCTGAGGCGGGATCCGCGGTCTCCGGCTGAAAAGTCCAAGGCTGTCGCCGAAGCACTGGAAATGGTTGGCCTGAGGGATTTCAATGCGCGCGACACGCAAGCTTTATCAGGTGGCCAGCGGCAGCGCGTTGCTCTGGCGAGGGCACTGGTTCTGAAGCCGAAAGTATTGCTCCTGGACGAACCCCTCTCGGCGCTGGACAAGAAGATGCGCGAACAGATGCAAATGGAGCTTATCAAGCTTCAGCAGCAGGTGGGCATCACCTTTGTTCTCGTCACGCATGACCAGGAAGAAGCCCTCGTGATGTCGGACAGGATTGCGGTCATGTTCGATGGCGAAGTCGCGCAGCTGGCTGATCCGGAGACGCTGTTCCGCCGGCCAAATGCCAGGCGCGTGGCGGAGTTCGTCGGCACCATGAACTTTCTGGATGCCCATGTGATTTCAGAAGCTGGAGGCAGGGTTGAACTCGACACCCAGGGTCTAGGCCGTGTGATGCTGGAAACAAGTCAGGTATCCGGCGGGCCATCACAAGGCGGGGCGGCCGTCGGATTTCGGCCGGAGTCCCTCACAATTCTGTTCGAAGGCCAGGTTGCGCCAGACCGTGAGAGCGCCGCCACTGTGACCGATGTCGTCTACCATGGGGGCTTGACCTACTATGATGTGAGACTGGATGGCGCCAGCAAGTCGGTGCGACTGTCGATGCGAAATGTGTTCGGCCGGCCGGTACTCAGCACCGGTGTTCGGACCCGGATCGCCTGGAGCCCAGGCTCCTTGAGGCTGTTCCGCTAGAATAACTGGATCCTGCCAAAAGAAAAACGGAGGCGTGAGCCTCGAATTTCTCGCGGGATGCCTGGTGTGGAATATTTAACATGAGCTGAGTTTCGCCCGTTGGCGGCGAGAAAGGATAGACTTCTCTTTGGACCGTCGCTCGTGATGACCCACGAAGCGTTGCGTTGAAGTGAGCTGAGGCCGTCTCGCGGCTTGAGACCGCGATCGCTTTGGTTTGCGAACCCCACAAACTAAGAACAGGAGTGACCTGAGATGAAAAATGTAAGGCGATTGCTGTTAGGTTCGTTTCTCTTGGCCTTTCTGGTTCCGGCCCATGCGGATGATTCCGGACTTATCGTGACGGATTGGCCTGGCTTTGACATTGAGGGGCTTTACGCGGCCTATAAGGAGAAATGGGGGGATCGGCCCACCTACTCTTTCGTTACGTCGGATGACGATACTTTCCAGAAAGCGACCTCCGGCTTTGGCGCGGATGTATCGCACCCCTGTGCGATGATGGTACCAAAATACCGTGAGGCCGGCCTGATCGAGCCGTGGGATGTCTCCAAGATTCCCGAGTTCAAGAACATCATGCCGGAGTTTCTGAATTCCAGCGCCATTCAGGACGAGAAGGGTGTCTGGATCATCCCCGCGGATTGGGGCGCCACGGCCATCGCCTACAATACGGAAAAAGTTCCCGCCGAGGATGTGGCCTCGCTGCAGGTATTCACCAATCCCAAATATGCCGGCCGCATCACGCTGCCAAATGCCGCCGACGATGTCTGGGCACTTGCCTATCTGGCGACCGGCGTCACCGATTGGACGAAGGTAACCGAGGAACAGTTCAATGCCGCCAAGGATTGGTTGCGCAAGGTGCATCCTGGCGTTCGCGCCTATACCAGTTCAGGCAGTGAACTGGTGCAGCTGATGAAATCCGGCGAGGTACTTGTTTCCTGGTCATGGCCCGACGGCGTAGCTCTTCTCCGTAAGGAGAATTTCCCGGTAGGTTATCAGCGTACGCCAAAAGAAGGCGTTACCACCTGGTTCTGCGGGTTGATCAATCTGAAGAACGGCAAGGGCAGCGAAGAGAAGGCCTATGACTATGTCAATTCCTGGATCAGGCAGGAGTCTGCGGCCGCGCTGGTCAACATTGTCGGTTACGGCCACGCCAATGCCGAAGGCATGAAGCTGATCGATCCGAAGATCCTCGAGAATGCTGGACTTGGTCCCATTGATGGACCGACACTTCCGCAACTGCCATTCGATGTTGCCCTGCGGGACCGTCAAGTTGCTGAGTTCGAGAAGATCAAGGCTGGCTTCTGATCTGGCTTTTCGAGCCTTGAAGTGGAACGCTTGTACGGGAGTGGTTGATGCCGGCTGAAGCGCCACTGGCCATTCCGGCGGACAGCCGTTTCATTCTGGCTGCGGCGCGGGTGCCGGCGGAACTGGTTCTCGAGCCACCCGCCGGCGCTTTCCGTGATGCCGAGGGCGCGCTGTTGCTGGACGTGCTGATCGACCACGGCAAGGTCGCAGGTCTGTTTGCAGGTGGCGCCGGACCGAAGGATGGCTTCCGCGTCAAGATGGATGGCCGCCAGTTGTGGCCTGCTCTTATTGACATGCATACCCATCTGGACTGTGGCCAGGCCATTCCGCGCGTTCGGCCTGACGGCACCATCCACGGCGGCTTCTCCCAGACCGCAGCGGATTGGCCACACTGGACAGACGAAGACATGGCCCTGCGCATGGAATTCGGTATCAGCTGTGCCCATGTCCATGGCGTTGCCGCCATACGGACTCATGTTGATAGTGAAACCCTGGCCCTGTCACGCCAAGGCTACCGGGCTTTTGAGCAGCTCCGCCAGAAATGGGCCAGGCGGGTCGAGCTTCAGGCCGTGACCATCGCCGCCATGGAAGCGTGGATCGGCGAAGAGGCCTGCGAACTTGCCGACCTGACGGCCAGCAAGGGCGGAATCCTCGGCGGGGTTACCGATACGCTGGAGCGCGGCGAGAACGGAACCTACGATACGCTTGACCACGCCCTCGACCGCCTGTTTGCCCTCGCGAAGGAACGGGGCCTGGATGTCGACCTGCATGTTGATCAGACCGACGACCTTTCCGCGTTCACAATTCCGCAGATCGCCGCCGCGCGCTTGCGCAGCGATTTCCAGGGACGGGTAGTGCTGGGCCACTGCGTGAACCTCTCGCTGCAGCCGCCTGAAGTGATCGAGACAACCCTCGCGCTGGCGAAACAGGCGGAGCTTGCTTTCGTCTCAATGCCCACGCCGATGATGTACCTGATGGACCGCAAGCCCGGTTATACTCCGCGCTGGCGGGGCGTTACCGCCGCCAACGAGATCCGTGCCGCCGGACTCCCCCTCGCTGTCGGTGGTGACAATTGCCGGGATGCGTGGTTTCCCTACGGCGACCATGACATGCTGGATACGCTGAAACAGGCGATCCGGGTGTTTCAGGCCGATGAGCCGCTCACCGGTAGCCTCGCCATGGCGTCACGTGTGCCGGCAGACCTGATCGGGCGCCCCGATCTTGGAAGGATCGGCACTGGGCTTCCGGCTAATCTGATCATTTTTTCCGCCCGCAGCCTGAATGCACTCCTGTGCCGCGACCAGCAGGACCGGATTGTGCTCAGCCATGGACGGCAGGTCACCGACCCACTGCCGCTGCACCATGAACTCGAACGGGCACTTCTCCAAGTGCGGGCTGACTGATCTGAGCTCACGATCCATTGAACTCTGACAAAGACGATCTGACGAGACGATCCGTGAAGTCGTTGTCGCCCTGGCGCGGAGAAGCAGCTGGCTGGCGAGAGCGTCGATCTTGTTGGGGTGGGGAGGCATTTCCGTTGAGAAATACGAGCGAGAATTGGGTTTTTCAAGCAGCTCGATATGCCCGAGCCTTTCGAGTGACTGATGATCAGGGGGGTCGGGTTGACGGCCCTGCTGCGTCTACACGCCGGCGCCGGGCGATGTTGCGGCTGACGATTTCCTAATACAGGACAGTCCATGCGCAACGACTTGGCGCAAGCGTCTTGGCACGAATCGTCTCTACAATGAAATGTTGATAATGCGGGTGGAGGCTGAGGTCATTTCGGGCACAGAAGTTCATATGGCGGGAAAGTGAAAGGATACCACAGGTCGAGGGGTCTGCAATATCGCCGCCGACCATCGCATTAACCTTGACCGAGGATCCGTGTCGTCGTTACCGGCCAAGGATGGCAAGGAATTTCCTCTGACAGTTTTTGGAAGGTTCTCTTGCTCGACAACAGAGATCTCACTCTCGGGCTCGCGGTTATAACGGGCCGGGCCCGCAGCGCGGCAAAGGCCCTTTCGATCGTTGCCCAGGACATGACCCGTCCCCGCCTGCCCGGCGAAGATCCGAAGACTCGACAGGTTCACAGGAGCCATAGATGCGATTTTGACGGCTGATAGGGATAGACCTCTGGGAACGATGTGTCATTGAAACCGGCCTCAGAACAGCCCTGCGATCTGCCCCTTCTCGTCCAGCCCGATGACTTCCGCCGAGGGCATCTTGGGCAGGCCCGGCATGGTCATGATGTCTCCGCAGATGACCACGATGAACTCGGCACCCGCCGAGAGCCTCACCTCGCGGATCGGCACCACGTGGTTGACGGGCGCACCCTTGAGGTTCGGGTCGGTGGAGAAGGAATACTGCGTCTTGGCCATGCAGATCGGGAACTTGCCGTAGCCCGCGGCCTCCCAGGCCTTGAGCTGGTCGCGGACCGACTTGTCGGCCACCGCGTCATCGGCGCGGTAGATTTCCCGCGCGATGGTGCGGACCTTCTCGAACAGCGGCACGCTCTCGTCATAGATCGGCTTGAACTGGGCCGCGCCCTTGTCGGCGAGTGCTGCCACATGGTGCGCGAGCGCCTCCGTGCCCTTGCCGCCCTCGGCCCAGTGGGTGCAGCGGAAGGCTTCCACGCCATGGGTGCGGCAATAGTCGATGACGGCCTGCACCTCGGCGTCCGTATCCGAGATGAAGTGGTTGATGGCGACCGCGATCGGCACGCCGAACTTCTTCACGTTCTCGATGTGGCGGCCGAGGTTGGCGAGGCCCTTCTTGAGGACCTCGACGTTTTCGACCTTCAGGTCTTCCTTCGCTGCACCGCCATGCATCTTCAGCGCACGGACGGTCGCCACGATGACGGTCGCGGCGGGCGAGAGGCCGGCCTTGCGGCACTTGATGTCGAAGAACTTCTCGGCACCCAGATCAGCGCCGAAGCCTGCTTCGGTGACGACATAATCCGCGAGCTTCAGGGCCGACTGCGTGGCCATGACGGAGTTGCAGCCATGCGCGATGTTGGCGAAGGGGCCGCCATGGACGAAGGCCGGATTGTTCTCCAGCGTCTGGACGAGGTTGGGCTGGAGCGCGTCCTTGAGCAGCACCACCATGGCGCCCGGCGCCTTGAGGTCCTTGGCCAGCACCGGCGACTTGTCCTTGGGAACGGCGGTGGAAAATTAGACCACGGTAGCGGCGGGATTGGCCCGCTGCGGGCGGAGTAAAAGCCGCCCACTATCTATGCCCTTTCTGTGTGAACAGGGAGGGCTCGGAGATCTACACCGTGG
>NZ_JBIICB010000316.1:0-4630 GCF_044239095.1 Aestuariivirga sp. | reverse complement strand
TCAACCTGACGCTCTACAAGCTCGACCAGATCATCGAGGGCCCAGCCCTCGAAGAGATGGTTCAGGCGCTGATGACAAATCACCAGGCCGAGCTCCTGGCCGAGCAGGACAATGCCGCCTGACGGTGCGCGCGCGCTCCTCGCCGAGGCAGCGCAACGCCTGAAGGAGGCGGGCTGCGGCACACCGGACCTCGATGCGAGGTTGCTGTTCCAGGCCGCAACGGGACTCTCCCGCGAGGACATCATCCTGGACCCCGGCCGCAGGATCCCTGCCGGGGATATCGGGCACTTCGAGGCCTTGGTCATGCGGCGCATGGAACGCGAACCCGTCTCCCGCATTCTTGGTGAGCGCGAATTCTACGGCCGCCCTTTCCGCATCACGCCGGCAACGCTCGACCCGAGGCCCGACACCGAAACCCTGGTCGAGGCTGCACTGGCACTCATGCCGCAAGGTGCGCGGCTGCTCGACCTGGGCACGGGGACGGGGGCGATCGTGGTGACGCTGCTCGCCGAACGCCCGGACGCCACGGCTGTTGCGACCGACCTCTCGCAGGAAGCCCTCGCTGTGGCACGGGAGAATGCGGAACGGGCAGGCGTGGCCCAGCGGCTCTGCCTGATGCACGGCAGCTGGTTTGCGCCGGTGACGGCGGTCTTCGACATGATCGTGTCAAATCCACCCTATATCCCGAAGGCTGATATCGAAGGCCTCAGCCCGGATGTCCGGAACTTCGACCCCGGGCTGGCACTTTCAGGAGGAGACGACGGCCTCGACCCCTACCGTGCCATCGCGCCCCGCGCTGCCTCTCACCTGGCGGCGGAAGGTCATGTGCTGGTGGAGATCGGGGCGGGCCAGGCGGAGCAAGTGGAGGCGATCTTCGCCGCCAGCGGCTTCAGCAAGGTGGAGCGGCACAAGGACCTGGGCGGCCACGTGCGCTGCCTTGCCTTCCGCCGGCCTTCCGGCGCGCCGGAAAAATAACGATTGGAAAGTGATGGCCCGTGGGCTACATACGAGTCGGAAACGCTTTCTGCCCTTTGTATTGGTGCCGGGAACGACGTTGAGGCACGGCACCACGTGGTGCTGGACGCCCAGTTGATGTCAGCACAGGCGGGGATATGGCAGGAGCCCTTCGGGGATCACGCCGGTGGCGGAAGCCTTCCGTAACCAACGGGTAAAACTTGAACACGCTCGTTTTATGAGCTGATTGGCAGACCGGTTGCCGCTGGATTTTCTCAGCGGTCAGGCTGCATGCGCTCGCAACCCTGGACTAAGTCGGGATAATGGAACTGCGATGAGACCCACTCACAAGAACCGGAACCGCAACCGCCATCGCAGCGGAGGCGGCAGTGGGGGCGGCGGCGGCGGAGGCGGAGGCAATCCGCTGAGCAGAGTCTATGAGAGCAACGGACCCGATGTGAAGGTGCGGGGCACGGCGCAGACCGTTGCAGACAAGTATTTGCAACTGGGCCGCGACGCCCAGTCCTCCGGCGACATCGTGATGGCGGAAAGCTATTTCCAGCATGCCGAGCATTACCTCCGGATCGTCTCTGCGGCGCAGGCCTATAACCAGCAATCCCAGCAGCAGTATCGCCGCCCCGAGGACGAATTCGACGACGAGGATCTGGAAGACCATCCGGAAAACGCTGCCCAGTCAGCCGGTGAGCCTGAGGGCCTGGGTGATCAGCCCGCGATCGAGGCTGGTCCTGAGCGTTTCCAGCAGCAGCCGAACCAGGGTCAGCGCCAGCCGCGCGATAACCGCGACAACCGCGAGCCGCAGAACCGCGACCAGCAAGGCCGCGATCAGCAAGGCCGCGATCAGGGCGGACGTGATCGTTTCCGGCCGCGCTGGCAGGACCGCCGCAATGACAACCAGCCGGGCCAGCAGGCAGGCCAGGGTGGTGAGGCGCGTGCACAGCCCCAGCCACCCCGCAATGACGAGCAGCCCCGGACTGAGGCTGTCGCCGCACCGGAGACTGACCGCTGGGAGGCTCCGTCCTTCCTGCGCCGTCCGACGCCGACGCCGGCGCCGGCGCCAGCGCCGGTGGTTGCCGCCGCAGAGGATGTGCCGGCCGCCAGTACCCCCGCCCCCAAGCGCAAGTATGAGCGGCGGCCCCGCAAGGACGCTGCCGCCGAACCGGCCAGTGCCGGCGAGGATGTGAAGGCCCCCGCGGGCGATTGATCTTCCGCGCTTCAGCCGGATGTGACCGGGGCGGTGCTGTGTGCGCCGCCCCTTTTCATTTGATCAGGCGCAAAGCCTCCTGAGGCCGGAGCGGGCAATCATGCCTGATGCTTGATCGCGCGAAAGCCCTCCCCATATGAAGCACCGTCAAGGCCGCCGCCGTGACGGAATGCCTCTCGGGGGTTCTGGACTCTCGCCGGCGGCCGATCAACCGGTGACGGCATTTCAGGGGCTGCCCGACGGGGCCTTGCGAAATGCGCCGAGGAGGAGAGCAAGGCATGGATTTCGAGAAATACACCGAGCGTTCGAGGGGCTTCGTTCAGTCGGCGCAGTCGCTGGCGCTGCGCGAAGGACACCAGCGCTTCAGCCCCGAGCATTTGCTGAAGGTGCTGCTCGACGACGAGGAGGGCCTAGCGTCCGGCCTCATCAATGCGAGCGGCGGCGATTCGCGCCTGGCATTGCGCGAGGCCGAGGCAGCACTGAAGAGACTGCCGAAAGTCTCCGGCTCCGGAGCGGGCCAGATTTATCTCGCGCCCGAGATGGCGCGCGTGTTCGATGCTGCCCAGAAGATTGCCGAAAAGGCTAGCGACAGCTATGTGACAGCCGAGCGGCTGCTGCAGGCCCTCGCCATCGAGCAGTCCGAGGCTGCGAAGGCACTGAAATCCGCGGGCGTAACACCCCAGGGCCTGAATGAAGCCATCAATTCGATCCGCAAGGGCCGCACGGCAGACACCGCCTCGGCCGAGCAGGGCTATGACGCGCTCAAGAAATATGCGCGCGATCTCACCGAGGCCGCGCAGTCCGGCAAGCTCGACCCCGTGATCGGGCGTGATGAGGAAATCCGCCGCACCATCCAGGTGCTGTCGCGGCGCACCAAGAACAATCCGGTGCTGATCGGCGAGCCTGGCGTCGGCAAGACGGCGATCGCCGAGGGCCTGGCGCTGCGCATCATCAAGGGCGACGTGCCGGAGAGCCTGAAGGACAAGAAGCTCATGGCGCTGGACATGGGCGCCCTCATCGCCGGTGCGAAGTACCGCGGTGAGTTCGAGGAGCGTCTCAAGGCCGTGCTGTCGGAAGTGACATCTGCTGAGGGCGGCATCATCCTGTTCATCGACGAGATGCACACGCTGGTGGGTGCGGGCAAGTCGGAAGGGGCGATGGATGCATCGAACCTCTTGAAGCCCGCGCTGGCGCGCGGCGAACTTCACTGCGTGGGCGCAACGACGCTCAATGAGTACAGAAAGCATGTCGAGAAGGATGCGGCCCTTGCCCGCCGCTTCCAGCCTGTCTTCGTGAGCGAGCCGACGGTTGAGGATTCGATCTCGATCCTGCGCGGCATCAAGGAGAAATATGAGCTGCACCATGGCGTGCGCATCACTGACTCGGCCCTCGTCGCGGCGGCCACGCTGTCGAACCGCTACATCACCGACCGCTTCCTGCCCGATAAGGCCATCGACCTGATGGACGAAGCGGCTTCGCGCCTGCGCATGCAGGTCGATTCGAAGCCCGAGGAGCTGGACGAGATCGACCGCCGCATCATGCAGCTGCAGATCGAGCGTGAGGCGCTGAAGAAGGAGACGGATGCCGCCTCCAAGGACCGGCTCGGCAAGCTTGAGAAGGAACTTGCCGATTTCGAGGAAAAATCCGCAGCCATGACCAGGCGCTGGCAGGAGGAGAAGGAGCAGCTCGCCTCAGCCTCCAAGGTGAAGGAAGAGCTCGAGAAGGCACGCTTCGAACTCGACCAGGCGCAGCGCAGGGGCGATTTCGCAAAGGCCGGCGAACTGGCCTATTCGACCATTCCGCGCCTTGAGAAGACATTGAAGGAAGCCGAGGAGAAGTCGAGCTCCAAGATGCTCGAGGAGGCCGTGACCGAGAACCACGTGGCGCAAGTCGTTTCGCGCTGGACGGGCGTTCCCGTCGACAAGATGCTCGAAGGCGAGCGTGACAAGCTGCTCGCCATGGAGCAGGCGCTTGGCAACCGTGTCGTCGGCCAGGCGGAGGCCGTGGAAGCGGTCTCGACGGCGGTGCGCCGCGCGCGTGCGGGCCTGCAGGACCCGAACCGGCCCATCGGCTCTTTCATGTTCCTCGGACCCACGGGCGTGGGCAAGACGGAGCTCACCAAGGCGCTCGCCTCCTTCCTGTTCGATGACGAGCATGCGATGGCGCGCATCGACATGTCGGAATACATGGAGAAGCACTCCGTCTCGCGGCTCATCGGTGCCCCTCCCGGCTATGTCGGTTATGACGAGGGCGGCGCGCTGACGGAGGCTGTTCGGCGCAGGCCCTATCAGGTCGTGCTGTTCGACGAGATCGAGAAGGCGCATCCCGATGTGTTCAACGTGCTGCTGCAGGTGCTGGACGATGGCCGCCTCACGGATGGCCAGGGCCGCACCGTGGATTTCAAGAACACGCTGATCATCATGACGTCGAATTTGGGGAGCGAGTATCTCGTGA
>NZ_JBIICB010000315.1:0-4640 GCF_044239095.1 Aestuariivirga sp. | reverse complement strand
GTCTTGCCCAGAGCCGGGCGAGAAAATCACCGCAAGCCGAGTAACCCGCATCCTCCCGGATTGGCCCTCGCGGGCCACAGCGGCCAGTCACCCGCCAGCCTCCTGTGGGCGCGGCTGACTGGCCGCTGTCCCTCTTGCCGGCACCTTTCCCCATGGGCCAGGTGGTCGACTTTTACGCCGCCGCATGGCCCAATTTTACTCCGGCGTTGACAACTCCACCTGGCCGGAACGCGCGCTAGTCCAATATGCATGGGGCCGAGATCAGGCTGTTTTCCGCAAGATCCACATCACCTGCCTTGCATTCACGAAGAACAAGCGAGCGTTGCCTGAAATAGGCGGCCAGATGCCGGTATTTTTCCAGATCGACCTGGAAGATATCGAGCATCGAGAGCTGCCGGTGCGGCTGATAGCCCGTCGCGTGGCGCCTGGTTCCCGCCTGGCCAAACACGCAGCCGAACTCCGCCTGCAACCAGTCATAGTCCGGCGAGGAGCCGAACAGGTAGTCATGGACATCTGCCCTCAGTGCAGCAGTCCGCCGGCCGCCGGCCACCCGGTCAAACAGAATGACCTCGACCACAAAGGACTTCCATTGTTTTGTGTCGAGCAGTCCCAGCTGCCGCATGACGCTGCATAACAGCAACGCCTCCGAAGAGGGGGAGCGGTTCTCATCGATGGCGTCCTTCTTCAAGGTAGCATTCTCCCAAAGCCGTGGCCGGAGAAAGTCCAGAAAATCATCAACCACATTGCCATTGACGAGCGTGTTCCTGTCATAGGCTTTCACTTCGACATGTTTCCGGCCGAACCATTGGATGTAATTTTCAATGTAATGCCGCGCGGCCTGGTCACACGGCCTGGGGATTTTTCTGCCTTGCAGGATGGATTGCGATGCCGCGCGCCGGTAGCGGCTTGCCGGTTCCGCCACATAGGCAAGGATCTGCAGGCCATCCTCAAAGCTTTCAGTGCTGGTCAACCAGCGCGACAGATTGCGAAGCTCTCTCACCGCCGGTGCTGGAAGACTGTAGAAAGCCTCACTGCTGATGATGAGCGTGCTCGCCCTGCTTAAGTTCAGTTGCTTGACAGCGCGGGCCCACCGCTGAGCCCCACGTGTAGCATTGTCATGGGATCCGAATGCATTGAGCGTGCCTGACGGCACCTCGACTCCGGACAACAGACTCGTGAGCACCTCATGATTCAGCGCCAGATATGGATAGATGGAGAAGCCTGGCAAAGGATACACAAGCCCCATGTTTGACAAGGGCCGCTGATGTTCACGCAAGAATCTTTGTATGGACGTCGTGCCCGTCTTGTCGAAACCAATGTGAACCACCAGCCGGCTCATTGGACTTGCCGATCGCTGAAGACTTCGATTGCAGACGTGACCGCCTTCGTGGCCGCCGCGGCATCAACGCCGCGGGGGACACCGCTCCTGATCCTTTCAAGAAGGTGCCGTGACATGGCCAGGCAAGTCCTGGCTGAATACTTGACCTCCTGACGCAGATATTGCGCTGTTGGAATGATGCTTCCCGCTGCTTCAACAGGTTCCACGCCCTCGATACCGGCCCACCGGATGCCGAAATCAGCCTCCAGCCACTGGTTGTCCGAGGCTGTTGCCGCGATGACCTTCCGCTCTAAGTTTCTGCTGAGCTCAAACCGCGTGATCTCACAATCATTGAGGTTCATTTTCCGGATCTTTTCTCCGCACCACAAGAAAAAAGGGATCTTCTGATCCCTGTTCCAGTCACTCAGAACCTCGGCCAACTGTGCGAAGACAACCGTGATCTCTGCTGGGTCGGCCTCGTTCAGTGATGGTCCCAAAGCGTTCGGAGGGGGACCTATCTGCAGTACGGCGGACCAGAAGTCATCAACGGCATTCCAGTTCTTCTGCTCACTCCTCTCAACGTACTTCCGCAGCATGAGCGCTGACGGGAAGCAGTCCTGCAGCTTTACGATCTCGGACCTGAGCAAAGGAGGGCCGCCAGTCGACAATCTGCCACCCCGCAGTCCCTGTTGAAACTGGCTCCTGAAGCGCGGCAGGGGCGAGCGCAGATACACAACACCCCGAAGCGGACCCACGTCCTGACGAAGAATATCGCAAAGGGACGGAAGGTATGGCCCCTGCAGCATTTCGCTACTGATCAGGAGCGTGGAGCAACCGGACTTGTGAAAATTATCAATGAGCTTATCCAGAGTCGCAAGACCGAAATTTACAAGATCCCGGGGCGAACGCCCCAGTTTCCAGACCGGCGCAATCTGGTCGTACTTCTTTGTGACAGACTGCAAGATGTGGCAGGCATTCCGACCCAGCTGCTGCTCTCCCGCGATTGCGAAAGCCGGGTAATAGATGCCATTGGCACGCAAGTAATCCCGGTTGAGGAAGAGACTCTCCTGGATCGAGGTTGTGCCGGTCTTGGGAAATCCAAGATGGATCAGACAGTCCTTCATGAAGGCTTCAACTCAATCACAAATGACATCTTTTTCAGCTTCAATTGAAGATTCCAAGCCGGATACGCGTGGGCGGGAGTCATCCGCAAAGGTGAAAGCAAGCCTTGCGGATCATGCTCCATACTTAGATCCCGGACAAAAAATCGCATAAACCCGTGAATTCCTTTTCCTGCCGCTGTTCGAGCATGATCGATCGCTGCAAGGAGCGCTGTTGCCACATCTCACGATTTTCCAAGGCATGCTCAACCGCTGCGACCCAGCCTTCAGCCGGTATCCTGTATGGGCAAAGACTGCGGGCGGCACCGCCAACTGCTTCGCCAATCGCCGGGTAGTTGCTGCTCACAACGGGCAATCCGCAATACATCGCTTCAACAGGGGTCATGCCGTAACCTTCCTCGAGGCTTGGAAACACAAGAACACGGGAGGATCCATAGGCATCTCTCATGTCATCGACATACTCCACGAAGTCGATGTTTGCCTTTTTCTGTTCATGAAGCGGCTCGATGAGTTGACTGAATTTCGCAAACGAGTCGCCCCAGCCGCCCTTCAGAATGCGGAAGGTTGCCGTTCTGGGGCTTTTCTCAATGATCTCCTTCATCAACTGGGGATTCTTTCGACTTTGCGGATTCACCATGAGAACATCGACCGTGGAAAGCGCTGGCTTCCTGGTGCTGGCCGCTCTCCAGAATTCATGGTCCATCGGAGGGTGCAAGACAAACTTTGGACATGCATCCAGTGGATCGATGAATTGGGTGGCCCACTCCGAATTTGAAATAAGGAAGTCTGGCTCAAAGAAAAGAGGGCTGTTGGCCATGGCCGTCCACTTCATGTGGGGTTCTGACTTGGCGAGCTTACGCAAGCTGGTTGCAACCATCCTTGTCGCGGTACTCCAGTCCACCCTGCCCTTCAGATAGGCTTTCCGGAGATTGGCGCTAACCTCATCCGACAAGTCATGGTGGATGAGGCCCACCTTGATATTCATGTCCTGGAGCTGGCGGTAAAGCTCCCTGACATGAAACAATCGTGGATCGTTGAAGGGGTTGCCGATGAGCGCGATGCCGATGCCGCTGGACTTCGCCCACCGGACCGCTCGTTTCATGAACTCATACTGGTCTGAGAGGGCACCGAAGGCTTCATCCGTTCGGGTCGTCAGTGCCTTGCCCCAAGCGCCAGCGGTGATGTTTCGAAAGGGAGCGCATCGCTCAACCAAAAGGTGTCCATTATCTCTATCTTCAACTTCCGCGATCCCGCAGAAGACCTTGACCGGAAAGCCATGGTCTTGAAGTCTGGAGGCCAATCTCAAGTGATATTGCTCAGCCCCGCCCCACATTGGGAGCCAGTACGGGCATATCATTCCGATGGCAGGCTGCTTCATCTCAAGTCGTGTCGAATGCTTACGAACGCCTCTGAATTAGCATGTTTTGTTGCATTGTCACGGCTGCGAAAGACGTGGCGCCAGGGGCAATCCCGCAGCAGGCCCTTGCTGCACCTGACGTGTTCCGGATTGGCGCTCCGGCGGGGCCCGATCAGCCTCGCGGGGGTACGGGGAAACCGGTCGATTTCGGGCAATTTGCCACAGGCCTCCAAAACTGCTTTAATGCATCGGCTGCGCAACGCAGTCATGACAACCAACCATTGAGAAGAGACAGTACTGTGGCTACAGGTAAAGTGAAGTGGTTCAACGATCAAAAGGGCTACGGATTCATTCAGCCGGATGACGGCAGCAAGGATGTTTTCGTTCATATCAGCGCCGTCGAGCGCGCCGGCCTCCGCTCGCTTGCCGAGAACCAGGCGGTCTCCTATGAGCTGACAACCGACCGGAAGAGCGGCAAGCAGTCTGCCGATCAGCTGCGGGCCATCTGACAATGGCTGTAAATGCCAGGAAGAAGCTACGGGCGAAAGCGCCAGCGAAGTCTAAGAAGACGAAGAAGCCGATTGCCGTCAAGACCGTCAAGCCTGCGAAGAGCACGGCTGCGAAGAAGGTTGCCGGCAAGAAGCCTGCCCGAAAGGCGGCCCGCCGCAGCACGGCAGATGTGGCGAAGCTGCGCAAGGCTGTGATTGCGGGATCAAGGGCAAAGAAGACGGCCGACGCCATTGCCGAAGAACTCGGCATATCGAAGGCTTACGTCTACGCCCTCAAGCGCAAGCCTTGAGCTGAACACCTGGCTGATCCAGCCGCGCCAGCGGTAGATCCAGTT
>NZ_JBIICB010000314.1:0-4659 GCF_044239095.1 Aestuariivirga sp. | reverse complement strand
CGGCTGACTGGCCGCTATCCCTCTTGCCGGCACCTTTCCCCATGGGCCAGGTGGTCGACTTTTACGCCGCCGCATGGCCCAATTTTACTCCGGCGTTGACAGTCATCGACGCACCGATGAACCGCGCGATTTTCGAGGCATATGTCGAAACCCAGCTGTTGCCCGCTCTCCAGCCGGGCGACGTCGTCATTCTCGATAATCTGTCGAGCCACAAAAGCGAAGCCGCTCAGCGGGCGATCCAGAGCAAAGGCGCCTGGATGCTGTTCCTGCCGCCCTACAGCCCCGACCTGAACCCCATTGAAATGGCCTTCGCAAAGCTCAAGGCCCACCTCCGATCCGCTGCCGCCAGAACCATCGATGATCTCTGGCAAGCCATCGACAATATCTGCGCACTCTTCTCACCAGAAGAATTCTCAAACTACTTTGTTGCCGCAGGTTCGGGTGGAGAATCCGGCGGACGTCCGTCGAGGCGGTTCTGCAGGATCGAGTTCACCGAACTCAGAGTGCGGGCGTTGACCTTCAGCGCCCGGTCGCAGGCCGCTTCGAGCCGCTCCCGGCCATGGCTGCGCTCGAGGCGCAATATCCCCAGGCAGGAGCGGAAGCCTTGTTCGGGGTGAGGCCGCTCGCGCAGGATCGCATCGACGAGAAGCCCCGTTGCCGAACCGACCTGGCTGGCCTAGTCGCGCAACGCTTGCGGTGTGACTTCGGCATGGCGGCGATGGCTGGCCGACATGTGCTCCTTGGGGGAGACGAGGAATGAGATACCCCGCCTCCGAGAATATGGAGATTTTCCAGCTTGTTGAGTAAACGCATCTCCCGGTCCGCCATTACGCGCAATTGCGAACAACTACGCTGGAGCCCGATCAGGATGTGAAGGTGGCGTAATCGGCCTCTGCCGCTTCATTGTGGCGTCGTTCGGCAGCTCTTTTCTCCGGAATATGATAGTTGGGATTCTGCTTGCCTGATCTGCAAATTTACAACGCAGAATCATACCGAATGCTTACGTTTAAAGGCTTTTAGCGCAAATGGGCAGGATCGCGCCACGCCCTGTCCGCCAGTACGTCGCCGAGCGGATCAGCTAACGCGCTAGCGAGCCCCAGGTGCAAGTGGCGGCGATAACCTTCAGCATGGGTGAAACGGCCGGACATCTTGCCAATGGCGAGAGCGTTGGCTTCCGCCTCCTCGACGATCGAGCCCATGGCCTGCGTCGCTTCGAGCCACGCCTGCTGGCTGCGATGGCAGGCGAGAAGCGCGCTCTTGCGTGCGAGTACGCTACTGACATCGACGTAGAGTTCTGGCTGGACCTTTTCGCGCATGGGGCCATGCAGCCCGTGCGGCATGGCATGATAGACAATCGTAGGTCCTGCCCAAGCGGGTTGTGGCGGGTCGCTCACAAAGTTGGGTGCGGCGCGAATGAAGGCACCGGTCACTGCGAGCCGGGCGGCGTTCTGGTGGTCCTCCATATAGTCGGTGAGTGAATGGGTGATGATGATCTGCGGCTTCACCAATCGCACCACGCCCGTGATTTTGGCGATAAGTTCCGGCCGATAGAGGATCGACAAGTCCTCGACAATTGCAGGGTGATAGGTGGCCCCTGCTTGCGCTGCAGCTTCCTCAGCCTCAATCGCGCGAATGTGGGTAATCTCCGCCTTATCGTAGGCCATTGATCCGTAACAGCCGTTGGCGAGGTTCCAGAAATGGATGTTCCAGCCGAGATCTTTGAGCAGCAGCAGGGAACCCGCCACCGTAAACTCGATGTCGTCAGGGTGGGCGACGATGGCAAGTGCCGAGCCAACACTCACAACGTGACGACCTCACCGGTTTCAAGCGAACGGCGCGCGGCATTGGAGGTGGCGACTGCCGACCGCGCCTGCTCTGGCGTACCTTGCTCCGGCGCGCGGCCCTCGCGCAAGCATTGGACGAAATAGGCGATCTGGTTCTCGTACGGATCACCGGGTTTGGGGGTGAGCGGATAGGACTTGCCAGCTTCGTGCACGATGAGACTCGACCCGCCGCCCATTTCCAGGCTCACACCACCTGCCCGGAAGATGAATTCGATCACGCCGCCTTCGCACAAGACCTTCAGTGCGGCGGTGAAGGGATAACCTGCCGGCATGAACTCGCTGCCGTCGACCATGCCATTGACATCGCCATAATCGACGATGGCGTGGATATCGTTCCAAAGCTGCGGCTTCAGCTCGCGACCGCGGGCGTAGACAGATTTCGGCTGGCCGAACAGCCAGTTCAAGGCATCGAAGTCGTGGACGGCGAGATCGAGCACCGCTCCGCCACTCCACGCCGGGTTCAGAAACCAATCTGACCATGCTGGAAGTTGCGAGAGCCGGGTCGCCACGGCGGAGATGGGCTTCCCAATTCTTCCGGATTGCACGAACTCTACCAGGGTCACGTACTCGCCCCAGAAGCGCATCACATGCGCTACCATCAATATCCGCTTCGCCGCCCTGGCCGACGCAACCATGTCATCGGTTTCCTCGGCAAGTAGCGCGAACGGCTTTTCCAGGAGAACGTGCTTGCCCTTCTCAAGCGCCGCGATAGTGGGTGCTGCGTGCAAATGGGTGGGCAGTGTATTGCTGATCGCCACGATCGACGCATCTTCGATGATGGCGCGATCATCGGAAACCGCGCGAGCTCCCACTTCGGCAGCGAGCTTCTCAGCCTTGTCCCTGTTCAGTGAGGAGACGGCAACGATTTCCACGCCCGGGATCTTCGCGTAAGCTCGCGCATGGGTGGTTCCCATGAACCCGGAGCCAAGGATGCCAATTCTCATCGGACTGCCACCTAGTGCAGACCGAGCGCTGAGAGCGTCTTGTAAGAGGACTTCATCGCCTTGTTGACCTCGGCCAGGGACGGCCACGGCTCACCCTTGAACTCGATTTCCACACTCAAAGGTCCCTCGAAGCCACCGCGCTTCATTATCCCCAGAACCTTCTTGAAGTCCACATGACCCTTGCCGATGGCCGGAAAATTCCAGACCTTACCTTCGCCCTGCTTGTCCTTGAGATGGCAATGCACGAGCTTCGGCAAAGCATATGGCAGGTCGTCCACCGCCTTGACCCCGCCATAGAACTCCACGTTTGCCGTATCGTAGTTGATCAGCACATTCTTGCGCCCGATGCGCTTCAACAACGCGATAGCCGCTTTGGCCGATTTGGTGATCTCTCCATGAATTTCGATACCGAGCTTGATGCCACGCCCCGCCGCATCGTCGGCCAAAGTGTGGATGTTACCCATGAAGGCCTCTTCATCCTCAGTCTCGCTGTAATGGCCGCCGATGGCAGTGTTCATGATATCGAGTCCAAGCCGCTCGGTGAGATCGAGCGCCTCGAGGCCGAGCTTCAGTCCGTCCTTGGTGGTCAGATCGGAATGACCGGAGAGCGAAATGGCGATGAGCCCCAGTCTGTTGAGCAAGCGCTGCACGCCACCGAGGGTCCTTCCATCAGCCCCGATCGGCACATGCTCGGTCCAGCCACGCACGGCGGTGAGCTCGACATATTTGTAGCCAGCCGCCGCGATGCCTTCGAGCGCCTCTTCGAGACTATAGGTGTGGTAGGAGTTGGTGTGGCCGCCGAGCCGGTTCTTGAACGGCATAGGTCGCTTCCTTCTATTGTGTAATCGCGACAAGTGTGGCGCATGTGCCTATGCTTGGCAAGTCTCACCAAATGATGCGTATCCCAGAACCTCCTAGGCAAGGTGCAGCATTGGCCCCCCGGTGGTTCTGTAATGGCGTGGGCCACTTGATTAGATGCCGAAGCGGCGCCGCGCGCGCTGGAGATGAAGCAGTGGTGCGAGCCCAAGTAGAGATTGCCCGTGTCGGCCTTATAGATGAAACCACCCTCGCCGCCATTGGAGGGGATGTCCCGGTCGATGATGAAATCTGCAGTAAGATTGGCGTTGCTCTCCGCGAGCCGTAGGCTTGGGATGAATAACGTACAGAATCTTTCGCACTTTTCAAGACGGGCGGCTTCTTTCACATTGAAGGAGGAAAGAGGCCATGAAGGAAGAGAACGAAGGCAGACCGATGGGGCAAGTCATCAAGATCGATGAGGCCCGGATCCGCGACCACCTCGGCGAGATGGTCTGACCTGATGGGGTGGACGGCCTCCACCCAAGCATAATGAGCCAAGATGTGGTTGTCGCCAAACGCCACACAGGAGGCCGCCCATGGATGTGCTGAACGGCAATTCCGCGCTTCTCCGCCTAGGACAGCAGCGTGCCACTGATCAGTTCGGGGCCATTGTCCACCCGAATGGTCAGGGGTTGTCCTCTCCATTCAATGATGCGGTCCAATGTGCGCGTCACCCGCTCCGCCGGTAGCGAGAAGTCCGCCTCGATGCCCAGTCCTTAACGGTTGAAGTCATCCGGGAGGGGCGTGCCGGGGGCACACGAGCGCTCAACCAGCACGCCCACCTACGTTAAGGCTGACCGAGATCAGCCATACGGCCAGTGAAATCTCGAGCCAGCCTTGTGGACTCCGGACGGGTACGCCGCCATTCCCACCGCCGCGCTCGATCCGCCCCACCGTGTGGCGTCTCCCATGGTCCTTGTGTGGTTCCAAGTAGTCGCGAGCCCCGTACCTACCTTCACCTCGATCGACAAGGCGCTCGTCGCCGCCATCATGGGCATCCTATTTATCGTGCA
>NZ_JBIICB010000057.1:0-18666 GCF_044239095.1 Aestuariivirga sp. | reverse complement strand
TGGCTTCCATCAGAGGCGTCAGCGGCAGGGCAACATCAGGATAGGTGACTACGCGAAGACCTTCCGCCTCGGCAGGAGCGGAGGCAACAGGAGCGACAGCGACAATTTTTCCGCCCAGGGAGGTGATTTTCTGGATAAGGGCCATATCGATGTCGCGCGTCTTGAGATCGCCAAGGAAGATGACCATCTGGAATCCTGGCCGCACAAGTTCAATCGGGCCATGGCGGAACTGCCCGCCCGACAACACCGTGCAGTGCAGTTTGGAGGCTTCCTGCGTCAGCAGTGCCGCAGTTTGGGCCGAACCAAAGCTCTTGCCGCGGCCAACATAGACAAGTGGCGCCTGGACATCGAGAAACTGTACGACGCTGTAGAGTGGCGGCTGCCAATCCTTGAGCATCTGGCCGCACGCTTCTGCGGCATGGGCAATTTCCTTGCACGCCTGCTGTAAGCCGCCGCGCAGGGCCCCGCCCAGAAGATGTTGACAGGCAAAGCCGCCAGTATAGGACTTGCTTGATACCGTCATCTCAGGACCTGCCATCGAAGCGAGGCGAACATCCGCCCAGTTTGCAAGGCTGTTCTCAAGTTGATTGGTAACTGAGATTGTCATGGCGGGCCTGATGCCGGGGAGCTTCGTCAGCTCAACAATCTCGCCACTTTCACCTGATTGGGATGTGGCAATCAGCAGGCACCGGCGGCCGATGATATCGGGAATCTGCTGAACCAATTCGGACGTATCGACCAGGCACACCGGCACAGACAGGGATTGTGAGAGCTGCAGGTAGAGCGGATAGGACCCGTGCAGGGATCCTCCCATGCCGGTCAGCAATACTCTGTCAAAGTCGCCATCGTTCAGGCGTGATGAGATTTCATGCAGGTCCTCAACCGTCTTCTTCGCTGGCTCGTGCGCCAGCGCCGAGAGCATGGCCGGCTGTTCGAGGATCTCATCAAGGTATGAGGCTGTCATGGTTGAACTCGTTCATTGTGTTGAATGGGGAAACAAAGCGCCGCAGCACCGACGAGACCAGCCTGGCTGCCCAGTTTCGCCCGAAGAATGGTTGCCCTTGAGGCGTAGTCAGCCATGGCGAGGCGCGTGACCGTCTTTCTGATTGGGCTGAGCAGGTCTTCGCCTGCCGCGCTGACGCCGCCAGCAAAGGCAATGCGATCAGGCGCAAAGATATGCATCCACGTTACCAAGGCCGCACCAATGAACAGCGCTGCTTCCTGAATGATCTGGCCGCATTCCAAGTCACCTGCCCGGGCAGATTCAAACAAGGAGCTGAGCCTTTTGTCATCGGAGTTGCCACGCAAGGCCTGGTAGCGGTCTTCGAGAGCGAGTGCGGAAGCAACAGACTCCAGGCAGCCATGGCAGCCCTGCCGGCATGTGCGCTTGCCTGTTGGATCAACAATCACATGACCGATGTCACCCATGGTGCCATTGGCAGTGTGGACTGGCTTGCCATTCTCAATAAAGCCCACACCAATTCCGGTGCCGAGAGCGACGGTGAGGAATCGGTTGCTACCCTGCCCCACGCCATAGCGATGCTCGGCCACGGCGGCCAGTGTTGCGTCGTTTTCGATGTAAACCTTGTTGCCGGACTTGGCGCTCACGTATTCGACAATCGGAAACTCATCCAACGCCGGCACGTTGCCAAGCCGTGTGGCGCCCTTCGCGAAGTCAATGTGCCCCGGCAGTCCGATGCCTATGCCGCACAGCTGTTTGATTCCAAGCAACGTTTGCATATGCCGCGCCGCTTCCAAATAGCGGTCCAGCAACACAGAAGCAAAAACTGCTGAATCACTTGCAACGGTATCTTGTCCAAGCACGTCACCGGCTGGTGACACGATGCCGATTTTGGCAGAACCGCCGCCCACATCAATGCCCAGTGCTGGAAGGTCCGGCTTCATCTGTGGCCCTCAAGAGATCTTGAGGCGCCGGACGGTCAAGGCAAAGCCATCGCCGCGGTAGACGGATCTCACATATTCCAGGACTTCATCTTGTTCGCTAGACGTAACGCGCCAGGCAACGACGACCGGTGCCCCCACCTTGATGCCGAGATGCTTGGCGATTGCTTCATCTGCCACGCTGGGTTCGATCGCCGCGTCGGCCCAAGCCGGTTGATAGCCCCAGATCCGTAGCATGGCCGCATAAAGAGAACCATTTTCTACATCGGCCCGTTCAAGCCCGGGATAGGTTTCCGTGTCCAGATAGGTCTCTTCGTAGGCCACGGGCCTTGAGTCAGCACAACGCACACGAGCCAGGCAATGATAGCTTCTGTTATTCGGCGGCAGATTGGCGAGGTGGCGTTTCATGCCGTCAGGCAAGCTGGAGACTTTCACAAAGTTCACAACGCGTGAAGTTGGCTTTGATCCCGCATTCTCGACTTCGGAGGTGAAACTTCCAAAGCCGGTTACGCCACCAATGTGCTGTGAACGCGCATAGGAGCCCCGGCCCTTCTCGCGATAGATCAGGCCTTTGCGATGAAGTTCGTCCAGCGCCTGACGCACTGTAACACGAGACACTTTGAATTCCGCTGCCAGTTCATTTTCAGATGGCAATGCGGCTCTCTCGCTCCGCGAAGAACCCTGCTGAATGTCACGCTCAAGAAGGTCAGCAACCTGCCGGTAGACAGGGGACGCACCAGTCTTCTGAACAAAGCGCCGCACCTTGCTGACCGAAAGAGCCTTCATGCCAGATCCTCAATCGAAACATGTTGGTCTTGTATACTTGTCTTAACATGTTGTCAATCGATCAGTGGATTCACTGTTTTCGCCGGGTACGATCACAAGGGAATAATGGGCGGCGAAACAGCTTCTGCTGCCCATATCTTTGCATACTGGAGCAAGGTTCTCTCAATAACGTGCTGATTACTTTAGAGCGGCGGAAGGTCAGTTGAGATCAGCTCCCCATTCTCGCCGCCATACCAGCGAAAGCTGGCACCCCACCTTTCTTGCAGCACATGCAGATAGAAAGCGGGATCCCAGCTTGCGCTGGGATGACGGGAAAAATGGAGTGCAGATATTCCAGTGATCTCAACTGACAGCCCCCGCTCTCGCGCGCGTTTCAACCAGGTGGAATCACCTGGCCGACATGAGCATGATCTTATCGCAAAAATGGGTTCCATTTTTGTCGTTCATGCTCAGGGCATTGTCCACTATCCCGGTCAGAAGCTGCTCAGGATTGCACTTTGCCTTTGCGACTTCGATCGATGAGATTATCGTGACACTCTTCTTCGGCGGAGGAGCCGGCGAGGCTCGTGAAACCCTTGTGGTCTGATAGCAATTGCGCCAATTATGGTTGGAGGAGGCCGCATGTCTGTTTATCGCGATCTGGGTATCAAGACCCTTGTCAATGCAAAGGGTCCCGCAACGAGGCTATCCGGGGGCATCATGCGTCCCGAGGTGTCGGCCGCGATGGTGGAGGCATCCCAATCTTGCGTCGACATCGCGGAGCTGCAGGCTGTGGCATCAGCACAGATCGCGGAACTCACGGGTGCAGAGGCAGGATATATCGCGTCGGGAGCCTCGGCTTGCCTGCTGATCGGAGCGGCGGCGACAATGACGGGACTTGATCCAGGAAAGATGGCGAGGCTTCCTGATACAACCGGCATGAAGAATGAATGCATCATGGTACGAAGCCAACGCAACTTCTATGATCACGCCGTGCGGGCCGCAGGCATGCGGATCGTGGAGGTGGGTCTGCCGGACCGCTATGCGGGTGCAGGAGTTCGCGACGCCGAGGGCTGGGAAATTGACGATGCCATCACCGATCGGACCGCCGCTGTTCTCTATGTCGCGGATACACATGCCCGCCCCAGCCTCCAGGAGATCGCCGAAGTCGCACACGCCCGGGGAGTCCCGGTAATGGTGGATGCGGCAGCACAGCTGCCGCCGCAAGACAATCTGCGCCGCTTCATCCTGGAGGGCGCGGATCTTGTCGCGTTTTCAGGTGGCAAGGCAATTGGAGGGCCCCAGGCGAGTGGCATCCTCGCCGGAAAGCGGGATCTTGTCATGGCGGCTGCCCTCCAGCACCTTGACCTCGATATCTATCAGGACATGTGGACTCCGCCTGCTGCACTCATCGACAAGAGCCGCCTCAAGGGTACGCCCCTGCACGGCATTGGCCGGAGTTGCAAGGCTGGGAAGGAAGAAATCGTCGGACTTCTCACCGCGCTGCGCATGTTTGTTGCCGAAGGTGACAAAGCCCGGCACTCAAGATGGCTCAAGGATTGTGAGACCATTGCTCTCGCTCTGCATGGCCACCACATCGCAGTCACAGGCGGGAACGATATCGGTTCGGTGCCCACCGTGGAGATCACACTCGACATTGGACATGGCAGCGTGACGGACTTCTGTCTGCGGCTTCAAAGGGGCACACCGGGAATTGCGCTTGATCCGGCTCAGCGTGATCGTGGCATCGTAACGGTAAACCCGATGTGCCTGAAGCCAGGGGAGGCAGAGCTTGTCGGCCGGGAAATCGCCCGGGCTCTGGGCTGATGGCGACGGCATGCTGCCACTTGGCCGCTGGGACAGCACCTTTGGTGATGGAACCGCAGAGGCCCGGAGGTGCATGAACGATCGCTACCCAGCGCGCCGCGGAGAAGGCGGCCGCCGGGCGAGGAGCGTCACCGCCGGAATAGGTTCTGCCCTGCGTGAAGGCCTTCCATGACCCCCGTCAGACCAATCGAGAGCCACCGCCGTAGCTCGAAGTCATCAGCCTGGGTCACCAGATGGCAATGAGCCCGATCGATGGTCTGCGCGCGGCTTTCGCCACGGGCGGCACAGTCCACCTCCGTCCCTCAGTAAATGCTCCGGAGCTTCGCTGTCATGCCGCCTCGGACACCGTATCCGAGGCGAAAAAACTGTGCGGGCAATATATTCAGAATATCACATAAGATTGTTTTAGTTTCCATCGTACGTGCGCTGGTGCCGTTGAGCATCGGTCTCGATAACGGTACCTATGTCCTGCCCAGCGGCCACAGGTAGGTCACTTCGGAGATCGCCGCGCAGGCCGCTTGGTTACACGTCAAACGTCAACTTCAGGAAAATCTCTCCCCCTTGCTGCAAATCATCGGCGTTTGCATCGACTCTCGAGAAAGGCGTTTCTTGATTCCGGGAGGAACCCCAGCGCTTCTCGCGCGCGTTCCAACCAGGTGGAATCACATGGCCGAAATGAACGCGCGCATGATCAATCTCTTGAGCATGATCTTATCGCAAAAGTGGTTTCCACTTTTGCGGATCATGCATTAACACTTCTGGCCACGCATTGCCGATGCTCGGAACTGGACGCACCCTCTGCACTTCCCATCGTCCTGAGCCAATCCGGCTTCATCTGCTTCAAGGCGCAAACGGGATTGTCCGTCACCGCCAACCAATACCGCAACGAAGAGGGTACAAGCCGGTGCCCGGCAACACCGCGCCCATTCGGGCGATACCGTTTTCCGCATCAGAGAAGTGGATCCGGTTTTGGATTGGGTTTCTGATCATGGCAGTGGACGGCAGAATGGAGGTCTCGTCGACGAGGCGGAAGCAGCGGAGAGCTTTCGGCCTGGTAGATCTGTCTCCGGGGTTGCGAAGCGGTATGGGGCAACACGTTCGCAAGTGTATGACTGGCGCCAACGGTTAAAGGGCGGGCCAGAACATGGCTCCCGCTTCGGCAAAGGCGGGGTGATCAGAATGGCCGCGGGATCGGCGAGGAGCAGATTGTCCGCGTCGAGCAGATGCACCTCGTGGATGTCGCATTGGAGCAGATCACGGGAGAGCGCGAACCCAGCACACTGCGCTCAGCTCATCTTCCAGGTCTCGATCCTGCGCACGCTGTCTGCATAGCCATCACGGTGAGAAAGGCCGTTCGCGGCCAGAAGGTCGCGGCGATAGGCCATCGTTTCGACGCGGGTGATCAGCGGGATCTGGTTGGCATTGGCGTCCAGCGCCTCACAGAGTCTTTGCAGGGCGGCGGGCCGCGCAGGGTCGTCGATGGCGATACGGCAACTCGCGTTTATAAGGTCTGTCAGTTCTTGGTCTGGGGCCTGATAGCCTGCGGTGAAGCCTGCCACTTCAGGGATGAACCACAGGGGCAGCATGACGGGGTCGGAATAGCCCGCATACCAACTGATCACAGCATCCATCGAGGCGGGCTTGTCGACCAGCATGCGCTTGATCAGCTTAGCCTCATCCAGCAAGGTGAGTGTCACGTTCATCCCGGCTTCGGCGAGGCTGCCGCGGATCACCTGGCCCATCGCTTGCCATGCTGCCCCGGCCGAGGCGATCAGTTCGAAGCTGAGGGCCTCCTGCCCGGCCTCGGCGAGGAGGGCCTTGGCACGCTCGACGTTGCGGGTGAAGAAACTTAGCTTCGATGTGTCGCACGCGTTGAATAGCGGGGGCAGGTAGCTCGACGGCGCCCCGTTGCCGCCCATGGCGGCGTTGACCAGACGGTCACGGTCTATTGCCAGGGCGACGGCTTGCCGCACCTTCTGATCGCGAAATGGCGAGTTCTCACTGACCGCATTCAGAATCATCCAGAAGAGATTCGCCTGCGGGTTCTGCACGATTTCCAAGTTATCAACCGGCTCAAGCAGCAGCGCCGCATCGGGTGATGCGTCAAACTGAGCGATGTGGATCGAGCCGTCGCGCAGGCCCGCTATGAGTGACTGCTCGGCCGGGACGATACGAACGATTACGCGGTCGATAACCGGTTGCCCTTTCTTCCAGTAGCCTTGATTGCGTACCAGGACCCAGCTGTCACCCTGCGTGTGGCTTTCGACGAAGTATGGCCCGGTGCCGTTGAACTGGGTCGACGGGTCGAAGGTACCTGCCGCCAGCTCCTCCATCGGGATGATGGACGCCATGGTGGACGACAGCGCCCCCAGAAGCGGCGCCCATGGTTCAGCGAGCACGATCTTCACCCGGTTGTCGGGCTCCACCGTGATGCTGGTTATCTTGCCCATCTGGCTCGCGAAGAACGACCCGGTTGTTGGGTTGATCATGCGGCTGAGGCTGCCCGCCACGTCGGCCGGTGTCATGGTGCGCCCATTATGGAATTTCACCCCTTCGCGGATGGTGAAGAGGTAGGTGAGCGGATCGGGCTGCTCCCATGCGGTGGCAAGGCCTGGGCCAGGGACCATGTTCTCGTCCAACTCGGTCAGCCCGTCGTAGAGTATGTGCAAGAGTTCCCAAGACGAGGCATTGAGCGAGGTAGCGGGGTCAAAGAGGTTGGCCTCAAGCCGCTTCGCCCAGACGACTTCGGAGAGACCCTGAGCATAGGCCTCGGGGGAGCGAAAAGTCAGGGCGGCGGTTCCAGCAAGCATGCCGCGCAGGACTGCGCGGCGGGGAAGAAGGTTGGTCATTGGCGGGATCCTCTCTCGTGGCGATTGTTATGGTGCTTCGTGTAAGTCTGCAAAAAGAATCCAGGCGGCTTCGGCGCCATCCAGCACCAGACCATCCGCCCCACGCAGGCTGATGATCTGGAACCCGGCAGCAAGGCATTGGATGTTTCAGGCAGGTAAAGAGCAGGCGGGCTATCGGGAGAGCTTGACCGGCCACGAAAACCTGGCCCGTTCGGTCCAGCGGCAGAGGCGCGATCCCGTCGGCATTTCACCTGGGCGAGCTCTGCCACGGAGCCACACGCGTTCATCTGCAAGCAGTGGACAAAGGAACCTGAACGCTTCAGCTACAACCCGCGCCATCAAATGCCGGTACTCAACCGCCGCAGCGAACGGCTTTCGGTGGTCACCGGGATTTCCGGATAGAGTCTGGTTGCGGCCTCAACCCCAGACCGGAGAACCACCAGTGTCCGCGGCATGATGAACCTGCGCATGCTCGACCCCCGGCGGATTACCGAAAAGGCGCACACCGCCGTCAGCCAGGAAGCCGATCCTCGGCTCAGTGGCGAAATCCTGCGGGCGAGGCGATGGTCAGTTGCCGCCCATTGCCACCTTGGCCAATGCAGCGGGCGTCACAGCATCCGATGTCAGCATCAAGATCAGCCTGTCTTTCCTCGCAACCGATATCGACGGGAGGGATCCTGTGTCCCTCATCCCCGAAAGGTTCAAGCAGGCCTGCCCACCCCCGGCAGTTTGGGAAGAGCAGCGCGCCCGGCTGCTTAACTGATCTGGCCTCATTCATTGAACAGTTTTGAGCCCATGCTCTGGCCGGAACACGCGCAAGGCTAATCGCTTGAGCATGATCTTATCGCATAAGGGGTTTCCACTTTTGCGGATCATGCTCTCGGGTCATTGGATACGTTTCCATCCGCATCCGCGCGTGGCGAGTCTCTGAAAGGAAGGTGCCGCCGGCTTCGGCCGTTAACCCACGGAAATACCGGAGGGTTCTCCGGCAGGCCTCATTTTCAAGCTTCGCTGCGGGAGGATTGGCTGGGGCGGGAGGGATCGAACCTCCGAATGGCGGAATCAAAATCCGCTGCCTTACCGCTTGGCGACGCCCCAGCAGCGAGGTTCCCTATAGCCACAGGAATCTGTCTTGCCTAGAGGCCTGTGCGGCCGCAGTCTGCGGCTCTCCGGCCGCCTGAAAGCGCCAGGGACCCGCCGTCCGGTGGACGAATCACGCATTCCGCCCCGTGACTGGCCGCGCCCGGGCCTCCGGCCGCCAAAGACCAGTACAACCCTATGCCAAGCTGCTCCCACCAAATATGGCCTGCCTGCTGACTGAGCAGCGAAAATCTTCGAAAAGCGCTCCAGAAAACCTGTTTATTCACTATCTTTGGGATTTGCAGCGGCCTAAACTATGGTCCCTCGGCGTTGCTTTGTTTTACTTTTGCGGGATACTTTGATGTCGCGTTCTGATGACCTGATCTTCCAAATCAATCGTGCGATTCGAATAGTTGAATCACAGACGGGAATGGACCAGCTCGATCTCTCCTCGAGGTCGATTCTCACCTTCATCGGCGATGCGGACTCCCAGGAGAAGACCCTGAACGTATCGGACGTGGTGAAGGGGCCGGGCTTCGGCACCGCGCCAACGGTATACTCCCGCATCGCGGAGCTCGAGCAGGCGGGATGGATCAAGTGCGTTCCGGACCCCAATGACGGCAGGGCCAAGCATGTGCGGCTGACGCCGCTTGCCCGCAAGGCCTTTACCCGGATGTCGGCCGAGACGCTCAAGGTGCTGAGCCGGAAAGCCAAGGGCTGACCCTGCGGCTGGCCGCTTGGGGATCAAGTGCTTGCCTAGTCCCTGAAGCGCCGCTATAAGCCGCGCGGACCAATGACGGAGTGTAGCGCAGTCTGGTAGCGCACCTGCTTCGGGAGCAGGGGGTCGGAGGTTCGAATCCTCTCACTCCGACCAATCAGGAAGACGCGGCGCGGGCGCCCCCAGGGCCCCGCGCCGTTGACATTCAAGGAGGCCCCCATGGCGGACCTGTCCTTCGATCGCGACTTCGATATCGCCCCCGGCGAAGCGGTCGCGCTGTCACCGGGCGTGCGCCGCATCGTGGTGAACAATCCAAGCGCCTTCACGTTCAAGGGCACCTCGACCTTCATCGTGGGCCGCGGCCGCGTCGCGGTGATCGATCCAGGCCCGGACGACGAATCTCATTTCGCAGCCCTCCTCGCGGCCCTGAGGGGCGAGACGGTGACGCATATTCTGGTCACCCATTCCCATGCTGACCATTCCCCCCTCGCGCGGCGGCTCAAGCAGGCGACGGGGGCCACGGTCTGCGCCCAGGGAGCCGTCTCCCCGCCACGTGAAACCGGCCTCCGCCTCGATGCCTCGATCGACCACGCATTCATGCCCGACGTAACGCTCGCAGAGGGCGAGGCGGTGACCGGCCCGGGCTGGACACTGGAGGCGCTGTTCACCCCCGGCCACATGTCGAACCACATGTGCTTCGCGTTGCGGGAGGAGCAGGCGCTGTTCTCGGGCGACCATGTGATGGCCTGGGCCACCAGCGTCATCGCGCCCCCCGATGGTGACATGGGCCAGTATTTCGCCTCGCTGCGCAAACTCCTCGACCGCGACGACCAAGTCTACCACCCCGGCCACGGCCCGTCGCGGCGCGACCCGCTGCCGCTGGTGCGCGGCTACCTCGCCCACCGCCGCATGCGGGAAGAGGCGATCCGCGCCCGTGTGGCGCAAGGCGCGCGCAGCGTGGGCGACATCGTCGCCGCCATCTATGCCGATATCGACCCGAAACTCCACGGCGCTGCGGCACTCTCCACCACCGCGCATCTCGAGCATCTCGTGGAGCAGGGAAAGCTGCGCAGGACCGGAGACGGCTACGAGGCGGCCTGACGGCTCTCAGAACCGCAGCAGCCGGAGCCAGCGTGTGATGTCGAGCAGCGTCGTCAGCGCCGCCGCAACATAGGTAAAGGCGGCGGCCTTCAGCACGCTGCGCGCGGCGGGCATGTCGTCTTCCGGAATGACGAGCGCCAGCGCCGGCAGCGCGCGGCGGAAACTGGCGTTGAACTCCATGGGCAGCGTCACCGCATGGATCACCACCGTCGTCAGCATGACGGCAAATCCGCCCGCCACCTGGCCGAAGAGCAGCACGGGCGAGCGCGTCACGGCGAACAGAACCGGTGTCGCCACCAGCAGCACGGCACCCAGCCGGTTGATGTTGACGGCCCATGACGCGAGCTTCTGGCGCAGCATCAGCGGGCGGTATCCCTCGGCGTGCTGCAGCGCGTGGCCCACCTCATGGGCGGCAACCGCCACGGCGGTGATGGAGCGGCCGTCGAAATTCGCAGCCGACAGGCGCACCGCCTGATCGTCCGGCGCATAATGGTCGCCCGCCGGCACACGCTCGACCTTCACATGGGAAAGTCCCGCCTCGTCCAGCAGGTGGCGCGCCAGTTCTCCGCCGGTGCCGGGATAGTCCGGCCGGTCCGCCCCATGCTTGCGCATGGTCGCCGAGACCCACAGCTGCGGACCGAAGATCAGCGCCAGGAACAGCGCGGAAATGAGCGCAAGAATGACCACCATGACGTGGCATATAGCGAGAGGTGCCCCCGAAATGAAGATCGCCGGGCCACGGCCCGGCGATCACAAGATCATGAAGGCAGGATCAGTTGCCGAGAATGGCGCTCTCCAGGATGTCGAGGCCTTCCTTCATCACCATCTCGCTCGCGGTGAGCGGCGTCAGCATGCGCACCGTGTCGGCATAAACGCCGCAGGTCAGGATCAAAAGCCCGCGCTCCAGGCACTTGGCTGCCAGCGCCTTGGCACCGCCCGCATCGGGTTCATTGCCGCCATGCTGGGTCACGAGTTCGAAGGCGCACATGGCGCCAAGGCCTCGCACATCGCCGATCGGCATGCCGCGGCCCTTGGCCTTGATGGACGTCATGCGCTCCATGATCATCTTGCCCTGCTTCTCGGCCTTCTCCAGAAGGCCTTCCTGCTCGAAAGCCTCGAACACGCCCAGTGCCGCGGCACAGGCCACCGGATTGCCGGCATAGGTGCCGCCGATGCCGCCCGGGTCCGGCGCGTCCATGATCTTGGCGCGGCCCACGACGGCAGCGAGCGGGAAGCCGCCGGCCAGCGACTTGGCGGAGGTGATCAGGTCCGGTTCCACGCCATAATGCTCCATGGCGAAGAACTTCCCCGTGCGCCCGAAGCCCGACTGGATTTCATCCGCGATCAGCAGGATGCCATGGTCGTCGCACAGCTTCCTGAGCTTCACCATCAGTTCCTTGGGCGCGATGTAGAAGCCGCCCTCGCCCTGCACCGGCTCGATGATGATGGCGGCAACGCGCGAGGGCTCCACATCCGCCTTGAACAGCCACTCGATGGCATGCATCGTGTCATCGATGGTGACGCCCTTGTGCGCCACGGGGAAGGGCACGTGCCACACGCCCGGCGCCATCGGCCCGAACTTCGCCTTGTAGGGCATCACCTTGCCGGTCAGCGTCATGCCGAGAAGTGTCCGGCCATGGAAGCCGCCGTTGAAGGCGATGATGTCGGAGCGGCCGGTATAGGCGCGCGCGAACTTCACCGCGTTCTCCACCGCCTCTGCACCTGTCGTCACAAGGGCCGACTTCTTCTCGCCCGAGATGGGAGCGACCGCGTTGAGCTTCTCGCACACCTCGATGAAGGGCGCGTAAGGCATCACCATCGCGCAGGTATGGGTGAAGGCCTCGAGTTGCTCATAGACGCGCTTCATCACCAAGGGGTGCCGGTGCCCGGTGTTGACCACCGCGATGCCGCCGCCGAAATCGACGTAGCGGTTGCCCTCGATATCCCAGATCTCGGAATTCTCCGCGCGCGCCGCAATGACCGGGGCGCCTGCGCTGATGCCGCGGGACACCGCCTTGGCGCGGCGTTCCACCCACTGCTTGTTCATGCCTGGGGCTGCTGTGACCGGTGCGTTCATGATGCTCTCCTGAGGTATGACTGGGCGGCCTTTTAAGCCCGTTGACGGGGGTGCCGCAAACGGATTTCATCCCGGCGCAAGAAGGGGAATTACATGACAGACCTGATCCGGATGACCGCCACAGCCATCGTGGAGGGCTTGAGAAGCGGTGACATCACCCCGCTCGATTGCCTCGACGCACTGGAAAGGAGGGTGGCCGGGGTTGACGGCAAGGTCAACGCGCTGCCCACCCTCTGCTTCGACCGCGCCCGCACCCAAGCCCGGCAGATCATGGCAAAACCGCCGTCGGAACGCGGGCTTCTGGCGGGCCTCCCCGTGCCCATCAAGGACCTGGCGGATGTTGCAGGCGTGCGCTCCACGCAGGGCTCACCCATCTTCAAGGACAGGATCGCAAACACCTCCGATCTCCTCGTCACCCATCTCGAGGGCAATGGCGGCGTAATCTACGCCATGTCGAACACGCCCGAATTCGGCGCGGGCGCCCACACCTTCAACGAGGTTTTCGGCGCCACGCTGAACCCCTGGAACACACGAATGTCCGCATCTGGCTCCTCCGGCGGGGCCGCCGTGGCGCTGGCAACCGGCATGGCCTGGGCCGCCCATGGCTCAGACCTCGGCGGCTCGCTCCGCAACCCGGCCAGCTTCTGTGGCGTGGCCGGCATGCGCCCCTCGCCCGGCCGTGTGGCGGCAAGCGTCTTCTCAAAGATCGACTCCACCTTGGGGGTGGAAGGCCCGATGGCGCGCAACGTGGAGGATCTGGCCCTCCTCTTCGACGCCATGGTGGGCGAGGAGCCCGCAGACCCGCTGTCACTTCCTTCGGACGGCACCTCCTACCTGAAGGCCGCCCGCTCCGGCTGGAAGCCAAAGCGCGTCGCTGTCTCCCGCGATCTCGGCCTCCCGCCCGTCGATCCCGCCGTCGCAGAGCTTGTGCTTGCGGCCGCCGCCAAGCTTGAGGCCGAAGGCGTGATCGTCGAGGAAGCCCACCCCGATCTCAAGGAAACCCGCGAATGCGCCCAGACGCTGCGCGCGCTCGCCTACTCCAACATGCGCCCGCTGCTTGACCAGCACCGCGGCCTGCTCAAGCCCGAAGTCGTCTGGAACATCGAGAAGGGCCTGAGCCTCACCGGCGCTGAAATCGCCCGGGCCGAGGCCCAGCGCGGCGACATGTTCCGCCGCATGCGCAAATTTTTCGAGACCTACGATCTCCTGCTCTGCCCCACCACCATCGTCCCGCCCTTCCCTGTGGAGCAGCGCTATGTGGCTGAATGCAACGGCGTCACATTCGAGTCCTATGTCGACTGGCTGATGATCGTCCACGCCATAACCCTCACCTGTTCTCCCGCCATTTCCATCCCTTGCGGTTTCACCAGCAACCACCTGCCGGTGGGCCTCCAGGTGGTGGCGCCCGGCCGGGGCGAGGCAAAGCTCCTCGCGGGCGCTCGCTTCATCGAGCAGGTGCTGGGCCTCGGCGCCATCACGCCGATTGATCCCAGAAGCTGACCTGGCCCTCATCTGGCCTCACCCTCTCTTTCCCGCTAAGCTCCGGGCAGTTCCTCTCCCCCACGCATGTGGGGGAGAGGAGAACGGAACATCGAGGACAAACCCACATGCGCGGCCTGATGCAAGAATTCCCATTGCTCGTTCACCGCGTACTCGATCACGCGGCGCGCTGGCATGGCAAAACGCCTATCCTCTCGCGCTCCGTCGAAGGCCCTCTCCACCGCACCGACTACGCGGCACTCAGCCGCCGCGCCCGGGCCCTGGCTTCGGCCTGCGAGAGGAAGCTGGGGCTGAAGATGGGCTCCGTCATCGCCACCATGGCGTGGAACACCTGGCGCCACCTCGAGATCTGGTATGGCGTCATGGGGCTTGGCGCCATTGTCCACACGCTGAACCCGCGGCTCTTCACCGAGCAGCTCACCTACATCATCAACCACGCCGAGGATCAGTGGGTGTTCACCGATCTCTCCTTCGTGCCGATGTTCGAAAAGCTGCAGGAGAGCCTGCCCCGCATCAAGGGCTTCGTCATCATGACGGATGCCGCCCACATGCCGGCGACCACGCTGAAGAACCCCGTCTGCTACGAGGACCTCATCGCAGAAGGTGATCCGGATTTCCGCTGGCCGGAATTCGACGAGAACACAGCCTGCGGCATGTGCTACACCAGCGGCACCACGGGAAACCTCAAGGGCGTGCTCTATTCGCACCGCTCCAACGTGCTGCACGGTCTCATGTGCGCGCTGGGCGATGCCATGGCACTGTCGAGCAGCGATGCCGCCATGCCCGTCGTGCCGATGTTCCACGCCAATGCCTGGTCGATTGCCTTCTCAGCCCCGCTTTCCGGCACCGCTTTGGTGATGCCCGGCCCCAAGCTCGACGGCGCCTCGATCTACGAGATGCTGACCGAGGGCAAGGTGACAATCACCGCCGCGGTCCCCACCGTCTGGCTGATGCTGCTCAATCATCTAGAACAAAATCCGCAGCTGAAGCTCCCCCATCTCGAGCGCGTGGTGATTGGCGGGTCCGCCTGCCCCGAATCCATCATGAAGGCCTTCGTCGAAGGCTACGGCACCGACGTCATCCACGCCTGGGGCATGACGGAGATGAGCCCCATCGGCTCGCTCGGCGTCCAGTCGGGCCGCGCGGGGGAGCTTTCCTCCGCGGATTGGTGGACGCTGAAGCTCAAGCAGGGCCGCCCGCCCTTCATGGTGGACATGAAGATCACCGATGACGAGGGCAACACGCTGCCCCATGACGGCAAAACCTTCGGCCGCCTGAAGGTGAAGGGCCCCGCCGTGGCAAAAAGCTATTTCAAGGGCGAAGGCCTCAGCGCCTTCGATTCCGAAGGCTGGTTCGACACGGGCGATGTCGCCACCATCGACGACTACGGCTACATGCAGATCACCGACCGCGCCAAGGATGTGATCAAGTCCGGCGGCGAATGGATCTCCTCGATCGAGATCGAGAACATTACGCTGGGCTGTGCCGGCGTTCACGAGGCTGCCGCCATCGGCCTGCCCCATCCAAAGTGGGACGAGCGCCCGCTTCTGGTGATCGTCCGCAAGCCCGGCTCCTCCATCACCCGCGAGGACGTCCTCGCCCATCTCAACGGCAGGATCGCCAAATGGTGGATGCCGGACGACGTCGCCTTTGTCGACGAGATCCCACACACGGCAACAGGCAAGATCTCCAAGCTTGAACTGCGCCGTCAGTTCCACGACTATCGTTTCCCGAACGGCTAGGATTGTGTCCATGGCGCTGCCGGGCTGAAAGGGCACTGTTCTCTTCCGCGGTTAGGCTGTTATAGTCATACGACCTCAGGAGGAAATGAGCATGCCCTTGTCCAACATGGCCGTCCGCGACATCGAGACGGTAATCCACCCCTACACCAACCTCGCGCGCCACCGCGAGGTGGGCCCGCTCATCCTCAACGAGGGCCGTGGCATCCACCTCTATGACGACACGGGCAAGCGCTACATCGAGGGCATGGCGGGCCTGTGGTGCACCGCGCTGGGCTATGGCAACCAGGAGATCGCGGAAGCGGGTGCCGAGGCGCTGCGCAAGGTGTCCTTCACCCATGCCTTCAGCGGCAAGTCGCATGACGGGGTGATCGAGCTCTCCGAAAAGCTCAAGGAAATCGCCCCCTGCCCCGCCTCCAAGGTGCTGTTCGGCACCTCGGGCTCGGAGGCCAACGACATGCAGATCAAGCTGTCGTGGTACTACAACAACGCCCGGGGCAAGCGCGAGAAGAAGAAGATCATCAGCCGCATCCGCGCCTATCACGGCGTCACCATCGCGTCCGCCTCGCTCACCGGGCTGCCCTGGGTGCACAATGATTTCGACCTGCCCATTGCGAACGTGCTGCACACCTCCTGCCCGCACTACTACCGCTATGGCAAGGACGGCGAGAGCGAGGCGGAGTTCGCAAGCCGCATGGCGGACGACCTCGAGCAGCTGATCATCAAGGAGGGGCCGGACACCATCGCCGCCTTCATCGGCGAGCCGCTGATGGGTGCCGGCGGCGTGCTGCTGCCGCCTGCGGGCTATTGGGAGAAGGTCAACGACATCCTCGCCAAATACGACATCCGCTTCATTGCGGACGAAGTGATCTGCGGCTTCGGCCGCACCGGCAACTGGTTCGGCAGCACCACCTTCGGCATGAAGCCGCAGTCGATCTCCATGGCCAAGGCCATCACCTCGGCCTATTTCCCGCTCTCCGCCCTCACCATCGAGGAAGACCTCTACCAGGCCATGCTGGATGAGAGCCGCAAGCTCGGCACCTTCGGCCACGGCTATACCTACACGGCCCATCCCGTGGGCTGCGCCATCTCGCTCAAGACCATCGAGATCTACCAGCGCGACAAGATCATGGAGCATGCCGCGAAGATGAGCCCGGTGTTCCAGATGCGCCTGAAGAAGCTGGCCGACCACCCGCTGGTGGGTGAGACGCGCGGCATCGGCCTCATCGGCGCGGTGGAACTCGTCGCCGACAAGGCCACCAAGCGGCCCTTCGACCTGAAGAAGATGATGGGCGCGAACACTGTGAACGCCATGCAGGAGCGCGGCCTCATCGTGCGCAACATCCAGGACGCGGTGGCGCTCTGCCCGCCGCTCATCATCACCACCGACGAGATCCATGAGATGTTCGACATCTTCGAGAAGGGCCTCGACGCGATGGAGGCCTGGGCGGCCAAGGAAAACGCGAGGGCGGCATGATCGGCAGCGAGGGGGAACTTCGGGCGAAGTTCGGCGAGGTCCACCCCCTCGCCATCACCAAGTCGCGGCCGGCGCTCGACAAATATTCGCGGCAGTTCATCGCCATGTCGCCCTTCCTCGTCATCTCGACGGCGGATGCAGATGGCAAGGCCGACCTCAGCCCGCGCGGCGATCCGCCGGGCTTCGTCCATGCCGTGGACGACCGCACCATCCTCATCCCCGACCGGCCGGGCAACAACAGGCTGGACACCATGGCCAACATCACCGCCAACCCCAATATCGGCTGCCTGTTCTTCATCCCCGGCTTCGAGGACACGCTGCGCCTCAACGGCAAGGCCCGCATCACTGACGATGCGGCCCTGCTGGCGCAGTGCACCGTCAATGGCAAGGCGCCCAAGGTGGGCATCCTCATCGAGATCGAGGAGGTGTTCATGCACTGCGCCAAGGCGCTGAAGCGCTCAAAACTGTGGGAACCGGATTACCGCCAGGACCGCAGCCAGCTTCCCTCCATCGCCCGCATCATCCTGGATCAGACCTGCCAGTCAGGTGTGGACGAAACGGAAGCCGCACAGGCCGACAAGGATGTCGAGGGCGACTACAAGACCGGCCTCTATTGATCGAGGTCAATGAAGGATTACCTCACAACAGCTAGTGTCAACTTCCATGGACACTCAGCTCATCCCCTTCGCCACCCAGGACGTTCCGCGCTATACGAGCTATCCCACCGCCGTACAGTTCGAGGCTGATTTTCCGGGCGCCACTGCCGATCAGTGGCTCACCGGGGTCGATGCCGATGCCACGCTCTCGGTCTATGTGCACATCCCCTTCTGCCGCCAGCTGTGCTGGTATTGCGGCTGCCACACCTCGGTGCCCAATTCCTATGACCGGGCAGCGCGCTATGTGGCGTATCTGCTCAAGGACATCCGCCGCTCCGCAGCGCTTTTCCGGGGCCGCAAGGGCAAAGTCACGCATCTGCATTTCGGCGGCGGCACCCCGACCTATCTCGACGATTTCCACATCGGTGAGATCGTGGAGGCCATCGACAAGGGCTTCGGGCTTGCGGCGGGTGGCGAGGTGGCGCTCGAATCCGATCCCCGCACGCTCACCAAGGAGCGCGCCAAGGTGCTGGCCGCCATGGGCTTCACCCGCATCAGCTTCGGCGTGCAGGATTTCGCAACCCCCGTGCAGATGAAGATCAACCGGCTGCAAACCTTCGGCCTCGTCAGGGCCGCCAACGACTTCCTGCGCGAGGCGGGCTTCACCTCGGTGAATTTCGACCTGATGTATGGCCTGCCCGCCCAGACGGTGGCGAGCGTGGCGAAGACGGCCGAACAGGCCGCATCCCTGCAGCCCGACCGCATCTCGGTCTTCGGCTATGCGCATGTGCCGTGGTTCAAGAAGCACCAGAAGATGATCAGCGACGCGGATCTCCCCGGCGTGCGTGAGCGCTATGCGCAGGCCACCACCATCGAGCGCGAACTCGGCGCCCATGGCTATGCCGCGATCGGCCTCGATCATTTCGCGCTGGAACATGACGAGCTCACGGCAGCAGCGAACAGCGGCCGCATGCGCCGCAATTTCCAGGGCTACACGACGGACGTCTCAGACGCGCTCCTGGCCTTCGGCGCCTC
>NZ_JBIICB010000056.1:0-18672 GCF_044239095.1 Aestuariivirga sp. | reverse complement strand
AGCGTGCCATAGGCGCCGATCCGGCTGTCCTTCATGATGTCGAGCCGCTCTTCGCGCGTGACGCCGCCGCCAAAACCATCGGCGACATCGGAGAGCCCGTCCTCATGGAAGGCGCCGGTCACCAGGGCGGTGAGGCCCAGCGCAAAGAGGGCGCAGAACAGGTCGGGAAGGCCGGCCATGTTGGCGAGGATGAGGGCCCCTCCGGTGATGGCGCCGACGAGCAGGCCCACCACCGGGAACATGGCCATCGAATCCTTCAGGCGTGGCGGGTCGACGGTCCGCACGAAGGGCACGGGCAGCCGCGTGAGAAAGCGCAGCGAGACGAGGAACGACGCGAAGGGCCTGAACCGGGCCCAATGCGCGCTGCGAGGCTCGAACGCGTCGCTCATGTTGTGTGCCGGACCCGAATCCTGTGATGAACTGACGGTCTAGATAGGAGTCTTCCGGCCAAATGACAAATGCAGCGACGGGCTTGCCCTTCGACGACATCCGCAATCTCCTCAACGAGCTTCCCGGGCCGGACCCGGAGGCAGTGGCCAAGGCCCGCGCGCGTGACATCCAGTTGACCAAGCCGCCTGGCGCACTGGGGCGGATCGAGCGCCTGGCAGAGTGGCTATGCGCCTGGCAGGGCCACCATCCGCCGAAGGCCGAGCGGATCGTGGTGGCCGTGTTTGCCGGAAACCATGGCGTTGTTGACCAGGGCGTTGCTGCCTATCCGCAGGCGGTCACCCAGCAGATGGTGGCCAACTTCCAGAATGATGGCGCCGCGGTGAACCAGATCTGCAAGAGCTTCGGCCTGGGCCTCAAGGTTTTCGAACTGGCGCTGGAGAAGCCCACCCGCGACATTACCCTTCATGCGGCGCTGGAAGAGGCTGAATGCGCCGCGACCATGGCCTATGGCATGGAGGCCACGGAGGGCTGTGACATTCTGTGCATTGGCGAGATGGGGATCGGCAACACGACGGTTGCCGCCGCGATTGCCCATGCTCTTCTGGGCGGCGAGGCAGAGGACTGGGTTGGCCCCGGCACCGGCGTCGGCGAGGATGGCCTCAGGCGCAAGGCGGATGCGGTGCGCCGGGCCGTCGAACTGCACAGGGCCCACCTTGCGGACCCGCTGGAGGTTCTCAGGCGGCTGGGAGGGCGGGAGATTGCCGCCATGGCCGGCGCGGTGCTGGCGGCGCGGCTGCAGCGCATTCCCGTCATCATCGACGGCTATGTGGCGACGGCCGCCGCTGCGGTGCTGAAGGCCATGAGGGCCGATGCGCTGGACCATTGCCTGGCCGGCCACCTTTCGGCGGAACCCGCGCACCGCAAGCTGCTCGCGCGGCTGGAAATGACGCCGCTCCTCGACTTCGGTATGCGGCTTGGCGAGGGCTCCGGGGCGGCCATGGCGGCGGGCATCGTCAAGGCCGCGGCCGACCTCCACAACGGCATGGCGACCTTCGCGTCTGCTGGGGTCAGCAACAAGGAGGCCTGAGCCTGAGCCACAGCCGCTTGATGGCTTGCCGTTCGCAGTCTAAAGCACTGCAGTGAAAAGGAATCCCCATCCATGACCACAATTACCCAGGACGACGTTCTCTCGGTGCTGAAGCGTATCGCGGCACCAGACGGGCGTGGCAACGTGGTCTCCGCCGGATTGGTGTCAGACATCGCCATCGAGGGCGGCAAGGTGATGTTCGCGCTCACCACCACGCCCCAGCATGCACGCAGCATGGAGAGCCTCAGGGACGCCGTCGAGAAGGCGGTGCGCGCCATGCCGGGTGTCGAGAAGGCGATGGTGGCGCTGACGGCGGAACGCGCCGCCGGCCAGCCCCAGCAGAGCCAGCCCCAGCAGAGCCAGCCCCAGCAGAGCCAGCCGCAGCCCGCCCCGAGGGGAACCGCTGTTCCGGGCATCCGTCACCTTGTGGCGGTTGCCTCCGGCAAGGGCGGCGTGGGCAAGTCGACGACGGCCGTCAACCTCGCGCTGGCGCTTCACGCCCTGGGCCTCAAGGTCGCGGTGCTTGATGCCGATGTCTATGGTCCTTCCATGCCGAAGCTGTTCGGCCTCACCGGCAAGCCCGAGGCCTCCGATGCCCAGGGCAAAAAGATGAAGCCGATGACGCGGTACGGCGTCGAGCTCATGTCCATCGGCTTCCTCGTGCCAGAGGATACGGCGATGATCTGGCGCGGGCCCATGGTGATGTCGGCGCTGACCCAGTTGCTGCGCGAAACCGAATGGAGCCCGGCGGATGTGATGGTGATCGACATGCCCCCCGGCACCGGCGATGTGCAGCTGACCCTCGCCCAGCAGACGCCGCTGTCGGGTGCGGTGATCGTCTCGACCCCGCAAGACCTGGCCTTGATCGATGCGCGCAAAGGGCTCAACATGTTCCGCAAGGTCAATGTGCCGGTGATCGGCATCGTGGAGAACATGAGCTATTTCGTATGCACCAAGTGCGGCGAGCGGCACGAGATCTTCGGACACGGCGGCGCCAGGGAGGAGGCCGACCGGATCGGCGTGCCCTTCCTGGGCGAAATTCCGCTCGACAGGGAGGTCCGGTTGCGCTCGGATTCAGGCGAGCCGGTGGTGGCGACGCAGCCCGGCGGCCTGCATGCCGCACTCTACCGGGACGTGGCACGCCAGGTGTGGGCGGCGCTCGAAAAGGGTGGCCTCGCCCGGCCAGCACCGCGAATCGTGATGGAGTAAGCGGGCGTCTGGTCTGGCAGGTAGCGGAATGTTAACTATGCCGCGTTGATGACAGGGTTGGATGCTGGACGTTCGGCGGTCGATTCGGTTCGGCCGGGGGAGGATGTGATGTCGAAACTGATGTGGATTGCGGGCATTTTGCTGGCTGCCGCGGGGTTGGCAGTGGGGCTCTTGGCGCTGTTCTCAGCCGCTTCGCTGGCCAGCTACGGGATCGGGCTGGACCTTGCCGCGCTGCTGCTCGTTGGCGGCATCCTGAGCCTCGGCGTCGGCAGCGTGATCAGCCTGCTGGATCAGCAGCGCGCACTGCTCGCCAATGGCGCAAGCCTTGCAGCTACCGCGCCCGCGGCGGCCATTCCCGAATTCGGCCGCAAGACCGGCGAGGCCGCTGCCGCTGCCGTAGCCGTAGCCGAGGTGGCGGAGGTGTCCGAGCCCACACGCGACACAATCAAGGCCCTTGACCAGGCCCGCCAGAAGATCGAGCAGGCTTTCGAGCCGAAGTCGTCGGCTGCTGTGGCGCCTCCAGAGGATTTCGTGGCGCCGGAGGTTCCGGATGGCGAGGATGAAGAGCCGGTGCCAGGCCAACTCTATGTGGTCGAGGAACGGTTCATCCGCTTGCGCCCGGCCCGCATCCTGTCCGACGGCACTGTCGAAGCCGAGACCGAGGAAGGCTGGATGCGCTTTGAGAACCTCGAGCATCTCGACGAGTATCTCGACGCGGCAGAACCGGCGAAGGGCTAAGCCCAGCCCTGATCATGCTCGCGCAAGATCAAATGCTGGAGCATGATCTTGTCGCAAAAGTGGTTTCCACTTTTGCGGATCATGCCCGGGCGCGCGGCATCAGGTCATAAGGGTGCTTCCAGCCGGGCAGTGACTGGATGCGGTCCAGCCATTTCATCAGGTTCACGTGGTCCTCGAGGGGCACGGTCAGTTCCTCGCCGTAGAAAAGGTAACCCGCCATCGAGAGATCGGCGATGGTCGCGCGCTTTCCGATGATGAAGGGTCTCTCCGCCAGGTGCTGGTCCGCCAGCTTGAGGGCGCCCACCGCACGCGCGCGCAGGAACTCCGTGACGGGCGTTTCGCCAGTCCTGGCGAACTGGATGAGGTAGCGGAGCGTTGCCAGGCTGGCTGTGAACTTGTGATTGTCGAACAGGATCCAGCGCCAGATCTCACGCCGCTCGTCATCGCTCTTGGGGCCGAACTTGCGGGTGACCTCCGCCAGATAATCGAGGATCACGCCGGACTGGGTGAGCCTGCGCCCCTCATGCTCGAGGACAGGCGCCTCGCCCATCTCGTTCACGGTGGCGCGGTACCCGGGCGTGCGCGTCTCGCCGTTGAAGAAGTCGACGAAGACCGGCTGCCAGGACAGCCGGCAGAGCTCCAGCATGAGCGCCACCTTGTAGGCGTTGCCCGACTCGCCGAAGCAATAGAGCCTGTAGTCCGCCATGGTCCCCTCCCGGCGTCTTGCGAATCCGCCCCTTATCTCACATCGAGCACGCTGGTGCGGGCCTTGCGCACCACATCCGTCGCGGTGGAGCCGCGGATGACGCGCTCGAGATGCGAGCGGCCCTCATCCGTGACCACGATCACCTTGTAGAGCGAGCCGGACTCGACGATTTCCTCCGCCGGCTTGCCGACGGCGACGCGGGTCTCCGCGACATGGATCTTCATGGCCTTGAGGAGCGCCTTCGCATTGGCCACCGCCTCTTCGGCGGCGGGCTTGCCCGCCTGACTGTCCGCGACCGAGAACAGGGTGATGGGTTCTCCCGTCACATCAGCCAGCACGGCGGCGCGGCGCACCGCCTGCATGGAGCGCGACGAGCCGTCGGTGCAGATGAAGAAACCCTTCCTGTCGAGGCTGTTCCTGGCCACCAGCACGGAGCAGGGCGCCATGGTGGTGACCGTCTGCACGATGCCGGAATCGAAGAAAGCCATGAATTCTCCGCGCCAGCGCGACGGCTCTCCCAGGATGATCAGATTGTAGGGGCCAAGCTCATACTGGTCGAGGATGCCATTGGCCACGTCGGGCGCGGTCTTGAGCTTCAGCACGACGGCCCGGCCCTCCGGGCTCCTGAATTCCAGCTTGTTGTCGCCCGCGGGATCGCCCCAGGCATCGCTGCGCTGGGCTTCCTTGGGCCATCCGGAGACGTCGATTCCCTCTTGCTTCAGCACCTCCAGCGCTTCCTTCAGGTGGCTGACGCCGGGGATCTCGAAGCCTGCCTCCAGCATGTTCTCGCGGGCAAGCCTGACCTGAAGGCCGCCGGACTGGAGGCCGGAATCGATCGGGCGCACGAAGAGCACGATCAGGTCGCAATTGTCCTGGACCGAGTAGCGGGCGGCAAAACGCACGGTGACGAGGGATTCCTCCGAGCCGTCGATGCAGGCCAGGATGCGGAAGCGGTTCCGGCGCTGGCTGCGCAGGTTCTGCAGCGTCTTCTGGACTGCGGCTTCCTGCCGGTCCGAAAGTGTGGAGCGCTTGAAGACCATCGCTCTCAGCCTATGGAATGAGCAGGGGCCAATACAGCACCGAAATCGCCAGCAGCACAAGGAATGATAACGCCATCATGCGGATGCCGATCTTGAAGAAGTCGGAGCCTTTCAGGAAACCCGAGGCATAGATGATGGTGAAGGCGGGCTGGGCGGCCGGCGTGAGGTAGCCGAAGGCTGAGGAAATGGCGGTGACGAAGCCTGCGCTGATCGGGTCCTGGCCCGCGGCGACCGCGGTCTTGAGCACGATGGGCGCGAGGACGGCAACCGCCGCACCCGCCGTCATGGTGTTCGAGACGCCGATCGTCAGCAGCGAGATCGCTGCGTTGAAGCCGAAGGTGTTGCTGGCGCCTGCCGCCCGCATGACCTCGAAGACGCTCTGCGCCACCCATTCGGCGGCACCCGTTTCCTTCATCTCGACACCGAGCGAGATCGCTGCGGCATAGAGGAGCACGACGCCCCAGTTGACGCCCGAGTTGATGTCCTCCCAGCGCACGAGGCCGAGGATGAGGAAGGCGGCAGCGCCCCCGATGGCGATGACGCCGAGGCCCAGCGAGTTTGAGAGCGTGACCCAGCCGATGATCGTCAGCGCGAAGATGAGGATGGTGAGCCAGTCGGAGGCGCGCATCGGCCCCTGCATGGAGACCTGGGTGCGAAGCCGCGAGACTGCGCGCGACAAGTCCGTCACCTCCGGCTTGAAGGTATAGACCAGCAAGAGGGTGACAATCGGCAGCCTCAGGAGGAACATCGGGAAGGCGTAGATGATCCAGGTCACGTAATCCATCAGGAAGCGGTGGGTCGCGGGATCGAGCGGGTTGTAGAAGAAGTCCTTCCAGTAGCTGATGATGATGGCGTTGCGGGCGCCGCCCGATGGCGTGGCGACGCCCGCAATCGAACAGCCATAGGAGATCGAGAACAGGATGACGGCCGCGAGGTTGTGAACCTTCCTGGGGTCGTTCGAAGTGAGCGTGATGAGCGTCACGCCCACCGGCAGCATCATGGCGGCCACCGTATGCTCGCCGATGAAGGCGGCGATCACCCCGCACACCGCCGTGATACCGAAGCTGATGGCAAAGATGTTGGTGCCCGTCATGCGCACGATCCACCAGGCGATGCGCTTGTCGAGCCGCTGGCGGACGATTGCCACCGCCAGCATGAGCGAGCCCATGATGAAGAGGACGGAGTCCGTCATCAGGCTCTGCGCCACCTTGGTGGGGTCGACCTTCAGCAGCACGACCTGGCCGACGATGATGAGGAGCGGCACCGTGGGCAGCGGAATGGCCTCGGTGATGAACAGCATGGTGGCCATCAGCGACATGACCAGCACGATCTTTCCCTGGTCGGTCAGGCCCGAGGGCGTCGGGGCCGCCATGAGGGCGAAGCCGACGATCATGGTGATGATGAACCAGCGGCGCTTCCAGACGAAGGCAAGGTCCAGGTCGCCCATGAAGGCGAGGAAGCGCTGGTAGCCACGGCGGCGGAAGCGCTTCAGCCCGGCCGATGGCTCGCGCGCCTGGAGGCTGTCACGTGAAAGCTGGAAACGGGAGTCGCCCGCCGTCATGCTGCCACCCTTGCCCCAGGTGCCGCCGCCGTGACATTGTTCCGGCGATTCAGGCCCGCAAGCTTCCTGGTGGCATCTTGGTTCATCCCGACTCCGTTCTCGCCGAAATAGATCAACAATTCCCTCAAAGCCTCGAGCGCGTCTTCGAGCTGCTGCGCTTTCCCAGCATCGGCACGGATCCTGCCCACGCGCCGGACTGCCGCCGCGCGGCCGAGTGGCTGGTGCGGGACCTCGAGGCCATGGGCTTCACGGCAGGCCTGCGTGAGACGACGGGCCAGCCGCTGGTTGTCGGGTCCTATGCCCCGCCCGGCGGCGGGCCTGGGCTCCCGCATATCCTCTTTTATGGCCATTACGACGTTCAGCCCGCCGACCCGCTCGAATTGTGGACGTCCGCCCCTTTTGAGCCGCAGATCCGGAAAGGCAAGAGCGGAAAGAATTCAATTTTTGCCCGCGGTGCCGCCGACGACAAGGGCCAATTGATGACCTTTCTGGAAGCCAGCCGCTGCTGGCTGAAGGTGCATGGGACGCTGCCTTTCCGCCTGACGGTCATGATCGAGGGCGACGAGGAGGGGGATGCCGCGCACCTCGATGCTTTCCTGAGGACGAACGCCAGGCAATTTCCCGTCGACGCGGTCTTCATCTGCGATACCGGCATGTGGGACGAGAAGACGCCTGCCATCGATACCAGGCTGCGCGGTTGCATGGGGATCGAGGTGACCATCACGGGCCCCCGCATCGACCTTCATTCCGGCTATTACGGCGGCCCGGCCCGGAACCCGATCAAGGTGCTGAGCTGCATCCTCGCCGATATCCACGATGCCCGGGGCCGCATCACCATCCCGCGCTTCTACGACGGCGTGAAGCCCATTCCGGCGAAGCTGCGGAAGCAATGGGAGGCGCTCAGGTTTCCCGCAAAGCGTTTCCTGGGCGATGTTGGCCTTTCGGTGCCTGCGGGCGAGGCGGGCTATTCGGTGCTGGAGCAGATGTGGGCGAGGCCCACGGCCGAAGTGAACGGCATCCATGGCGGCTACCAGGGCCCAGGCACCAAGACGGTCTTGCCGGCGGAGGCCACGGCCAAGCTCACCTTCCGCCTCGTCGAGGGCCAGGATCCGGGGAAGATCCGCCGCGCCTTCAAGCAATTCGTGAAGGACCGGCTTCCGCCTGACTGCAAGGCGCGCTTCGATGACAGCGGTGGCGATTCGCGTGGCATCGCCGTTTCGCAGGACACGCCATGGATGGTCGCGGCGAGAGCGGCGCTCAAGGCGGAGTTCGGCCGCGAGGCCGTGATGATGGGGGCGGGCTACTCGATCCCGGCCGTTGAATCCTTCAAGACGCATCTGGGCGCTGACAGCGTTCTCGTCGGTTTCGGGCTTGCCGACGACAATGCGCATTCACCCGACGAGAAATACGACGTCGACAGTTTCAGGCACGGCACCCGCGCCTGGGCCCGCATCATCGCGCAATTTGCAAGAGAGTGAACGACATGACCCAACTCGCCGCCGTCCTGGATGCTGCCACACGGGACTTCGACAACAGCCTCGAACGGCTGTTCAGCCTTGTCCGCATTCCGTCGATCTCGACGGACCCCGCCCATGCGGCGGACTGTGCGAAGGCCGCGCAGGCGATCGTCGATGACCTGACGGCGCTGGGCTTCGAGGCGGATGTGCGCAAGACGCCGGGCCGGCCCATGGTGGTGGCCCATTACACGCCAAAGGGCGCCGCGCGGAACATGCCGCACTTCCTGTTTTACGGGCATTATGACGTGCAGCCGGCAGATCCGCTCAACCTGTGGAAGACGCCCCCCTTCGAGCCCACGGTGCGGACGGACAAGGCAGGCATTGCCCGCATGTATGGCCGGGGCACGGCGGACGACAAGGGCCAGCTGATGACGTTCGTGGAGGCCGCGCGGGCGTGGATCACCACCACGGGCACTCTCCCCATCAAGGCCACCTTCCTGATCGAAGGCGAGGAGGAATCGGGCTCGCCCTCGCTCGTGCCCTTTCTCAAGGCCAACAGGAAGGAGCTTTCCTGTGATGCGGCCTTCGTCTGCGACACCAACATGTGGGATGCGAAAACGCCCGCCATCACCACCAGGCTCCGCGGCCTGGTGCATGAGGAAATCACCATTACCGGTCCCAGCATCGACCTCCATTCCGGCATGTATGGCGGCCCGGCGATGAACCCGATCCGCGTCCTGAGCAAGGTCATCGCGGCACTTCACGACAAGAACGGCAAGGTCACGATCCCTGGCTTCTACGATGGCGTGGCCGCGTTGCCCAAGGCGACGAAGAAGCAATGGCAGTCGCTCAAGTTCTCGGATGCGAAATTCCTCAAGGAGGTTGGCCTGAAGGAACCCGCGGGCGAGAAGGGCAAGTCCGTCCTCGAGCAGATCTGGGCACGGCCGACGGCGGAGGTGAACGGCATCTGGGGCGGATACACGGGGGTCGGCACCAAGACGGTTCTGCCATCTCAGGCCCATGCCAAGCTCACCTTCCGGCTCGTCGGCAAGCAAGATCCGGAGAAGGTCCTCAAGGCCTTCCATGGCTTTGTGAAGGGGCTGATACCAAAGGACTGCAAGGTCACCTTCTCCGGCCGCGGCGGCGGCAGCCCCGCGACCGAGATACCGGAGGACAATCCCGTCATCGCGAAATCCGCCAAGGCGCTGAAGGACGAGTTCCGGCGAGATGCGGTGCTGATGGGCTCTGGCGGCTCGATCCCCATCTGCCGGTTCTTCAAGGACATCCTCGGCATGGATTCGATCCTCGTCGGCTTCGGCCTCAATGACGATGCGATCCACAGTCCCAACGAGAAATACAATCTCGAGAGCTACCGGCGTGGCATCAGAAGCTGGGTCAGGATCATGGGCGAATTCGGCGCATGAGCATCGACCCCGTGGCGCTGGTCAGGCGTTACCATGCGGCGCTCCAACCCTATGACGCAAGTTTGGCGGCGGCCTGCTTCGCCCCTGCCGCCGTCTATGTCTCGCCAGGCGTCAACGGCCGGATCGAGGGGCGCGGCGCCATCATCGCCGCTTTTAACGCCTATTTCGCGGAATATCCCGATCAGCAGGCGGAGGACACGCGCATCGACCGGTTGCCGGGGCTTGCGGCTTGTGCCCACTGGCGGCTTGCGGCAACCTCTGCAACAACCGGCCTGCGCATCATCCGCCATGGTGTCGAGACGGTACGATTCAATGCTGAAGGCCTGATCATCGCAGTGGAGGTCGAGGAGCTTTGATCATCCAACTGACAATCGGCACGTTGATCATCATTGTAAACGTCATCCTGCAGGCCGAGATGTTCAGCGCCTACTCACGGCGGCTGGAAAAGACCATCATCGCCTTGCGGGTCCGGTTCCGGCGCTTCGCAAATACGGCGGCCATCGTCACGGGCGTGCTCTTCGTGATGTCGGTGCACAGCATACAGGTGTGGATATGGGCCTTTACCTTCCAGACGGTGGGCGCCTTCCATGAGTTGGAGCCGGCGCTCTATTTCTCCCTCGTGAGTTTCTCGACCGTCGGCTTCGGCGACATCACGCTGGGGCCGGACTGGCGCCTGCTCTCCGCGCTCGCCGCGGCAAACGGTTTCTTGAGCTTCGGCTGGTCCACGGCCTACATGGTAGAGATGGTGCGCAGGACGGCTTGAAGTGGCTCGCGGTCAGCCGATCCTGAAGTCCGTGATATGCGAGGGCGCCGTCAGGCCGGGGATCAATCGCGGGTCGTCAATGGGTGCCAGGATCTGCTGTTGCACGGGGATGACCCCGGCCCAGATCGGCAGCGCGTAGTCTTCCTCGTCATCGCCCGGCGGGCCGGTGCGGACCTTGGCGGAGACCTCGTCGAGCTTGAGCGACAGCACCGTGGTGGCCTTCAGTTCCTGTGCCGTCATCGGGCGCAGCATGTTCCACCGGCCAGGCCACAGGGCTTCCGTGAAATTCCTCAGCCGCATCTCCTTCTCGGCGGGGTCCGCAAGCTTGCGGGCCGTGCCGAAGGCCATCAGCGAACGGTAGTTGCAGCTATGGTTGAAGGCCGCGCGCGCCATCACGAAACCGTCGATGATCGAGACGGTGAGGCAGACCTCCGCGTCCTCGCAGGCCTCCAGCATCCGGCTTGCCGAGGAGCCGTGCCAGTAGACATGATCACCCTCGCGCCACTGCAGCGTGGGGGTCACATAGGGCGTGCCGTTGAACACATAGCCGACGTTGCAAATCGGGGTGGCGTCGAGAATGGCGTGCACCGTCTCTGCATCATATTTGGCGCGCTTGTTCAGGCGCTTCACGCGTGTTCTCTCGGTGGGGGAATCCATGCTCGTTTTCTCCGGTTGTGCCCTTTGGATGCCCGCGATATGGTCTGGTTGAAAGGTCCAAGTATTGAACTGATGAGCAGACCACTTCTCGGCACATCGGCCAGCGAGATCGGCATCGACCGGGAAGACCGCGAGCCGATCCAGCAGCAGATCGCGCGGCAGATCCGCTCGCTCGTCCTGAGCGGGCGGCTGAAGCCGCAAAGCCGGCTGCCCTCGACGCGCGCGCTGTCGGAGGAACTCGCCGTGGCGCGCGCCACGGTGGTCGAGGCCTATGAGCAGCTGCTCAGCGAGGGGTATCTCGAAACCCGTTCCGGCTCCGGCACGCGGGTTGCGGCTGAACTGCCGGAAACGCTTCTCGCCCCGGCGCCCCGCGAACAGCGCAAGGAGCCGCCACGCGCCGGCCAAAGGCGTGAACCGGCGCGGCCCTTCCGGTCAGGCCTCGTCGACTGGGAGAATTTTCCGCATGACGACTGGGGGCGGCTGCTGGGGCGTTTCTGGCGCAATCCCCCCGTGGCGCTCCTCGAGCACAACGACCCATTTGGCTGGATGGCGCTGCGCGAGGCGGTGGCGCGGCATCTCTATGAGTGGCGCGGCATCGGCTGCGCGGCCGGGCAGGTGATCGTGACGGCGGGCGGGCTCGATGCCTTCGACCTGATCGGGCGCGCCATTCTCAGCGCGGGCGACAAGGTGTGGTTCGAGGAGCCGGGCTATCCGACGGCGCGGCGCATCTTCTCGCTTGGTGGCGCTGCGGCTGTGCCAGTCCCCGTCGACGCGGAAGGCCTGGTGGTGTCCAAGGGCATCGAGCGGGCAGGCGACGCGCGCGCCGCCTTCGTGACGCCGGCACGGCAGTATCCGACGGGTGTGACAATGCCGCTGGCCCGCCGCCTGGAACTGCTCGACTGGGCGGCGGCGGCCGATGCCATCGTCATCGAGGACGACTATGACAGCGAATACCGCTATGTCGGCAAGCCGCTTCCGGCGCTGATGAGCCTCGATAGCCATGCGCGCGTCATCTATACCGGCACCTTCTCCAAGGTATTCTCGCCGATCGTGCGGCTTGGCTACATCGTGGTGCCAAAGGCGCTCGTCCCGCGGTTTCGTGCCGAGCGCGTCTCGCACGGGGCGCCGCCATCGCTCATGGCGCAACCAGCGCTCGCCGAGTTCATGGCGTCGGGCGCATTCGCCATCCATATCCGCCGCATGCGCCGGATCTATGCCGCACGGCGGCGCGCGTTGATCGAGGCGCTGAAGCCGGGCGATGGCAGGCTCTATGAGATCGATGCCTCCCCTGCGGGATTGATGCTGCTGCTGCGGCTGAAGGCGGGTGCCAGTGACGAAGAAGCGGTCACGCGGCTTGAAAGCATCGGGATCGAGGCCCAGTCGCTGTCGAGCCATTATGCCGGGCGCAGCCGCCAGCAGGGGCTGCTGCTGAGTTTCGCAGGGTTCAGCGAGGCCGACCTTGCTGGAACTGCAAGAACATTGATCGAGGGACTGTCATGAGTGATGCCGCACGCGCCGACGCATTCCGCTGGGTGGAGGAGAACCACGCCAGGTGGTCGGCATGGAATGCCCATATCTGGCAGCTCGCGGAGACCGCCTGGCGCGAGTACCGCTCGGCCGAATGGTATGTGAAGACGCTGCGCGCTGAGGGCTTCACGGTCGAGGAGGGTTCGGGGGGCATGCCCACGGCATTCTCCGCCACATGGTCGAACGGGCCGGGCCCCGCCATCATGGCCTATGCCGAATATGACGCGGTGCCGGGCAATTGCCAGGCGGCGGTACCCTGGCGCCAGCCGCGCAAGGGCCTGTCGCGCTTCGCGGGCGGGCATACCGACCCCCACTCGGCGCTGGGCATGGGTTCGCTTACCGGCGCCCTCGCCGCCAAGGCGGCGATGGAAAGGCATGGGATCACCGGCACCATCCGCTTCATGGGGGAGCCAGCTGAAAAGGTGCGGGGGTCCAAGCCCATCCATGCGGCGAAGGGCTATTACGACGGGCTCGACGCCATCATTTCCTTCCATCCCTTCTACATGCTGCCCCTGTGCAACACGGCGCGCTGGGACACCCATTGCGGGCCCTATTACGCGGCGATCTACGAGTTTCTCTGCGAGCGGCCGGAGAGCTGGCTGCAGGGCGCTGTGACCGATGCAGCGGGCGCCCCCATTCCAGCAGCCCATACGGCGGCGCGCGCGCCCGGCGCCAATGATGCCGTAGTCGCCATGTACACGCTCTCAAAGATGATGCGTGATCATATGCTGCCGCACACCGGCACATGGACACTGAACGAGACGATCCTCGCCAGTGGCCAGGCGACCGCGGACAATCTCGCGGCCCAGATGGCGATGATCATGTTCGCCGCGCGCGCTCCGGACGCCGCCATGCTGAAGCGCATCTATGCCGTGCTCGACCGCAACGCGGAGGCCGCCGCCGCGGCAACCCATTGCACGGTGCGGCGGCACTGGGTGTCAAAGTCGAAGCCAGGGCTTGCCAATCATGCCATGGCGGAGATCACCTTCCGCAATCTCGAGCGGGCGGGCGCGCCGCGCTATGGTGCAGGCGCTGTGAAGCTGGCGCAGCAGCTGCAGCAGGAACTCGGTCTCGAGCCCATGCCTGCGCCCTTCGCCGATGAGCTCAGCGAGCTTGTGCCGCCTCAGGAGGCAGAGCGGCGGCTGCGGAAGGATCTTCCGTCCTGGCAGACGCACTATACATCCGATGATTATACCGACATGACCTGGTTTGCGCCCACCGTGCGCTTCTATGTCGGGCGCGCCGTGCTGAAGGCGCCACCAGGCTTTGCCTATCCCGAATGGGCGCTGAATGCGCTGGGCGGCATGCCCGCCACCATCGACCCCACGGTTGAGACGGCGGCGAAGACCATTGCGGGCACCATCCTCGACCTGATGACGGACAAGGCGTCACTGGCTCGCGCGCAGGCGGAATTCCGTATGCGGAGGGAGCAGGCGGAAGACCCCCTGCCATGGTGCGACTACCAGCCGCCCGTCGATTTCCCGTGGCCCGAATATGTCGACACGCCGCGCGGCCGGGCGTGGTGGATTCCAGCCACCGCCGCTGACCGCGCGATGGAACGGGACTAGGAATATGTGTTGCGGCCAAAGCGGGATGCCAGCTTTCGCTGGCATGACGGTGAGGAGTGTGGCGTTAATCTCAAATGATCGCCTGCTGCGTTAGGACGCGACCGGACGAAGTTCCTTCAGCAGTTTCTCGCGGATGGCGCGGACATAGTCATCGAAGTCCCGTGCGGGTTCGATGAAGCTGTCGAGGCCGATGATCACGTAGGTCTGGTAGTAGCGGTCGAGGTCCGGGCTGTCGGCCATGATGGGAAGTCCGTTGATCACGATGCCGCGTGCCTTTGCCGCCTGGCGGGCGGATTCGAGGCCTGCACCGGCATTGTCCTCGCCGTCGCCCGATATGTCGATGATCTTGCGGAAACCGTCGAATTCATTGCCCTCGATCAGGGCCGCGCCATCTGTAATGGCCGTGGCGATCGAGGTGGCGCTCGCCCACATCCAGCGCCGGGCGAGACCGATGCGGAAGCCGAAGGCCTTTGAATCGCGCGAGGTCTCGAGATGTGTGAAGGGCAGCACGACACGGGTCTCGCCAGGTGCTCCCCATTGTATCACCGCCACGGCAGCACCCAGCGGCCTCAGATCCTCGACGGCGCGCTGCACATCCGGGTGCGCGAAGGCGCGCGCCAGGCCCTCGATCTGCAGCGCGAATTCGTTTGCATCAACACTTGCCGAGCTGTCGAGGGCCAGGACCAGTTCGACCGTGACGGGGGTTTCCTGTGCGGCCACCGGCGAGGCCAGCAGTGCCAGGGCCATCAGCCGCGACGCCATGGCGCGTGACAAGAGGAAACGGAATGGCCAGAGAGCGGACCAGGAGACCCCCATGCGCCGCATTCTGCTCGAACTGTCAGCCGCCATCGCGCTCACCCTTGCCGCCATCCTTGCGTCCTCTGGTGGGGTCAGCGCCAGCGGCGTCATGATCATGGAGGCCTTCGCGCGTGCCTCGGCCACGCCCACGGCCAGCGCCGGCGCCGCCTATATCAGCCTGATGAACCATGCGTCCCAGGCCGACAGGCTGCTCTCGGTGTCCACGCCCGCCGCGCGGACGGCGGAGATCCACATGACCGACGTGGTTGATGGCGTGATGAAGATGAAGTCCGTTCAGTCTCTGGAGATCCCTGCCATGGGCACGCTGGAGATGAAGACCGGCGGCTATCACATCATGCTGATCGGCCTCACGGCGCCGCTCAAGAAGGGCGAAGAGATCGAGGTCACCCTCACCTTCGAGAAGGCAGGCCAGGTCACGGTGAAGGTGCCCGTAGGCGGTGTGGCCCAGGGCGGGCATGATCACGGCGAAGGTTCCGAAGGCTCCGGCGGCTGAGGCTGTCCGGTTTCCGTCTGGGGCGGCTCACGCAGCGGCCGCAGCGCCTCCTCCTCGGAGCGGATGCGCCATGCCAGCAGCGCAAGGTTCAGAATGCCGAACAAGGTGGCATACCACCAGTATCCGAAGGCCATCGGCAGAATGACGATTTCGGCTGCGACCACGAGGTAGTTCGCATGGCGGATCCAGCTCTGCCAGCCTTCGTCCGGCAGCCTTTCACCCGGCACCACGATGAGCCGCGTCGTCCATCTGCTGCCCAGCCCGGCGACGATCCAGCCGCGCGCCGCCTCCAGCACCACATAGGCATAGATCCAGGGCAGTGCCACGGCGGGACGCTGGTAGAACGCCAGGTACCAGAGGCCGAGCAGCCACGCGATCTGCAGCGCCAGCACGAAGCCGTAGCGCCCCGAGCCGATCTCGAAGCCTCCCTGGTCGATCAGGCGCCTGGTGTTGCGATGGGCGATGACCAGTTCGATCAACCGCTGCAGGGTGACGAGTGAGAGGATGGTGATGATGAGCCACATGGAACAACCTTAGTCTGTTTCGGCCACAGAAAGAAGCGGGCTTAAACGGAGCGCCACTTGCCGAACCCCGGCCGTGTTCGGCATAAGAACATTCCACGTTTCGAGTGCCGCCTTGGACATCATCCAGATTCTCCTGCTCTTCGCCGGCGGCCTGCTGGCGGGCTTCATCAATGTGATGGCGGGCGGCGCGGGCTTCATGACCTTTCCGCTGCTGCTTGCGGCAGGAATGAGCGAGATCGAGGCCAATGCCTCGAACTTCGTGGCGGTATTGCCGGCAAATGTGGTGGGGACGGCTGTCTACCGCCATCAACTGACATCGGTGCGCAGGCACCTGGGGTTCAGGCTGTTCCTGGCGGCCCTGGGGGGCGTGATCGGATCATGGATCCTGATTGCGACGGGGGAGGCGGCGTTCCGGCTGGTCATTCCCTGGCTCCTGCTCTTCGCCACCGTGTCATTCGCGCTGGGGCCCTGGATCAAGCTGAAGCTGGAGCGCGACTTCGCCTTCGACGGGTCGCGCTGGCTCTGGCTGTCCTTCCTGCTGGAGTTTCTTGTCTTCGTCTATGGCGGCTACTTCGGGCTGGGCATGGGCATCCTGATGTTCGCCATCTATTCGATCTTCTCGGCGATGACGATCCACCAGGCCAACGCCATCCGCAACGTGACGATCACCCTGATGACGCTGATCTCGATCGTGATCTTCGCCCAGGCGGGGATCATCCGCTGGGCGCCCTCGCTGGTGATGATGTCCGGGGCGATGACCGGGGGCTATTTCACGGCGAAGGTGGCCATGCGCATTCCCCATCACCTGGTGCGCAAGGGCATCCTCGTCTGGGCGGTATGCCTCACGGCGCTGTCGTTCTGGCGCTATCACTGAGGGTCCTGGTCCTGAGCGCCTCCCGGTGCGCGGCATAGAGCCCGCACGCCACGATCAGCGCCATTCCGGCCATGGCGATCCCGTCCGGGAATTCGCCGAAGACCAGGATGCCGGAGAAGATGGCGAACACCATCACGGAATAGCGGAAGGGGGCGGTGCCGCTGAGTTCGCCAAGCCGCAGCGTCGCCACCATGAGGAGATAGCCCGACGAGAGGAAACAGGCTGCGAGTGCCAGAAGCCCGGCCTGCCAGGGCTCAGGCCGCGTGAAACCCTGCACCAGCGCCAGCGCGGCCCCGCCCATCGTGACGAAGCCGGCATTGCCGAGTGCGATGACGAAAGTGGGTATCCGCGCCGGTATCCGCTTCGTGAGGTAATCCCGCATCGCGACGGCGAAGACGATCAGCAGGGCCAGAAGCTCATGGACGTTGAAGGAGGACACCGAGGGTTTCACGATCAGCAGCACGCCGAGGAAGCCGCCGAGAATGGCGGCCATCCGCCGCCAGCCGACCTTCTCCTTGAGGAACACGATGGAGAGCAGCACCACGGCCAGGGGGACGGCCTGCATCACCGACGTCAGGTTGGCGATCGGCATGAGCATGAGTGCTGTGACGAAGGCGATGGTTGCGACAACGTCGAACAGGCTTCTCAGCAGCACGCTCGGCTGTGCGATCCTGGGCAGTTCCGGCAGCAGCCCTTTCCAGGCGCAGATGATGCCGATGAGCAGGATCGCCACGCTCCCGCGGATCATGATGATCTCGCCCACCGGCAGGCTCTGGCCCACGAGCTTGACGATCGTGTCGTTCGCCACGAAGGACCCCATGGCGAGCACCATGAGGAGGCCAGCACGAAGGGCGGTGTTCTGTGGCAGGCGAAGCATCGATGATGCCTAGAGCATGATCCACAAAAGTGGAAACCACTTTTGCGGATCATGCTCAAACCATTGAACGCGCAGGCAAGCCCCGCTTGTCAGCCGCCCGTCACGCTCATGTGGCGGGCCACCGCCGGCTTGTTGCGGCGGCGGTCGATGACGAAGTCGTGCCCCTTGGGCTTGCGCGAGATCGCCTCGTCGATGGCCGCCTCGAGCAGCCCATTGCCTTCGGAGGCGCGCAACGGCGCGCGGAGGTCGGCGGCATCCTCCTGCCCCAGGCACATGTAGAGTGTTCCGGTGCAGGTGAGCCGCACGCGGTTGCAGCTCTCGCAGAAATTATGCGTCATCGGCGTGATGAAGCCGAGGCGGCCGCCCGTCTCCTTCACCCGCACATAGCGCGCCGGGCCACCGGTCTTGTAGGGAATGTCCTCGAGCGTGAACTGGTCCATGAGGCTTGCGCGGACAACCGACAGGGGAAGGTACTGGTCCGTGCGGTCACCGTCGATGTCGCCCAGCGGCATGGTTTCGATGAGGGTCAGGTCCATGCCCTGGCCATGTGTCCAGCGGATCATCTCCGGGATCTCGGCATCGTTGACGCCCTTCAAGGCCACGGCATTGATCTTGATGTCGAGGCCCGCGGCCTGCGCGGCGCGGATGCCTTCTTTCACCTTCGGGAGTTCGCCCCAGCGGGTGATCTGGCGGAACTTCGCCTCGTCCAGCGTATCGGCAGAGACATTGATGCGGCGCACGCCGTGGGCGGCGAGTTCGGAGGCGTGTTTCGCCAGCTGCGAACCGTTGGTGGTGAGGGTGAGTTCCTCGAGCGCGCCGGAGCGCAGGTGGCGGCCAAGGCTCTCGACCAGGGTCATGATGCCCTTGCGGACCAGGGGTTCGCCGCCCGTCAGCCGGAGCTTCCTGACGCCCTTTTCGATGAAGGCCGTGCAGACGCGGTCCAGTTCCTCGAGCGAGA
>NZ_JBIICB010000313.1:0-4676 GCF_044239095.1 Aestuariivirga sp. | reverse complement strand
ACAACGCCTCCAGTCCCAAACCCTTCGCATGGAAAGCCAACCCTGGCGATATCATCGCAGCTCGGAACCGTGGGTTCCAAACGTTGGAGTCAATCCACTAGCTCATGTATTTATCATGTACCAGCGATCATTTGTTTACACTGTGGGTTGTCGACTGCGCTCGGATTGGCGTCCTGGTGGTCTGGCCTGCTTGGCTTCCGGGCTGTTGTCTTTACTGTTGATGGCGAGGCCTTGGGCAGAGCTTGAGGTATAATGTTGCCCGCAACGGACGGCTCGCCGTGTCCTCACCGACAGACAGGCGAAATTCGTGCCAACGGCAGTACAGAAATGACTGCTCTGGATCCGTTGCATCTTCGCAATTCGAGCGGCGGGCAGTCAGCTGAGGTCAACTCCCAACTCTCGCCATCATGCCAGCGAAAGCTGGCATCCCGCTTTCGCTGAAGTTCATGCTGACACAAAGCTGGACCCCAGCTTTCGTTGGGGTGACGGCACGGTTGGAGCGCAAGTCTTCCAATGGCCGGAACGCGCGCTAGACGGGCGGCACTGACTTTCCGATCAGGGCGATGCGGATCCTCGTTGACAGCATGTCGATTGCCGAGACCGTCACCAGAATCATGATGATGATGAAGCACACCGTTTGCCACTCAAGAGTGCGAATCTGCTCGGAGAGTTGAAGTCCGATGCCGCCTGCGCCGACGATTCCGATGATCGTGGCCGAGCGCGTGTTCGATTCGAAGTAGTAGAGTGCCTGGCTGATCAGGACAGGTGCGACCTGCGGAAGTATCCCGAAGCGGATCGCGTGAAGACGGGAGCCTCCGGAGGCCACGATGCCCTCCACCGGCCTCTTGTCCGATGCCTCGATCGCTTCCGAGAAGAGCTTTCCGAACGATCCGATGTCCGATGTTGCGATGGCCAGAACGCCGGCAAAGGGACCGAGTCCCACGACATTGATCCAAATCAGCGCCCATACCAGCGTCTCGACGCCTCGCAGGGTGTCGAAGCCTCGCCGTGTGAAGAAGCGCAGCACCTGCGAGACGGTGGCGTTGCGCGCTGCAATGATGCTCAGCGGAAGTGCGATCGTTGCCGCCAGCAATGTGCCCAGCAATGCGATGGCGACTGTCTCTGCGAGAGCCTTCGTGTAGCGCCACAGGCTTGCCGTGTCACCCCAGTCGGGCGGAAACATCATTAAGGCAAAGCTGCCCAGGCTGCCGAAGCCGGCGATGAGTTTGGAGAACGAGAACCCAAGATGCCACAGGCCATAAACGAAAAGGGCAAGCGCCGCTGCCGTGATCAGGCTCCCCGCGTAGCCCCGTGGTGCAAAGACCTCTGCATACCGGGTTCGTATTGCAGCGTCTTCCAGCGTCTTCAGGCCGCGATCCTTATTCATTCAATGTACCGCCGCGATGAAGCGTTGCCTGATGCGTTCGGTCACCAGGTCGATGATCGCAACCGTGGCGATGACCATGACGAGGATTGCCGATACGTCGGGGTAGTAGAACTTGCGGATAGCCTCGATCAGGTCCTGACCGATCCCTCCAGCGCCGACAAAGCCCATGACGGACGCGCCGCGCACATTGATTTCGAAGCGCAGCAGAGCATAACTCACAAAGTTGGACAGCACCTGCGGCAGAACAGCGAAGCGCATCGTCTGCGTCCAGGATGCACCGCTGGCGACGAGCCCCTCCACCGGTTTCTGGTCGATGTTCTCGAGCACTTCGTAGAACAGCTTGCCGAGCGCTCCCGCCGTATGAACGATGATGGCGAGGACGCCTGCCAGAGGCCCCAGCCCAAAGGCGAGCACGAAGATGAGCGCGAAGACCAACTCGGGGACGGTGCGGCAAAATTCGAGAATGCGGCGCATGGCAAAGCGCAAGGGCCCTGAGACGCCGAGATTTCCAGCGGCAAGAAAGCTCGCCGCGAACCCAAGCGCCGCGCCGACAATGGTCGCGACATAGGCAATCAGCAACGTATCGGCCATCAGCCGCAGCCACTTCCCGAAACCCCAGAACCATCCGGCGATATCGAAGATGACGAGCTGGCCGGTCTGCGGCCCGGAATCCAGAATGAAAAGGCGGCTGATATAGTTTGGAAACTTGTGGATATTGGAGAAGAAGAGGCCAAGGTCGACCTCTGCCAGCCACGAGGCTGCGGCCACAACAATCGCCAGCGCGATGGCGCCTGCGAGATAGAGCTTCCTCTGGCGGGACGCTTCCGCCTCATATGCCGCCAGCAGACGTTCGGCCGTGGGGCGTGAAGGTGTGGCGGTGGCTGTGGTCATGATCCAGCGTGCGATAGGCGGGACCCGCGCAATGGCGCGGATCCCACTGTGGCGTTACTGCTTGCGGAGCGTATCGACGAACTTGTTGAGTTCGACGATGACCTCGTAGTCGGCATGGCTCGTCGGAGCCCAGGGCTGAGCCTCACCATCGGTCAGCACCTGGAAGGCTTCCGGGTCGTTCTTGGCGATGCTGAAGAAGGCCTCCTTGATGCCGGCCTTGAGTTCATCCGGCAGAGCTGAAAGCATGGCCACCGGAGAGTTCACGATCATGTCGGACTTGAAGATCATGCGGAAGTCGTCGTACTTCGCCATGTCCTTGCGCTCCATGCGGCGGAGCATCGACTCGTTCTCGTCATTCCACCAGTTGAAGGCGGCATCCACCTGTCCCTGCTGCAGGGCGATGATGGCGTTCTCGTGGCTGCCGGCATAGACCACGTTGGCAAAGAACTCTTCCGGCTTGATGCCCATCTTGTTCATCGCGAAACGCGGCACGTTGTTGCCGGACGTGGAGTTGGGGTCGACGAGACCAAGGTTCTTGCCCTTCAGGTCCTCGAACTTCTGGTAGGGTGAATCCTTCTTGACCCACAGGACCGAGTAGTAACCCTTGGTCCCGTCCTTGTTGACCTGCATGCCGAACGGCTCGATCTTGGCGCCGTTCATGTAGGCGCGGGCATAGGCGGCAGGACCATACTGCGCGATGTGGATGTTACCGGCAATCTGGCCCTCGATCACGGCGGCATAGTCGTTGGCGATGCGCAGCTTGACCGGCACGCCCAGTTGCTTGGAAAGATACTGCACGAAGGGCTCGTACCGCTTTTCGATGCCGGTGGCGTTCTCGTCCGGAATGGCGGCGATGATCAGTTCCGGATACTGCTCCTTCCAGCTGGCGAAGGCGGCGGTCGCGGTGGCGGATACGGCCGCGAGGGCGGCGGCGGATTTGATGAGGGAACGGCGCGTCAGCATTGCAAGGCTCCTGGTTTTGGGTCTGTTGTGTGGAAGGCGGTGTCAGGCGGCGCTTTGAAGGGCGCCCGCCGAGTCATCCGGCCGTGCCGCCGCTTCCGAAAGGTCCAGCACGTCGTTTGCTTCTAGTCCGTAGAGATCGCGGACGAGTTCGTCGGTGAGCGCCTCCGGCTTGCCGTCGAACACGATCTGGCCGGCCTTCATCCCGATCAGCCGCGAGCAGTAATTGCGTGCAAGTTCGAGGGAGTGGAGATTGCACAGGACCGTCATGCCGTTCTCGCGGTTCAGGGCCCGCAGCGTATCCATCACGATGCCGGAATTGCGCGGATCGAGAGATGCGACAGGCTCATCCGCCAGAATGATGTGCGGGTCCTGCATCAGTGTCCGCGCGATCGCGACCCGCTGCTGCTGTCCGCCAGACAGGCTTTCGGCGCGCTGGCTCGCCAGGTCCCCAAGGTCGAGCCTGTCGAGAGCCCGCAACGCTGCAAGCTTTTCCTTCTCGGGCCAGGCCTTTATCATTGCCGCAAACGTGCCGACCGACCCGATCCGGCCCATCAGCACATTGGAGAGCACGTCAAGCCGTCCAGCCAGATTGAACTGCTGGAAGATCATGCCACAGGAGGCGCGCCACTGCCGCAGCGCCCGGCCCTTGAGGCGGGTGACATCCCTGCCCTCGAAGAGGATACGGCCTTCGCTTGGATCGACGAGCCTGTTGATGCAGCGCAGCAGCGTCGATTTGCCGGCACCCGATCGGCCGATCACGCCCACGAAAGCTCCGCGTTCGATCTCGACGGAGACACCGGCAAGCGCCGGCTTACCTGCGTAGGACTTTCCGAGTTCTTGGATCGTGAGCATTGTGTGCGTCCCTGTGGCTGGTTCCTTAATCGGAAGCCAACGACAGGTTCATGACGGACATGTCTCATCCGGATGACGGAAGTTGAAGCCTGCCGTGCTTTCGCCCTCCTGGGCGCCGTCCGGCAGCGGTTGTAGGATTGGTGCCGAGGGTGTCACATTTCTCCCAATTGTGCGGAAATGGACAGTTTCCGAGAGAAAACTCTTGTAGAATTTGAACGGAAACGGCGGGATCGATTGGGGCCGTTGAGCCTTCTTGGGGATATGTCGATGAAGAATGGAATTTTGGCATCGGCCGCAATGCTGCTTTTGGCCTGCGGGACCATGGCACCCGCCACGGCGGCTGATCTCGCTCCAGCCCCTGAGACCGGCGAATGGAAATTCACTCTTGCGCCCTATGCGTGGGCTGCCGGTCTCAATGGTGACGTTGGGCTTTTCGGCTTTTCGCCGGTAGACATCGACATTCCTTTCTCCGACATCATCCAGAATCTCGATTTTGCCGCCATGGGTGTCGCCGAGGCCCACAACGGCACGTGGGGCGTCTTTGCGGACCTGAACTACATCAGCCTCTCGGCAGGCGGGTCGA
>NZ_JBIICB010000312.1:0-4686 GCF_044239095.1 Aestuariivirga sp. | reverse complement strand
CCGGCGCCGATGGCGACCCCGTGCTGCGCCGTCATGCGGATGACTTCGCTTCGCGCGCCAGCCAGTTCCGCTGGGTGGCATATCTCTCGACCACCGGTGTCTATGGCGATCATGGCGGCGCGCTCGTCACCGAGGAGACGCCGCTCACCCCAAACACCGAGCGCGGCCACAAGCGGCTTCAGGCGGAAACGCAATGGCTCGCACTCTGGCGCAGCAGCGGCCTTCCCGTGCACATCTTCCGGCTTGCCGGAATCTACGGCCCCGGCCGCAACCAGCTGCTGTCGCTCATCGACGGCACGGCCAAGCGCGTGATCAAGCCCGGTCAGATCTTCAGCCGCATCCACGTCGAGGACATCGCCAACGTGCTCGAGGCCTCCATCGCCCGGCCCGATCCAGGCCGCGCCTATAATGTCTGCGATGATGAAGCCTCGCCGCCGCAGGACGTGGTCGCCTATGGCGCAAGTCTGCTCGGCCTTCCGGTGCCTCCAGCCATTGCCTTCGAGGAGGCAGAACTCTCGCCCATGGCGCGCAGCTTCTATGCTGATTCAAAGCGCGTCTCGAATGCGCGCCTCAAGCAGGAACTCGGCGTCCGTCTCAGCTACCCGAGCTACCGCGAGGGCCTTGCGGCCATTGCCCGGCAGATCAGATCGTGATGCCATCCGCGCGCTCGGCAAGGCGCAGCACGGTTTCACGCAGCAGCGTGAGGTTTCCCGGTGTGGAGAGGCGGTGATCGCCGCTCTTGATCAGGCTCAGCGTCACATCGGCGCCGCGCAATGCGCCGAAAACCTTCACCGCATGGGCCGCAGGAACATCAGGATCGGCATCGCCCTGCAGGATGCGCACCGGGCAGGCAACGTCGAGCCCGTCCTTCAGCAACAGGTGCTTTCCTCCGTCCTCGATGAGGCGGCGGGTGATGACATAGGGCTCGCCATAGAGCGAAGGCCGCCGCCACATGCCCGCCGACATGATGTCCCGCCGTGCCTGGTCCGTGAACATGTCCCACATCAGGTCCGCCGTCATGTCAGCCGCGGGTGCGAGAAGAACGAGGCCGGCGATGCGGTCCGCTGCGCGCGGATTCCTGATCCTGAGTTCGCGGTAGAGCAGCAGCGCCAGCCATCCCCCCATGCTGGATCCCACCACGATGCGCCGTCCCGGCGCCTTGCGGGTGAACAGATGCAACGACTGGGCAAGCCAGGCGGAAATCGTGCCATCGGTGAATTCGCCCCCCGAGGCGCCATGGCCGGAATAGTCGAAGCGGAAGCCAGGCCGCCTGGTATCCCGCGCCAGGGCGGCCAGGGCCTCCGCCTTGGAGCCCAGCATGTCAGACCTGAAGCCCCCCAGCCAGAAGAAGCCGCAACGCGCACTGTCTTCGGGTCCGTCCTCGCAAAAGGCGAGACGGGTGCCGTCAGGCGCATTTTCATGTTTGATGCTGGTCATGACGGGGTCATATCAGGGGTGCCCTGTGTTGCGAAGGCCATCCGCGCCGGATTTGCGCCCTCATTTGCGTCTACGGGACTGGAAAGCACTGGAAGATAGATGAACATACAGACCCCGCCACAACCATCCGAGATCGAGGCCGTTCTGGGCCTCGATGCCAAAAGCCGCCGCAGGAACTGGGGCCGGCGGCTGCTGTGGCTGATCGTGCTTGCCGCCTTGCTGGCGGGTGGTGCTTGGTTGGGTCTGCGCCTCACGGCATCAGGCCCGCAACTGAGCTACGATACGGCCCCGGCCGCCCGCCAGACCCTGGTGGTGAAGGTGCAGGCAACCGGCAATATCCAGCCCACCACCGAAGTCGAGGTGTCGAGCGAGCGCTCGGGCGTCATCCGCCGGGTGAATGTCAAGGCCAACAGCCTCGTTAGGAAAGGCGACGTGCTGGCGGAACTCGACACCGAGCGGCTTGAGGCGGAGCTGGCCCGGGTCAAGGCTTCGGTCGCGGCGGCGGAAGCCCGCCTCGTCGATGCCAAGGCAACACTCACCGAGCGCCAGATCGTGTTCGACCGGTCCGAGCGCCTCAGCAGTCAGGGCATCTCCTCGAACCAGGACCTCGATACGGCGCGGGCCGCCCGGGCACGCGCCGAAGCGGGCGTGGTGGCAGCCCAGGCCGACATCGAGGTGGTCAAGGCGGAACTCGCCATGCAGGAAACCGACATCACCAAGACGAAGATCCTTTCGCCCGTCGACGGCATCGTGCTGAAGCGCACCGCGGAACCGGGGCAGACGGTCGCCTCCTCACTTCAGGCCCCCGTTCTGTTCACGCTCGCCGAGGACCTGGCGCGCATGCAGCTCGAGGCCGCGGTGGATGAGGCAGACATCGGCACGGTGCAGACGGGGCAGAGGGCCACCTTCACGGTGGATGCCTATCCGGGCAAAAGCTTCCCCGCAGTGATCGAGACCATCGAATATTCGCCCGTGGTGACCGACAATGTCGTGACCTACAAGGCGGTACTCACCGTCGACAACAAGGACCTGCTGCTCCGCCCCGGCATGACGGCCACCGCCCAGATCGTGACCAAGGAAGTGCCCGATGCGCTGGCCATTCCCAATGCGGCGCTGCGCTATGCGCCACCGCGCGAGCAGAAGTCACAGGGCTTCAGCGTCATGAACCTGTTCATCCCCCGCCTTCCGCGCAGCGAGCGCGGTCAGGCCCCTTCGGCGGATGGCGAGCGCACCGTCTATGTTCTCGACAATGGCGCGCCCAAACCCGTCAAGGTCCACACCGGGGTGAGCGATGGCAAGTCGACCGGGATCGTCTCAGGAGAACTGCGCGAGGGCGACCCGGTGATCCTGTCCGTCAAGGCCGCGCAGCCGTGACGGCGGAGGCTCCACTCGTCTCCTTCCGCGGCATCACGCGCGTCTATGGCGAAGGCGGCGGCCAGGTGCGCGCACTCGCCGGCGTCAATCTTGCGATCAGGCGGGGTGAGTTCATCGCCATCATGGGACCCTCTGGCTCGGGAAAGTCCACCGCCATGAACATCATCGGCTGCCTTGACCGGCCGAGCGGCGGCAGCTTCACCTTTGCCGGTGTCGAGGTGACGAAGCTGACGCGCGACCAGCGCGCCCTGCTGAGGCGCAACTTCATCGGCTTCGTGTTCCAGGGCTTCAACCTGCTGAACCGCACGACCGCCATCGAGAATGTGGAACTGCCGCTCATCTACCGCGGCATGCCCAGGGCGGAGCGGCGCGAGAAGGCCATGCGTGCTCTGCACCTCGTGGGGCTGTCAGGCCGCGAGCACCATACGCCGGGAGAGCTTTCAGGCGGCCAGCAGCAGCGCGTGGCGATCGCGCGTGCTATCGTCACCGACCCCCTGCTGCTGCTCGCGGATGAGCCCACCGGCAACCTCGATACGGCGAGAAGCCGTGAGATCATGGAGCTGATCGCAAGGCTCAATGCCGAGCGCGGCATCACCGTGGTGATGGTGACGCATGAGGCCGACATGGCCGCCTATGCCCATCGCATCATCCGCTTCACCGATGGGCTGATCGCCAGCGACGAAACACGGGTTGCCGCCTGATGCTGTGGGAAGCGGTCAAGCTCGCGCTCTCCTCCATCCGGCGGAACAAGCTGCGCTCGGTGCTCACACTTCTGGGCATCGTCATCGGCGTTGCCGCCGTCATCGCCATGGTCACGCTGGGCTCGGGCGCATCGTCCAAGGTGCGGGAGAACCTGGCGAAGCTCGGCAGCAACTTGCTGATCGCGAGGCCCGGCCAGAGCACCTTCGGGCCCGGCGGCGCAACCGACAGCCGCGCCTTCGACGAGCGTGACGTTGCGGCGCTGAAATCCAACCTCACCGGCATCCGCGGCGTTGCCCCCACCGCGCAGAAACAGGCCAAGGCGGTATTTGGCGCGCTCAACTACGATACGACGGTGACGGGCACCCATACCGACTATTTCATCGTGCAGGACTGGGTCATCGCCGACGGGCGGCCCTTCACCGATGGCGAGATCAGGTCGGGCACCTCCGTCTGCGTCATCGGCGACACCATCACGCGTGAGCTCTTCGCGGGCCAGGACCCCATCGGCGAGCGGCTGCGGCTCGGCAATTTTTCCTGCGAGGTGGTGGGCCGCATGGCGCCCAAGGGCCAGTCGGCCTTCGGCTCGGATCAGGATTCGATCGTGGTGCTGCCCTTGCGCACCTATCACCGGCGCATCGCGGGCAATACCCGGATCGGCACCATCGCGATTTCGGTCACCGAGGCCGCCGACGTTCCCCGCGTCCAGCGCGATGCGGAGGACGTGCTGCGCGAGCGCCGCCGCATCGTGGCGGGCGAGGAGGATGACTTCACCATCCGCGACATGACGCAGATCGCCAACACCATGGCATCGACCACGACGATCCTCACCGGGCTTCTCGGCGCGGTCGCCGCCGTGTCGCTGCTGGTGGGCGGCATCGGCATCATGAACATCATGCTGGTGTCGGTGACGGAGCGCACGCGCGAGATCGGCATCCGGCTCGCCATCGGCGCGTTGGAGCGCCAGGTGCTGAGCCAGTTCCTGGTCGAATCGATCGTGCTGGCGCTGTTCGGCGGCGTGCTCGGCATCGCACTGGGGCTTGCCATCGCGGCGGGCGGCTCGGCGCTGATGGACGTGCCCTTCAATGCTGATCCGCAGGTGATCGCGCTGGCCTTCGCCGTCTCCGCGATGATCGGCGTGATCTTCGGCTACTTCCCGGCCCGTCGCGCCGCCAG
>NZ_JBIICB010000311.1:0-4695 GCF_044239095.1 Aestuariivirga sp. | reverse complement strand
CAAATCTCGGAAGACTGGATCCTCGAGTAGATGAACTATGCAAATATCGACTTGCGATGGTCTGCGGCGGATTTTCGGAACTCTCCCGATTTCGTGATCAGCTTGAACTCTGGAACATTGACGAAAGCGAACTTACGCGCTTCAGCTTTCGCGGAAATGGCTGCCCAGGCCCTACTGCGGCGACGACATATGACGGTCGCCACGAAGAGATCACTTACTGGGACTTCTGGGGGAACGAGGACACTTGGCGCACCTTCTTCCGCTGCAAGATCTGCCCAGATGCAGTGGGTCTCTCAGCCGATATTGCTGTGCTTGACATCTGGGACGATTGCAATCCCACTTCCGAGAACGACGGATGGAATGCCGTGATCTGTAGGACTGCTCGCGGCGAATCGTTGCTTAATGAAGCAGAGACCCGTGGTGACTTCGTAATCGACATGCCATGGACTATTTCCGATCTTGATCGCGCGCAGCCCCACCAGACTAGAAAACGACGTGCTGTGCGTGCACGGCTTGGTGCAATGCAGACAGCCGGCCTCCCATTTCCCGTGTGCGAGGATCCTGGACTAACAGCGATCAGCCTCGACCCAATGAGCGATGAATTTCGCAACGAGACGGATGGCACTCTAAAGCGCTTAGCCAAGGGTGCTCACACTCGTAACGACTGAACAGGAGCAATACAAAAGTGTCACATTTCGATAACATGAAGATGCTTATTGGCGGTCACTGGCGGCTGGGAGCCGCCCATCATGCCACCATCCTACGTAATCCGGCCACCGAGGGCGAGCTTGGGGAAGTTCCGTTTGCATCGGACGTAGACGTCGATGATGCGCTGGATGCTGCAGACCATGGCTTCAAGACATGGAGTCGGACATCTGCCTTGGAACGTCAAGGCTTGATGGACCGGGCCGCTTCTTTGATGTCTGACAGACGTGACTCCATCGCCAACGTACTTACGCAGGAAATGGGAAAGCCTCTGGTCGAGTCACGAATGGAAGTTGAATTCGCAATTTCAGCAACCCGCTGGTACGGAGAGGAAGGTCGTCGTGCTTACGGGCGCTTGATACCGCCTCGAGCTCGAAACATGAGGCATATCGTTGTCAAGGAACCAGTGGGACCCGTAATCGCATTCTCAGCTTGGAACTTCCCCGCCACAAACGTTATCAGAAAGGTTTCTGGAGCCTTGGCAGCCGGTTGCTCCATCATCATCAAGCCGAGTAATGAAACTCCAGCTACCTGCTTAGAGCTGGCGCGCTGTTTTCAAGACGCCGGGCTTCCATCCGGTGTCTTGAATGTAATCTTCGGAGAACCAGACATGGTTTCCCGAAGACTGATGGCGTCTTCCATTCCAAAGAAAGTGACTCTGACCGGTAGCACGCCAGTAGGAAAGCATCTTACCAGGCTTGCGGCCGACACCTTGAAGAGATGCACGATGGAACTTGGCGGACACGCACCGGTGATCATTGCCGACGATTGCGACCTGGAGGCTACACTTTCTGCGACAGTTGCCGCAAAGTTCAGGAATGCAGGACAGGTCTGCACCTCTCCAACGCGCTTCCTTGTTCAGGAAGACGTATACACACGTTTCGTCAACGGCTTCTCGGAGAGGGCTGCTGCTTTGCGCGTAGGAAACGGTCTCGCGAATGAAACTCAAATGGGGCCTATGTTCAACAAGCGACGCATTGCCTGGATCAATGAACTCATTATCGATGCCCAAGAGAAGGGTGCCAAAGTCTCTTCCGGAGGCTCTCAAATTGGATCCAAGGGTTCGTTTTACGCGCCAACGGTCCTAAGTGACGTTCCAAACACCTGTCGCGCGATGAATGAGGAGCCGTTCGCTCCTTTGGCACTCATATCACCATTCAGAAAATTGGATGACGCAATCGAAGAAGCGAACAGGTTAACTTTTGGGCTCGCTGCATATGGGTTTACAAGAAGTCAAGCCAGCGCTCTACGTATCCAGTCCGAGCTCCATGCGGGTGTCATTGGAGTAAACCAGTGCGTGGTCTCGATACCAGAGGCTCCCTTTGGTGGTGTCAATGAGACTGGCTGGGGTTCAGAAGGTGGCATTGAAGGTCTTGAAACTTTCTTACGGACGAAATTTGTCAACGAACTCGCGATCTAACTCATCTAGAAAAAAGTGAGAAGCCGCCCATGGGTATCGACAATTTCAAATTGTTGCTTAAAGGAAATCGCTTACTCAGTCTCGACGTCATTCAACTTGCCATTGCCTCTAGCGTGCGTGTAGCTCTGTCTAAGGCCAGGCTTTCCAACTCCGTACGCGTTGAACCAAAGAAGGGATTTTTTCCCGCATTGGGCTGGGAAGCGGAAGAACAACCGGCGCATTCGCCCCAGTCTTTTCCTCGGATACATTCAACGGTCAGTTCAATTGGGGTACGCTAAGATATGGTCTCACCGAAGCCGGAGAAAACAGACGCCTAGCTGGCTTGAGCAGTCGCTATTGTCAGAACGGTTTTCCCAAATTAGCATTTCATGGTTTGCCTCTACAGGCTGTCGAGGGTTGAATATTGACTGATACGAGACTGAAAAACCTCAAAACATCATGGGCGCCTCTTCATGAGCGGACCTATCAGGAACTAAAAACTGCTATTATGTCTGGCAAATTTATGCCGGGTGAGAAACTGACTGTCAGAGGACTGTCAGAAGAGCTCGGTGTGAGTGCCATGCCGGCTAGAGCAGCAATTCTTCGCCTCGCAGCCGAGAAGGCGCTCGATCTATCAGGGACGAGCGGTTCTGCCAGTATACCGCTCCTGACAAAGTCGCGGTTTAACGAAATGTACGAGCTCCGGGTCTTGCTGGAAGGCCGTGCGACAGAGCGGGCGGCAAGACAAATGACAAAGAAGGACTTCTCTGAACTGCAGCAGCTCCTCGTAGAACTTGAGACGGCTTCTGTTAGAGGGAATTCGGATAAGTATCTCGAAGTCAATCAAAGGTTCAAGTTCAAGATATTCCAAAGTGCGGATCAACCAGTTCTCGAAGACTTGATTGAGAGGTTGTGGATGCAGATTGGCCCATTCATGCGGTTCTATGGTAAAGGCATAATGGATCTGAGAGTGGACCGTCATAAAACTGCTCTAAGCGCGCTCATTGCAAGAGATGGCGTCACCGCTCGAAGCGCTCTTGAAGCAGACGTGAAAGAGGGTGCGACATTCCTGTTGACCAACGCTGAATTTGCTGAAGAAGCCTAGTATTCAAGCACTCAGAAGCTCTTACGCTCCTTCTTGACATCACTATTGAGGTTGGGTGCTCCAACGCTTCTGTGAATCGGCGATGAATTTATCAAAAGGTAGCGTTGAGGCTTACAGGGCCTCGTGTGTCCGACGGCAGCGTCGTGAGACAAACCGGGTGACTTGAGGAAGGTAGAATTTCTGGCTGATCGTAGCTCTGTCGTCGGCCTCTTTGCGGACGAGCTCGGTCGATCTGATAGTGGAAATCCGATCAGTATTTGGCCATCTCGCTCACCGGCCAGAACTTCGCCGCCATCGCCTCTTCAACCACTCCTCCCCCTGCCCCCGCCTCTCGGCCTGACGCCACGCCGCCTCTTCCTCCGGCGGCATCCTCTTCGAGACGTAGCGCCACGCCAGTGGCAGCAGCGCCTGGCCCAGCCGTGAGCTAAACTCGATCCAGAAGGAGGGCCGCTGCGCCACAAGAAACGCCCCTGCCCCAAGGCCGAGGAGCACTACGGCAACAGCAACGCCCTCCTGCCAGCTCATGCTCAGGCCACCTTCTTGTTCGGGATGGCCCAGACCAGCACCGGCGTAACGAGGCCGATGATGGTGGCGATGGTGTCGGGTGTGGCCCAGGCGATATGACGATCTCATTCGCCGCACTGGCGATGCCATAGGCGGCGGACGCGGCCATGTCGTTTACAAACGCCGTGACGGGTTTGGTCTGGCGAACCGAACGGATCAGATCCGCCAGACCTGCCATGCCTGCGGCTTCGCCACCGGGCGAGGAGATGTCGAGCAGGACCGACCGTACCTCCGGGTCTTGCCCTGCCGCCCGCAGCTGTGCTGCGATCCCCTCGTAACTGGTGAGCCCCGACCGGCTGTCAAGCCAGGCGCCACGGTTCACCAGCGTATCGAGCACCGGGATGATGACGATGCCATCTGCGGTGCGCATCATGGATGTGGTGCCATCCGTGCGGCGCGCGGAGCCGGTGAAATGATTGGCGTCCGGCGCATCCATGCCATCCTCTGCCGAGAAGAGGCTGGCCTCGAGCCCAATCCTGCCGCTCAGGGCGCCGAGGATGATCTGGGCCTTGGCCGGGTGGATGAGGAGCGGCGTGTTGAGCAGGCGGTCGCTGAGGCGCAGAAGCTGTCCCGCCATCACAGACCTCCTGCCCTGAGGCCGTAACGGCGGCGGAGGCCACCGGTCCGACCGCAATAGCTTTCAAGCCTGCTCAGTTCGGACCGAAGCGCGGAAATATCCGTCTTTCCGTATTGCACCTTGCGCCTGACGCCATTGCCGGCGTCGAACTCGATCACTTCCGTGCGCCTGCCCTCGAGCAGCGCGTAATACCAAGGGCTCTTGTGACTGACTCACGGGGGATTGAACTAACCCGCTGCCGCGGGAGAAGTGTGGAGCGCATTTACGGCTGAGGTTTCCTGTCTGAGGATTGTGGTTGTTACAGCCCAACCCATCAGACAGGAGTTTCCCAATGGCCGATATCAG
>NZ_JBIICB010000310.1:0-4699 GCF_044239095.1 Aestuariivirga sp. | reverse complement strand
GGCGATGCGCAGATCGTGCTGGTCGACACGCCGGGCATCTTCAAGCCGCGGCGCACGCTCGACCGCGCCATGGTGGAGAATGCCTGGGGCGGCGCGGGCGACGCCGATGCCGTGGTCTTCCTCGTCGACGGGCGGCCGGGCCTGACGGATGAGGCAAAGGCCATCATCGCCCAGTTTGCGCAGACGAAGACCAAGGCCGTCCTCGTCATCAACAAGATCGACCTTATCCCGCGCGAGCGGCTTCTGGAGATCTCGGCGGAGTTCAACGCCGCATATCCCTTCGAGCAGACCTTCATGGTGAGCGCGCTCAAGGGCTCCGGCACAGAGGACCTTCTGACATTCCTGGGCGGCAGGATGCCCGAAGGCCCGTGGCTCTACCCCGCGGACCAGGTGGCGGACGTGCAGCTCCGCTTCATGGCGGCCGAGATGACGCGCGAGGTGATCTATGAGCGGCTGCATGAGGAGCTTCCCTATTCCTCCACCGTGGAGACCGAAACCTGGGAGGAGCGCAAGGACGGTTCCGTCAAGATCGGTCAGGTGATCTTCGTCGAGCGCGACAGCCAGAAGGCCATCGTGCTCGGCAAGGGCGGACAGAGCGTGAAGCTGCTCGGCCAGATGGCGCGCAAGGAGATGGAGGCGCAGTTCGGCCGCAAGGTGCATCTCTTCCTCTTCGTGAAGGTGCGCGAGAACTGGGCCGAGGACAAGGAGCGGCTGCGCAACATGGGGCTCGACGTCTAGCCCATGGAATGGCGCGACGAGGGTGTGATCCTGTCGGTGCGCCGCCACGGCGAGACGAGTGCCATCGCCGAGATCCTTACCGCCGGGCATGGCCGCGTGCCGGGCCTGGTGCGCGGCGGGCGCTCACGGATGCAGCGGCCGGTGCTGCAGGCTGGCAATGCCGTGCAGGCGGTGTGGCGCGCAAGACTTGAGGAGCAGCTCGGCACCTATGTGCTGGAACCCCTCAACCTGCGCGCCGGGGCCATCATGGAGGAACCCTTCCGGCTGGCGGGGCTTGCCACGATGACCAGCCTCGCCCAGCTCCTGCCCGAGCGCGAGCCGCACCCGCGCGTCTATGAGGCGCTGCGCGTGGTGCTGGACGCGATGGGCGACGACGCGCTCTGGCCCGCCCTGCTGGTGCGCTGGGAAATGGGCCTGCTGGATGAGCTGGGCTTCGGCCTCGACCTCTCCAGATGCGCCGCCACAGGCAGCAACGAGAACCTCGCCTTTGTCTCGCCCAGGAGCGGCAAGGCCGTTTCGGAACTGGCGGGAGAGCCCTTCCGGGACAGGCTGTTCCGCCTGCCGGCCTTCCTCAGAGGAAGTGGCGAGGCCACTGCCGCCGACGTGATCGACGGCCTGAAACTCGCAGCCTTTTTCCTCGAGCGCCATGTCTTCGAGCCGCGGGGCATGCGCCTGCCAGAGCAGCATGACTGGATCATCAGCGCCTTGGCCGAAAGGCCGCATTGAGCAGGCGGGAGTGACGCCCTACATAGGCGCTCACAGCAGGGAGACATGCCAATGCTCGGACGATTGAACCACGTGGCGATTGCCGTTCCCGACCTCAAGACGGGAAGCGAGGTCTACCGCAGCATGCTGGGGGCGACGGTTTCCGCCCCGCAGGCAGAGCCCGCCCATGGCGTGACCGTGGTGTTCGTGGAATTGCCCAACACCAAGATCGAGCTGCTGGAGCCCCTGGGAGACGCATCGCCCATCGCAGGCTTTCTCGAGAAGAACCCGTCCGGCGGCATCCACCATCTCTGCTATGAGGTGGCCGACATTCTCGCCGCGCGCGACCACCTCAAAGCACAAGGAGCGCGCGTGCTGGGTGACGGCAACCCGAAGACCGGCGCCCATGGCAAGCCGGTGCTGTTCCTGCATCCGAAGGATTTCTGCGGCACGCTGGTGGAGCTCGAACAGGCATGAACATCGCCAGCGGCATTGCCATCTATTTCGTGGTCTGGTGGATCTGCCTGTTCGCCGTCCTGCCCTTCGGCATCCGCAATGCCCATGAGGCTGGCGAAGCGGTGGAACAGGGCAACGACGAGGGCGCGCCCGTCCAGACCCTGCTGCCGCAAAAGCTTCTGGCCACCACGCTGCTCGCCACCGTGGTCTTCGCGCTGATCTGGGGCCAGATGAGCTATGGCTGGATCGGCTTCGATGACATTCCCTACCTCAGGGACATGCCGGGGCACTGAGCCTGCTCAAGCAATTGATCTTGCGCGCGTTCTTTTCGACCAGGTGAGTCCACCTGGCCGGAGCGCGCGCCAGGGCGCAAGCCCCGTGGCATGCTGAACGGCCAACGCCTGCTGGCAATTCCTTGTCCACTCAGGCCACCTGCTGTAGAGACCCAACCCGCACGGCGGGCGTGGCGGAACGGTAGACGCAGCGGACTTAAAATCCGCTTTCCGTAAGGAAGTGGGGGTTCGAGTCCCCCCGCCCGCACCAAAACCCTTTGTACGGCCGACATTCGATGAGGCCGCCGGCAGTCTATTGCCCTTAAGCCCTCTGGCAGGGACGCTGTCGCTCTTGGCACGTTCGAGGTTGCATCACGCTGCGGCTATTTTTTCCATTCCACGACCTCCGGCAGCTTGTAGCTGCCGTCGAGAACCGACGGCCCTGGACGATACACGCGCATGAGGAAGTTCCAGCCTTCGGTAACGTCCAGCCGGTTGGGAACGTCCCCACACACCTCTTTCGAGCCGTAGTAGACGGTGAAGGTGCCGTCGTCGTTCAGCTTCACGCTGGACGAGCCGACGATGGCATTCTCATTCTTCATGTAGCCGTCATTGCCATAGATCGTGATGGACCAGAACGCCTTGTTCTCGGGCACCTGGTAGGTCGCCGTGTGGCACACCCGGTAATCGTGGCCGCCGCTATAATTCAGGTAGGTTGCATCCCATTCGGGATTGAGCCCCCACGCGGCTGCAGCCGCGATATGGCGGGTCTTCTCGTCGACCTTGCCTCGCGGGCCCATCATGCCCTTCCAGCTGCTGTACTGGGCTGAGTCCTTCTCGTATTGCTCCGTGAGCGCCTTTAAGGATGCCGCGTCCCACTTCGACGGCGGAAACGGATCGGCATTGCTCGCCTTGATGACCACCTCATCCTGAAGCTTGTTCACCAATGCGATCTCAGCAGGGTCATTCGGGTTGAAGACCTGCACACGTACGACGACCGCAAGATATTTGGTGTCCTTCGGCAATTCGTAGGTGCCGGGATCGTAATGCACGGCCGGTGCGTAGTGGTCATTGTCAATCAGCAGGATGGATATGAAGCGGCCATCCGGGGACTTCGGCAATGTGACCGTTGCTCCGCCTTCCGTGTCCACGATCGCGGCCGAGTAAAGCGTGTCGCGGTTCATGCGCACGACCGTCTGTCCGTCGAGAGGCGTGGGCTGCCTGATATAGAAGAACTTGTTCACCCCTCCGCCTTGCGCGGCGATATTTCCGAAGCTGCGGTCAGTCTCGGCCCGGATGTATGTTTCAGGCGTAACAATTTCGGAGGCTGCCGCGGGAGCGGAATTAAAGGACAGCGACAGAGCAGTAATGGCGGCGCAAAACGATAATGCCGATATGGCCGATTTGACCGTACTGACGTTAGCCGTACCGAACTTGAGCAGGTTCATTGCTGTCTACCCTCTTGTGTTGAGTTTGGCCGTTCTTTCGTTTGCATACCACCGTCTTAAACCCTAGATTGGCCGCCAGCGCACTTTTGAGACCGTCATAATGGACAAGGGCACGGCTCATGATCTGGCGGTTCGTGAAGGGTGGCTCAGCCAGATGCCGCTGGACTTCCGAAATGCCGTTCTGGAACGAGCCCGTCTGCGAGAGTTCACGGCGAACGAGGCCATCCACATCGCCGGCGACGAACCGGGGGGCATGTATGGTCTGGTGGCAGGCACAATCCGAGTCGTCCTGGCTGGCAACGAGCACGGCCCATACGCCGTCCATTTGTTCAGGCCGGTGACCTGGTTCGGCGAGGGGCCAGCAATCATCGGTCAGCCACGGCCAGTCAGCCTTTCGGCCACGCGGTCTGTTTCGCTTCTTTACGTTTCGCAACGGGCGATTGGAGAGATCGCCCAGCTCCATCCGGCATTCTGGAAATGCTTCGTGATCCCGTTGATGGGGCATCTCGACACGGCGTTGGGTGCGATGGCCGATCTCATGATCCGGCAACATGACAAGCGCCTTGCCGCTGTTCTCTTGCGCCTCGGGGGATGCCGGTCTGCAGCGGACGCGCGCATGGGACCTGTAGAGGTGGATGCGAGCCAGGAAGACATAGCCGCCATGGCGAATATCTCGCGTACCACGGCTGGGTCGGTGATGCGCGAATGGCAGTCCATGGGCCTGATCAAGATCGGCTATGGCCGCGTGGCCATTCTTGCTCCCGCCAAGCTCAGGACTCTGTTTCAGAAGTGAGCAAAGGAATGCCGCCGCTCCAATCTCTCTGTGAGCATCGGTTGACCTGACTGTCTTCCACAGAATCCTTTCTCATCCTTCACGCTTTCTTACACATATGCACAAACAGGAGAGATTTTTTAACGTTATATCAGTTACTTAGATGATTCATTATTGGACATAGAGCGGCGGGCGATCAAATGGAATCCTTGTGACGGCTGATGTCTTCTCCCGCTCCTTCAGCGGGAGAAGAAGGGACCCGTTGCGGAACGCAACGGGGAGATGAGGGAACAAGGGCGCTGCATACA
>NZ_JBIICB010000309.1:0-4700 GCF_044239095.1 Aestuariivirga sp. | reverse complement strand
AGCTGACGCTGCCCGGCTTCCGCCATGACGTGGCCGCGATGAACCTCAGTCTCTTCGCGGGCTCGCCCTTCCTGCGCGAGCATGGCGCGGCGCTGTCACGCCATGGACTGGCCTTCGCTCCCGCCGCCCATTGCTTCGCGTCGGTCTTCCCTGACAACAGCTGGTTCGGCGTCTCGAAGGACCCCGGCACGACGCTGGCGCGGCTTGAGGCGATCGACCCGCGCGATGCGGCGGCCTGGCAGGCCATGTTGGCGCGCTTTGGCGCGGATGCCCCGCACATCTTCGGGCTGCTCGGCAATGTCATGCCGTCCTTTGCGGTGGCAAAGGTGATCTGGAAGGCGTGGCGGCAGAACGGCACGGCCTGGACCATGGACATGCTGCGCTTCCTCACCATGCCGGTCAGGACATGGGCGGATGCGCATTTCCATGACCCCAGGGTGAAGGCCACGGTTGCCGCCTGGGGCATGCACCTCGACTTTCCGCCGGACGTCGCGGGCGGCGCGCTGTTTCCCTATCTCGAATCCATGGCGAACCAGGCTTTCGGCATGGTGATCGGCCAGGGCGGCGCTGACACGATGATCAAGGCCTTGACCGGCTATCTGGGCGAACTCGGCGGCGAGCTGCATCTGGGCGTGCCGGTGGCTGAGGTCATGCATGCTGCTGGAAGCGCCAGCGGCATCCGGCTTGCCGATGGCCGCAACATCACCGCGCGCCGGGCGGTGATCGCCAACGTGACACCTTCCGTGCTGTTCGGAAAGCTGCTGCCCGGCGGCTCCGGCAAGGCGGAGGCGGATGGCAGGTTCAAGGCCTTCCGCCACGGCCCCGGCACGATGATGCTGCACCTTGCCATGGATGGGCTGCCGGACTGGTCGGCGGGCGCGGAGCTCGGCCAATTCGCCTATGTGCATATCGCCCCCGACTTCGCCTACATGAACCGCGCCTATGGCCAGGCAATGGACGGGCTGCTGCCGGAGGCGCCGGTGCTGGTCGTGGGCCAGCCCACCGCGATTGATCCCTCCCGCGCGCCCGATGGCAAGCACGTGCTGTGGGTGCAGGTGCGCGTGCTGCCGAAGCACGTGAAGGGCGATGCCGCCGGGCGCATCACCGGCCATGACTGGAGCGCCATCAAGGATGCCTATGCCGAGCGCGTGCTCGACCTGATCGAGGCCCATGCGCCGGGCCTTCGCGGCCGGATCCTGGGGCGCGCCGTGGTCTCGCCGGACGACCTCGAGGCGGAGAACCCCTGCCTCGTGGGCGGCGACAATCTGTCAGGAAGCCACCAGCTCGACCAGAATTTCCTGTTCAGGCCCGTTGCGGGATATTCGCGCTACCGCATGCCGCTCGCCCGCCTCTACATGTGCGGCGCCGCCACCTGGCCGGGGGCGGGCACGGGTGCAGGATCGGGCTATCTGCTGGGCCGCATGCTGGCCGGGGCCTGAAGCTGCATCCGCATGGAATTTGCCCTTGTGGCAACAGCAAACGGGCCACAAGAAGCTTGGCGTTCCCATGGAAACGAAATACGCTCTGCCGCCATTGGACAAGACGAGGATTTGCCATGGCACCACCTTCAACCACCGCCGTCACTGAACTCGCCGCCGCCCTTCTCACGGGCCGCGTCGAGGTCGTCGACCTCACCGCGACACTCGGCCCCGAGACGCCGCTCATCAAGCTGCCGCCGCAGATCGGCCTCAACACGCCGGCAGTCGAGATCCACACCATTTCCCACTATGACGACAAGGGTCCGTTCTGGGCCTGGAACTGGCTGAAGCTGGGCGAGCATTCCGGCACGCATTTCGATGCGCCGCAGCACTGGATCACCGGCAAGGACTATCCGGACGGCGCCACCGACACGATCCCGCCGCAGAACTTCGTCGGCCCGGTCAACGTCATTGACTGCAGCGCCGAGGTGGCGAAGAATCCGGACTTCCTGCTGACCGTCGAGCACATCAAGGCCTGGGAGCAGGCGCACGGCGAGATCGAGAAGGGCTCATGGGTCGTGATGCGCAGCGACTGGTACAAGCGCAACGGCAGCGAAAAGGACTTCCTGAACGCTGACGAGAACGGCCCGCATTCGCCCGGCCCGACGGCTGAGGCGGTGCAGTACCTGATCGACAAGGGCATCATCGGCTGGGGCTCGGAGACGGTGGGCACCGACGCCGGCTCGGCAGGCGGCATGAACCCGCCCTTCCCCGCCCACAATCTGATGCACAAGAACAACCGCTACGGCCTTGCCTCGCTCTGCAACCTTGACAGGCTGCCGCCCAAGGGCGCGGTCATCATCGCAGCGCCGCTGAAGATCAAGCACGGCACGGGCAGCCCGCTGCGCGTGCTGGCACTCGTCGGCAAGTAATCGTCAAGGCAAGGGTAAGGGGGAGCGGCCATGGCGGATTATGTGATCGCCGGCAGCGGCATCAATGCGCTCGTGGCCGCCTCCCTCCTCGCCCGCAAGGGCCGCAAGGTCCTGGTGCTGGAGCGCAACGCCGGGATCGGCGGCTGCATCCGCAGCGAGGAGGCCACCGTTCCAGGCTTCACGCATGACGTGATGGCCACGACCTTCGTCCTCTTCCTGCTGTCTCCCGCCTATGCCGCACTGGGGCCCGAGCTTGAAAAGCGCGGGCTCCAATTCGCGCACCCCGAGATTCCGACAGGTGTTTTGCGCCCGGACGGCTCACACCTTCTGCTGAGGCGGGACCGTGCCGCCAACACCGCAGCCTTCGATGCGCTCGCCCCCGGTGACGGCGCGCAATATGCCGCGGACATGGCCAAGCTCGGCGCCAATGCGCCCTTCCTCTTCGCGCTGCTGGGCGGCAGGCTGTGGTCCTGGAGCATGGCGAAGCTGGTCGCCGGGGAAGCCTGGCGGCGCGGCCCGCGCGGCCTCTCGGCCTTCTTCGGCGAGGCGCTGGGCTCCGCCCGGCACTGGCTCGAGCCTCACTACACGTCCGATCTCTTCCACGCCCTGCTGGCGCCCTGGGTGCTGCACACCGGGCTGGGGCCGGAGAGCACCTATTCAGGCCAGATGGCCAAGGTCATCGCCTTCGCGCTGGAGGCGGCAGGCGCACCCATCGTCAAGGGCGGCGCCCGGAACATCCTCACCGCCTTCGAGCAGCTGATCCGCGATCACGGCGGCGAGATCCGCACCGGTGCCGATGTCTCCGGCGTGATCGTCGACGAGTCTGGCCGCGCCACCGGCGTGGAGCTGGCCTCGGGTGAGAAGATCATGGCGGCACAGGGCGTCATCTGTTCCATGACGCCGGACCAGCTCTATGGCCGGCTGCTCAGTTCCTGGCCGGGTGCTGATGCGCAGCGCGTGGAAACGCGCGGCTTCGTCCATGGCAAGGCCAACATGCAGATTCACTATGCACTGAAGGCCGCGCCGATGTGGCGCGATCCGGAACTCGGAAAGGTGGCGCTGCTGCACCTGACGCCTGGTCTCGACGGCGTCTCGAAGGCCGTGAACGAGGCAGAGCGCGGCATGCTGCCGGTGGAGCCCACCATCTGCCTCGGCCAGCCCACCGCCTTCGACCCTTCGCGTGCGCCGGACGGCAAGGCAATCCTGTGGCTGCAGCTTCCCGAAACGCCGCGCCGCCTCAAGGGCGATGCCGCAGGCCAGATCGCGGCGCCAGCCGATGGCCAGTGGACGGAGGCCGTGCGCGAGGCCTATGCCGACCGCGTCGAGGCCCTGCTCTGCCGCCACATCCCGGATTTCAAGAGCCTCGTTCTGGCCAGGCGCTGCCACTCGCCCGCCGATCTCGCGGCGATGAACGTCAACCTCATGGGTGGCGATCCCTATGGCGGCGCCTGCACCATCGACCAGTTCTTCCTGTGGCGGCCGCTGCGCGGCAGCGTGAACCATGAGACGCCGGTAAAGCGGCTCTATCATATCGGCGCTTCCACGCATCCAGGGCCGGGCCTCGGCGGCGGGTCGGGATTCCTGCTGGCAACGTCACTGACATGACGGACGATCTGCCGTTCCTGCGCGGGGTGCTGCACCGCACGGCAGATCGCGAAACCTCACCACCATCACTGGCCGAGATCGGCCTCAACCATTTCGCGCCCTATCTGATCAACCGCATCGCAGCGAATTGGAACACCGAGCTGGCGGGCGAGTTGCGGCGCTTCAATCTCACGACACCGCAGATGCGCGCACTGGCCGTTCTGGGCATCAACTCCGGACTCACCATCAACGAAATCTCGATGCTGTCCGTCATCGAACAATCGACCATGAGCCGCACCCTCGACCTTCTCGAAGAGCGCGGCCTCGTCCGCCGCAAGCCACGCGCCAGCGACCTGCGGGTGCGCGAGGTGGAGATCACGGCGGAAGGCCGCGAAACCTTCAGCACCTTCTGGCCGGTGATGCTGGCGCACTACCAGCGCATGTTCCGCGGCATCGGAGAAGACGAGTACGCGCAATTCATCACCACGCTGCAGAAGATCCTGCGCAACATCCGGCTGGGGGATGAAGACCTCAAGTTATCCCTCTCCCCCGGAGGGGAAGAAGGAGAAGAATGAATGCCTAAGCTTTCTTCTTCATTCCCCCTCTCCCCCTCCGGGGGAGAGGGCCGGGGTGAGGGGGTCCATCCACACATACAACGCTCAAACTGCATCACAGATGGCCGCAGCGGGCGCGAGACTTCAAACGCGCTGCCCCGCGGCAACCACCCCCTCACCCTGCCCTCTCCCCCGGAGGGGGAGAGGGATAA
>NZ_JBIICB010000055.1:0-18907 GCF_044239095.1 Aestuariivirga sp. | reverse complement strand
GAATTGCCCCGGCACCTGCAGAAGGCCTGGACCTATTACGGGCTGTTCCCCAACCAGGTCTTCTCGATCACCCCGGACGGGATGCTGTTCTACCAGGAAATCCCGGTGTCAGAGGGGTGCACAAGGCTGACGGGCCGCGCTTACCGCTGGCCGAACGAGACGCGGGAACGTCGTCTGGCGCGCTATCTCTCCCAGCGCATCGACCGCGATACCTCGGCCGAGGACAGGCAACTCTCGATCTGGTCGAACGAATCCATGAAATCTCACGCTTTTGACGGTTTCCACCTGTCAGACCTCGAATATGGTCTGCGCCGCCACCACGACGGGCTGCGCGCAATCCTGCCGGTCATGACGCTGGAGAAGGCGCCCCCGGAGGATCAGATGGAGGCCCGCAACGCTGAAGTAACTTGCCAGATGGCCGGGCCGGTCTAATCTGGACGCTTGAACCCTGCTTGCCGATAAACCTTGGAGGACGTCTTGAAACTGAACCGCCGCAAGGCCCTGATCGGGGCCGCCGCCACGCTGTCGACACCGGCACTTTCGATGCCATGGGTGCGCCCGTCCTGGGCCAACGCGGGCTCCCTCAATGTGTATAACTGGGCTGACTATATCGGCGAGACGACGATTGCGGACTTCGCCTCGGAGACGGGCATCGAGGTGGTCTATGACCTCTACGCCAGTTCAGAGGAAATGCAGGCGAAGATGCTGGCGGGGGCATCGGGCTACGATGTCGTCCTGCAGGCGGGGCTCGGGCTTCACCGGCTGGTGGCGGCCGGGGTGTATCAGAAGATCGACCGGGCCAAGCTGACAGGTTTTGCCAATCTTGACCCGGACATCCTGAAGATCGTGGAAGGCTTCGACCCGGGCAATACACATGGCGTTCCCTACACCTGGGGCACGGTCGGCATTACCTACAATCTCGCCATGGTGAAGGAACGGCTCCCCAACGCTGACCTGAACAGCCTCGATACGATCTTCCTGCCGGAGAATGCCGAGAAGCTGGCCGATTGCGGCATCTCACTCTTGGACAGCCCGACGGACATCGGCTTCATGATTCTGCGGTGGTTGGGCCTCAACGCTGACACTGCGGGGCCGGCCGAGTATGAAAAGATGGCGGAGGCCTTCGCCAAGATCCGTCCTTACGTGGCAACGTTCGACAACACCAACTTCCTGACGACCTTGCCCAACAAGGAAATCTGCGTCGCCAACAACTGGTCGGGAGATTATGGCGTGGCCAAGAACCGCGCCAAGGAGGCCGGTATCGACATCGACCTCGCGTATTTCGTGCCGAAGACCGGTGCGCCCGCATGGTTTGACCTGTGGGCCATCCCCGCTGACTCGCGCAATGTGGAGAATGCCCACAAGTTCATCGACTACATGCTGCGGCCTGAAGTGATCGCGGCTTGCACGAACTTCACCGGCTATGCAAATGCCAACAAGGCGGCGAAGCCTTTCGTCGATCCGGCGATCGCGGCGGACCCGGCGGTTTATCCCGATGCCGAAACCCTCACCCGGCTTTACACCCCAAAGCCCCAGACGGCGGAACAGGATGCCGCCATCAACCGCATTTGGACTGTGATCAAGACGGGCGGCTAGGCCATGGCGGAGCAGGGCGGCGAGCCGTTCCTCCGCATCGAGCGCGTGTCGAAGAGCTTCGGCACGTTCAAGGCGGTGATCGATGTGAGCCTGACAGTCGGCAAGGGCGAGATCTTCTCGCTGCTCGGCGGGTCGGGCTGCGGCAAGACCACTCTTTTGCGCATGCTGGCAGGCTTCGAGGAACCGACCTCAGGCCGCATCTTCCTCGATGGCCGGGACATGGCGGGCGTGCCGCCCTGGGACAGGCCCGTCCACATGATGTTCCAGTCCTACGCGATCTTCCCGCATATGACGGTGGAAGCGAACGTTGGCTACGGCCTGAAGCATGAGAAGGGCCTGTCCAAGGCCGCAAGGGCTGCCCGCGTGGCCGAGATGCTGGACCTCGTGCAACTCACGCCCTTCGCCCACCGCAGGCCGCACCAGATCTCGGGCGGCCAGCGCCAGCGCGTGGCGCTCGCCCGGGCCCTGGCGCGGCAGCCCAAGCTTCTCCTGCTCGACGAGCCGCTGGCGGCGCTCGACAAGAAGCTGCGGGAGCACACCCAGTTCGAACTGATGTCGATCCAGCAGCGCACCGGCGTCACCTTCATCGTGGTGACCCACGACCAGGAAGAGGCGATGACCCTCTCCGACCGCATCGCGGTGATGGACCGGGGCGAGGTCAAGCAGATCGGCAGCCCCAACGAGATCTATGAGTTTCCCAATAGCCGCTTCGTCGCCAGCTTCATCGGCTCGATCAATTCCTTCGAGGCCACGGTCCTTGCACGGCAGGAGCAGTACCTGCGTCTGGCGGTGCCAGCCCTCGGCAGCGAGGTTCTGGCCAGGGACGTGCCCGGCGTTCGTGAAGGGCAGGACGTAACGCTTGCGATCAGGCCCGAGAAGCTCCGCATATCCAAGGACCGGCCGGAGGGCACCAATGTGGTGGCGGGGCAGGTGAAGGACCTCGCCTATTTTGGCAAGGACAGCCTCTACCGCATCGGCCTCGCGGGCGGCGGGCTGATGCAGGCCCATGCGGTGAATGCCCGGCGCGGCGATGAGGGAACCAGGGTCGCCGACTGGGACGATGCCGTGTGGCTCAGCTTCGATCCCGCCGCGGCGCTGGTGCTGGTGCAATGAGCATGGGCGGCGGGCGCTTCTCTCGCTGGTTCGACAGCAAGGGCTGGCCCGGACTGCTGATCGCGGTGCCCTATCTCTGGCTCATCGTCTTTTTCCTGTTGCCCTTCCTGATCGTGGTCGCGATGAGCTTCGCCACCAAGACGCCGACGGCGCCGCCGTTCTCCTTCGGCGGCGAGCATCCGCTGGTCAATCCCGACGCCTATGGAAGGATGCTGACCGGCGGGCTCTATCTGCGCGCCTTTCTCACCTCTCTGGTGAACGCCCTGGTGGCCACGGTGTTCTGCCTGCTCATCGGCTACCCCATGGCGCTGGGGCTGACGCGCGTCTCGCACAGCTGGCGCAACATCCTGCTGATGCTGGTGATCCTTCCCTTCTGGACGTCGTTCCTGCTGCGCGTCTATGCGTGGATGGGGCTGATGGGACGGAATTCCTGGTTCAACGGCATGCTGACCGACGCCTGGAATTTCCTGGTGCCGATCGATTGGGCGGTGAAGTCCATTCCCATGATGCACTCGAATTTCGCTGTCGTGCTGGTCATGGTCTACACCTATCTCCCCTTCATGATCCTGCCGCTCTACGCCAGTCTCGAGCGGCTCGACCCCGCCCTGGACGAGGCGGCGATGGACCTGGGCTCGCGCCCGCACCAGGTTTTCCGCGACGTGACGCTGCCGCAGTCGATTCCCGGCATTATTGCGGGCGGAACACTGGTGTTCATCCCCGCGGCGGGCGAGCTGGTCATCCCGACGCTGGTGGGCGATGCGTCCTCGCCGATGATCGGGCGGCTGATCTCGGATGAGTTCAGCCAGGCGCAGGACTGGCCAATGGCCTCGGCCATCGCGGTGGCCCTGCTGCTGTTGATGGTTGCTCCGGCCATGATCTACAGCCGCTACCAGTCCAAGGCGGAGGGCTCGTCGTGACGCGCCGCCCGGTATTCCTGATCTCCGTCCTGGCCTTCGGCTTCGCCTTCCTCTACATCCCGATCCTGTCGATGATGGTCTACAGCTTCAACGCCTCGCGGCTGGCGACGGTGTGGGGCGGCTTCTCAACCAAATGGTACGTCTCGCTGTTCTCAAACAAGCAGGTGATCGACGCGCTGCTCCTGTCGCTGAAGATCGCCCTCATTTCGTCCTCGGTCGCAACCGTCATCGGCGCCATGGCGGGAATCGTATTGGCGCGGTTCTCCCGCTTCCGCGGGCGCACGCTGTTCTCCGGGCTGGTGATCGCGCCCCTCATCATGCCTGAGGTCATCACCGGCATCTCGCTCCTGCTGTTCTTCATCATGATGGCGGACTGGATCGGCTGGCCGGGTGCGCGCGGCTTCACCACGATCACGCTGGCGCACATCACCTTCTCTGCCGTCTTCGTGACCACCATCGTCCAGGCGCGCATGGCGCAGTCCGACCGGGCGATCGAGGAGGCGGCGATGGACCTCGGCTCGCGCCCCTGGCAGGTGATGTTCGACGTCACGCTGCCGGTGATTTTTCCGGCGATTCTGTCTGGCTGGCTTCTGGCCTTCACCATCTCGCTCGACGATGTGGTCATCACCGCCTTCACCACCGGGCCCGGGTCGACGACCCTGCCTCTCCTCATCTGGGCCAAGGTCAAGCTGGGTGTCACGCCGGACATCAACGCGCTGGCAACGCTCATGGTGCTGGCGGTCGGTATCGGGGTCGTGGCGGCGGGCATCATCATGAACCGTTCGGAGAAGCGGCGCCTCGCCGAGGAGAGGCTGGCGTTTCGCGATCAATGACCGGTGTGCTGAACCTCCTCCATGCGCCGCTCGGGCAGCCCGGTTCGGGGCGGCTGCGCTATGGCGCGGCAATGGCGCTCTGGCGCGATGGCCTGATCAGTGCGGAGGTGCTGGAGGTCTATCGCATAGCCTCCGCCCATGACGCGCGCGACCCGCTGGACGTTCTGGCCAGGCTTGGCCTGCCGCTGCCGCCTAAGCCGCCCGTGGACCTGCCTACAGCGCGTCTTTACGGAGCAGCGAGGGACTATCTCCTGCGGCTCCATCACCCTGGTGCGGCGGAGGTGCGGGCCGGATTGCCCGCGGATCCCGGCCCGGGCCGGGTGATGACGCCCCGCCCCAACGCCGTGGCGGAGCGCTGGCTGCCGGAGGCATGCCGGCTCCTGTCCGCCAGTGAGCCCTTGCTTGCGGGCGCTATCGCTGCGGCCTCCGGGGCGCTGTCATGGATCACCTATGATGCCTATCCGCGTGCCGCCATCGGCGAGGACTTCGCCGCGGGCCATTGCTTCGCCTCGATCCTGGGGGGAGATGCGCCCTTCGCCGCCGATGACTTCGAGCTTGGCCTGTTCCTGATCGCACCCAATGTGCTGTACCGCGACCACCGCCACGCCGCGCCCGAACTCTACGCGCCATTGACCGGCCCCCACGGCTGGCGCTTCCGCCCCGGGCGGCCACTGATCGTGAAGCCGGCGCACCAGCCGGTCTGGAACCCGCCGCATCAACCCCACTTCACCAAGGTGGGTGCTGTCCCGTTCCTCAGCCTGTTCGTGTGGACAAGGGATGTGAACGAAACGGCCCAGGTCATTGCGGCGGATGATTGGGCCATGCTGGAGGGCGCCGCCATTGGCTGAGACGCTGATCCGCCACGGCAATGTGGCGGCGCTTGGCAGGTGTAACGCTGTCGAATACACGATTTGACGGCTTGCGATTCTGTATCACCGGTGTAGAGTTTGGAAAAAATAGTTCCACAGAGGAAACGAAGGAGGGAATTCATGCCGTTGTCCTGGAGATTTTCTGCCCTGGGCGATCGCCACCGGGCGCTTGGATCGAAGCTTGAAGACTGGAGCGGCATGGGCACCGCCTGGACCTACGACAAGGACATCTATGCCGAGCATATCGCCATCCGCACCAAGGCGGGGCTCATGGATGTCTCGGGCCTGAAGAAGGTCCATCTGGTTGGCCCGCATGCGATCGCGGTGCTTGATTATATCACCACCCGTGACCTCTCCAAGGTCTATCCCGGCAAGTCCGTCTATGCCTGCATGCTCAATGAGCGCGGCATGTTCACGGATGACTGCATCATCTATCGCACCGGACCCAATTCCTGGATGCTCGTGCATGGCTCGGGTTCCGCGCATGAGGAGGTGGTGAAGCAGGCCATGGGCCGCAACTGCGCCGTGCTCTTTGACGATGACCTGCATGACCTGTCGCTGCAGGGCCCCGCCGCGGTCGATTTCCTTGCGCAGCACGTGCCGGGCATCCGCGACCTGAAGTATTTCCATCACATGCAGACGACGCTGTTCGGCGCTCCCGTCATGATCTCGCGCACCGGCTACACCGGCGAGCGCGGCTATGAGATCTTTGTGCGCGGCCAGGATGCGCCCATGGTCTGGGACACCATCCTCGACAAGGGCAAGGACATGGGGATCATCCCCTGCTGCTTCAGCGTGCTCGACATGCTGCGCGTCGAGAGCTACCTGCTGTTCTACCCTTATGACAATTCGCAGATGTACCCCTTCCCGGATCAGATCCCGGGCGACTCGCTCTGGGAACTGGGCCTCGACTTCACGGTCAGCCCCGGCAAGACCGGCTTCCGCGGCGCGGAGGAGCACTACAAGCTCAAGGGCAAGGAGCGCTTCAAGATCTTCGGCGTGCTGATCGATGCCGATGGACCGGCAGACCTCGGCGACGAGATCTGGGCCGATGGCCGCAAGGTCGGCGTCATCACCTGCCCGAGCTATTCCAAGCTCACCAAGAAGAGCATGGGCATCGCCCGCCTCGAGCTTCCCTACGCCAAGCAGGGCGCCGCGCTCGAAATCCGCGGAAAATCCTTGAAGGCGAAGGCCATCGCCCACACAATCAGCTTCGACGATCCGGAGAAGAAGAAGCGCACGGCCGTTGGCTAGCGCGCGTTCCGACCAGGTGGAATCACCTGGTCGAAAAGAACTCGCGCAAGTTCAATGGCTTGAGCATGATCTTTTCGCAAAAGTGGTTTCCACTTTTGCGGATCATGCTCTAGCAAGGGAAAGAACGTCTGAATGCTCGTTGCAGGCATCAAGAGCCGTCCCGTCTACGGCGGGCTGGACGTGGACCAGAATGCAAGACGGCACCTCTTCGCCCTTGAGGGCGAGGGGGCGCTGGCCATCATCGACCAGGCTGCAAAGGCTGGCCGGGATTTCCTGAAGACATCCGACATCCTGTATGTCGCCTCGGGCTCGAAGGCCGAGGATCATGACAAGAAGCTCGCTGCCCTGGGGCCTGACAGCCTCTGGGTGGCGCCCACCATTCCGGTGCTGCTCAACCGCTTCAACGTGATGCTTGGCCAGGCCAGGATGGGGGCTCGCATCTATGTGTCCGGTACCGAGGGCTTCATTGGCCAGGCCATTCAGCTGGCGATGAACCACGGCGTCGACCATGCGTCGGTCCATGCGGAACATCGCGGCTCGGCGGCGCGGCGCGTGCAGTGCGTGCATTGCAAGGGCATCACCGACAATGTGAAGACCAGCCCCTTTACCTGCAGCCACTGCGGGCTGTCGCTTCTGGTGCGCGACCACTACTCCCGCCGCATCGGCGCGTTCCAGGGCGTCTGCATCGACGCGGAGGAACCTGGGACGGCACCCCAGCCGGAGGAACTGTTTCCTTGACCATCAACACCGAAATGAAGGTCCGTGTGGCGAAGATCGCCCAGGTCGCGGACAGGGTGAAGCGCTTCCGCTTCGAGCGGGCCGACGGCCAGCCCATGCCGATCTTCTCCGGCGGCGCGCATGTGATCGTCTCGATGCGCGACGGCGATGTGCTCCGCCGCAATCCCTATTCGCTGATGTCATCGCCCGCGGACACGGGCGGCTATGAGATCAGCGTGCTGCGGGTCGAGAACTCGCGTGGCGGCTCCGCCTTCCTGCATGAGAAGCTGAAGGAAGGCGACAGCCTCACGCTGAGCCAGCCGGTGAACCTGTTCCCCTATGACCAGCGCGGCCGCAAGCACGTGATGATGGCCGGCGGCATCGGCGTCACGCCGTTCATGGCGATGATGGACCAGATGGAGCGTGAGGGCAGGGCGTTCGAACTGCATTATGCCGTGCGCACCCGCACCCATGGCGCATATTGGAAGGACCTGCAGTCGCGCTATGGCGCGCACCGCGTGAAGGTCTATTGCGATGCGGAGAATCTCTTCATCCCCGTCGACGCGATCGTTGAGAACCAACCGCTCGGCACGCATCTTTATGTCTGCGGTCCCGCTGGAATGATCAACGGCGTGCTGGGCAAGGCGCGCGCCCAGGGCTGGCCGAAGCAGAACCTCCATTCGGAAGAGTTCCTCGCGCCGCCGCCGGGCCAGGCCTTTCAGGTCAATCTGGCCCGCTCCGGCCTCACCATCGACGTGGCGCCGCACCAGAGCATTCTCGAGGCCGTTGAGGCGGCAGGTGTGGATGCGCCCTACCTCTGCCGCGGGGGCGCCTGCGGCCAGTGCGAGACGGCCGTCATCGCCTGTGATGGAACCCTCGAACACAATGACCACTTCCTCGAGCCGGACGACAAGGCCTCGGGCAAGAAGATCATGATCTGCGTCTCACGCATCAAAGGTAACGCGGTCACGCTTGACCTGTAGGAGGCTCCCCGCCATGAACATCAACTTCCGCGACGAAACCTTCCGCAACGACTTCACTTTCCGCAACAGCCCGGAATCGATCCGGCGCTTTCCCTTCCCGTTCCACGAAGACAAGTACATGTATGCGGTGAACATGGAGCCGCATGTGCCCGCCGGGCCTGCGGGCCATGCCTATAACAACCCGATCGACGTCGATGAGCACTATGTGTCCGAGATGCGGGACCGCGCGATGGTGCTGAAGGAAGACCCGCTGCGCTACCAGGCGTTGCCGCACATGATGACCGCGCAATGGGACACGCTCGAACTCCTGATGGAGCAACAGGCTGCGGCATATCCTGATCACTTCTCGCTCACCAAGGATGGGGATCGCTGGCACTGGATCAACAGGCCGCTCGGCATCGATCAGGTCTTCACCTTCGGCGACGCCTCGACGCTGCCGATGGAGCCGCTCGAATTCATCACACGGCAGGCCCAGGGCGATTTCTGCGTCGTCGACCAGCGCGACGGCAATCTCTGGATGGACGCCGGGATGGTGACGACCCAGGCCGACTGGTCGCTCGACTTCGACGTCGGCATGAACTTCATGGAATGGCACGGCCCCGTGCCGCTGGCCCATGAGATCGGCGTTTTCGAGCGGGCCCTCAAGTTCCTGCTGAACCTGCAGCTCGGCAAGCCGGTGCGCCGCCTCAACTGGACCATGACGATCAACCCGCGCCTCGACACGAGCCCCGAGAATTACCACAAATGGGGCCAGGACCGCACCACGGTGACGCCGGAAAACGTCGGCGGCAAGGTCCACCTGCGTTGCGAGCTGCAAAGCCTGTGGCGCCTGCCGCGCTCCAACGCCATGCTCTTCGTCATCCGCTGTTACCTGATCAAGATGGAAGAGCTGGTGACGGTTCCGAAATGGGGGCGCCGCTTCCACCGGGTGCTGCGCGATCTTCCGCCGGAACTCATCGACTACAAGGGCCTGACGCGATACCGCCCGATGACGGTTGAATGGCTGTCGAAGCATGACGACGGCCAGCCGACGTCGCCTGGTATCTATCCGGATTGATGCGAAGGCTCGTAACAAGAAATACCAAGGGAGAGAACATGACCAGAGTTGCAGTAATCGGGGCAGGACCTTCAGGATTGGCGGCCCTTCGCGCTTTCCAGTCTGCCAAGAAGAAGGGAGCAGAGATTCCCGAGGTCGTCTGCTTCGAGAAGCAGGAGGACTGGGGCGGTCTTTGGAAATACACTTGGCGCACCGGCCTCGATGAGTATGGCGAGCCGGTCCACTGCTCGATGTACCGCTACCTCTGGTCCAATGGCCCGAAGGAATGCCTTGAATTCGCCGACTACACATTCGAGGAACACTTCGGCAAGCCCATTGCCTCCTATCCTCCCCGCGCCGTGCTGTGGGACTATATCGTCGGCCGCGTGAAGAAGGCGGGCGTGCGCAAGTGGATCCGCTTCAATTCGCCGGTCCGCATGGTCGAATACGACAAGAAAAAGAAGAAGTTCTCGGTGACGGTCCATGACCGCCCGAAGGACAAGATGTATACGGAGGAGTTCGACCACGTGATCTGCGCCAGCGGTCACTTCTCGACGCCGAACGTGCCGTTCTTCCCCGGCCTCGACGCCTTCCACGGCCGCGTCCTTCACGCTCACGACTTCCGCGATGCGATGGAGTTCAAGGGCAAGGACATCCTGATCGTGGGCCGGAGCTACTCAGCCGAGGACATTGGCTCGCAGTGCTGGAAGTACGGCGCCAAGTCGGTCACCACGACCTACCGCTCAAAGCCGATGGGGTTCAAGTGGCCCGCCAACTTCGAGGAGCGCCCGCTGCTGCAGAAGCTCGAGGGCAAGACGGCGCATTTCAAGGACGGCAGCACCAAGGACGTCGATGCCGTCATCCTGTGCACCGGCTACCAGCACCATTTCCCCTTCTTGCCGGAAGATCTGCGCCTCAAGACGGTGAACCGCATGTGGCCGGAGAACCTCTACAAGGGCGTCGTCTGGCAGAACAATCCGCGGCTGTTCTTCATCGGCATGCAGGACCAGTTCTACACCTTCAACATGTTCGATGCCCAGGCATGGTACGTGCGTGACATCATCCTCGGCCGCATCAAGATGCCGAAGGCTGACGCCATGACGAAGGACTGGAAGAAGTGGCTGAGGCGCGAAAAGAAACTCGCAACGCCCGAAGACATGATCTGGTTCCAGGGCGACTATGTGAAGGAACTGATCGACGCCACGGACTATCCGAACTTCGACATCGAGGGTGTCAACAAGACCTTCATGGAATGGGAGCACCACAAGATGGAAGATATCATGGGCTTCCGCAACAACGCCTACCGCTCGCTGATGACCGGCACCATGAGCCCCGTCCACCACACGCCATGGAAAGACGCGCTCGACGATTCCATGGAAGCCTATCTCCGCGACCCCGCGAAGAAGGTCGCCTGAGGCGGGCAACCGGAATGGATGACGGACAATCGCCGGGGCCAAACCCCGGCGATTTTCTTTGATCAGGGGGCGGACAGTTTAGATCACTTGAAGATTTACGCTCCAACTCCGCCGTCACCGCAGCGAAAGCTGGGGTCCCGCTTTTTGGCAGCATGTGCTGCAACGAAAGCGGGATGCCAGCTTTCGCTGGCATGACGGTGGGAATTGGGTGTTGACCTCAACTGACCACTTGCCGCTTTACGACCGTGGCCTCGTTTTCTCCGGATCGTAATGCGCGAACTTCACAACGCGCGCCGGCAGGCGCTTCTGGTGGCCGTCGAGCTTGCCGATCTCGACCTCCGTGCCGATCTCCGCGTTGAGTGCGTCGAGGCGGGCGAGGGCGATGTTCTTGCCAAGCAGGGGTGAGCGCATGCTGGAGGTGACGACACCCACCTGCGCCCTGCCGATGTGCACGCAGTCGCCGTGGCCCACGGCCTCGTTCGAATCGATCTCGAGGCCAACGAGTTTCCGCCGCGGGTGTTCCTTGCGCTGGAGGAGCGCTTGTTTGCCGATGAAGTCGTCTGCCTTTGATTTGAGCGGCACGGCGAAGCCGATGCCGGCCTCGAAGGGATCGGTCTCGGAGGTGAACTCGTAATTGGCGAAGATCAGCCCGGCCTCGATGCGCACCATGTCGAGCGCCTCGAGGCCCATGGGCCTGATGCCGTGCTTCTGGCCCGCGTCCCACACCGCGTCGAACACGGCGAGTGCATCCTTCGGGTGGCAGAAGATTTCATAGCCGAGTTCGCCCGTGTAGCCGGTGCGCGAGACGACCACGGGCGCGCCCTCGAAATGCCCGATGCGGCCCACACAGAAGCGGAACCAGTCGAGTTCGCCGATCGCGGGCTGCGCGGCCGAGGTCCAGATGATCTCCTTCAAGAGCGCTCGGCTGTTCGGGCCCTGGACGGCGATATTGTGCAATTGGTCGGTCGAGGAGCGGACCCAGGCCTTGTAGCCCATCTTCTCCGCCTGTTCGCGCAGCCAGATGCCGGAATAGTCCTCGCCCCCGATCCAGCGGAAATTGTTCTGGCCCAGCCGGAACACCGTGCCATCATCGATCATGCCGCCGTTCTCGTAGCACATGGCGGAATAGACCACCTGGCCGGTCGAGAGCTTGCGGATGTCGCGGGTCAGGCAATATTGCAGCAGTGCCTCGGCGTCGGGTCCCGTCACCTCGAACTTGCGCAGCGGCGAAAGGTCCAGCACCACGCATTTCTCGCGGCAGGCCCAATATTCCTCGATCGGCCCGTCATTGTTGAAACGTGTGGGAAGCCAATAGCCGCGATACTCGGCATGGTTCCGGGTCAGTGCTGAGAAACGCGGGTGAAAGGCGGTTTCGCGGGTCAGTTGCGCGTCGGCGTCGGGTGTCATGCGATAGGCCACTGCTCTGGTGAATTTCTCGGTTGCCGCATAGGTGCGGATGTGGATGTCGGTGGGCTCCCAGGCATTCGCTGCGTCGATGTCGTCCGGGCAGGAGGAGGAGACGCAGACGATGTCGGTCAGCGCCCGCATCAGCACATAGTCGCCGGGCCTCGACCAGGGCTCATCGAGGTAGAGCTGGTTCTGGTGGTCGATGTTGGTGTTGTAGAAATAATTGATCGCCTCCCAGCCCTTGCGCGGCGCAACTCCATAGGGGGCGAGTGCCCGGTTGAAGTTGTCGGTGCAGTTGATGTGGCCGGGATAGCCCATGTCGTCATAGTAGCGGCTGTTGCAGGCCGTGGCGAAGGCGTCATGGCGGCCGACGGTGTCCTGAACGATCTCCACCAGGGGCTCGAACTCCCGGTCGAAAGCCTTCGAGGGCAGGCCAGGCGTGGGATAGCTGCGGCCGATCAGCGTGCGGGTGACGGTCGAGTCGAGCGCAAGGTCGAGGCCCTTGTCCAGCTTGCGGGCCGACAGGGCCTGGAAGTCGGTGCACTGGCGGCCTGAGACATCGATGACCTGGATGTATTCGCCCGCTCTCACGAGATAGGCAGAGGCCGTGGCCGCCGCGATGCGGATGTCGTGGAGGGGGTCTGCCAGAGGCTCCGGCAGCATTTCCAGCGGCTTTCCGGGCGCCAGGCTTTGCCGCGTTATCCGCAATTCAATTGGAGTGGCGGCATTCTGTGAGTCGGGCGCCATGTCGGCGCCGGGGGCGGCGACGATCAGCAGGCCGTCACGGGAAGCCGTCAGGCCGGCATGCGAATATGCCCGGCTGGGCTCCCCGAAAAGCCGGATGGCGCGCGCCGCGGCAATGTCGATGTTGCGCCGCCGCAACAACGCCAGGCTGCGCGCAGCACCGGTCTCTGCTCCCGCCAACATGGCCATGAAGCCTGCGGCCGTGGCGTCGGCCGCGGCACCCAGCGAGGCCGTGTCGCACCGGCCGGACTGGTCGAAAAACAGCACTTCACAGGGCTGGCCGCCCTCCCTGTCCGTGAGGGTGAGGACATCGCCTGCCCGAACCTCAACAGTCACCGAGCCCGCCCCAGGCACAAGATAGCGCTCCTGGCGCTCAGACATGCGTTTCATGCCCGGCCTCAGAATGCGGCTGGGCGGCGGGGCCGTGGTGCGATGCAGCGTGGTGATCGTCATGTCTCAACTACTCGACTGGATTGCTTAGAGCATGATCCGCAAAAGTGGAAACCACTTTTGCGATAAGATCATGCTCAAGCCATTGATCTTGCGCGAGTTCTTTTTCGACCAGGTGATTCCACCTGGTCGGAACGCGCGCTAGGCCGCGATACCGGCGCCCCAGATTTTCCCCAGCATAGTCGACTTTCGCTTGACCGTCGATATAACGCGATTAAAAAATGTTTCCTAAGGCGCAGAGGGGGGATCGCGGCAAAAAACTCCGCAACCTTGTGACCTTGTCATGCATGGCGTCAATCACTCCGGCAGAGGGTGCCACGCCATGGGATGAGAACCACGACAAACGGAGGAAACAAAACAATGTCTCAACAACCGCAGACGGGCGAGCTCGTCCGGGCAATTGACTGGAGAGGCGCCTTCTGGATCGCCGCCGGCGTTCCACCCCTGGTGCTGTTCTCGATTGGCGGCATCGCCGGCACGACAGGCAAGCTTGCCTTCCTTGTCTGGATGATTTCCATGGTGATGGGCTTCCTGCAGTCCTTCACCTATGCCGAGATCGCCGGCATGTTCAGCAACAAGTCAGGCGGCGCGTCAGTCTATGGCGCCACGGCCTGGCTTCGCTATTCGAAGTTCATTGCGCCCTTGTCGGTGTGGTGCAACTGGTTCGCATGGAGCCCGGTGCTGTCGCTTGGTTGCGTTATCGCGGCGGGTTACATTCTCAATTCTCTGTTTCCCATTCCGGCGGCTGACTCGCAGGCCGTGATCGACTGGGTAACGGCGAATGCCGCGCAGTTCACGGCGCAGACGCAGGCGGTGGTCGATTACATGGCGGCCAATGCGGGCGTTGCGGAAGCCGATGCCATCAAGGCCGTGGCCACCCAGGCCGGCGTTGAAGCGCTGACTCCGGCGGTCCGTGTCTGGGAAGCCTTCAGCTTTGCCGTGCCGGGCCTCGGCACGCTGAAGTTCAACTCCATCTTCGTGATCGGCGCCATCCTGATGCTGATCATCTTCGCCATCCAGCATCGCGGCATCGCCTCCACGGCGGCGGCGCAGAAGGTGCTGGCCATCATCGTTCTGGTGCCGCTGCTTCTGGTTGGCCTCGTGCCGATCTTCACGGGCGCCATCCAGAGTGCCAACGTCACCGCACTGGTTCCGCCGACGGCGAGCTATTCGGGTGTGGATGCCGCAGGCTGGACGCTGGGCGGCTGGACGCTGTTCCTGGGCGGCCTCTACATCGCCGCCTGGTCAACCTACGGCTTCGAAACCGCCGTGTGCTACACGCGCGAACTGAAGAATCCCAAGACGGATACCTTCAAGGCCATTCTCTTCTCTGGCCTTCTGTGCTGCGTGTTCTTCTTCCTTGTGCCGTTCTCTTTCCAGGGTGTCCTCGGCCATTCCGGCATGGTGGCGCCGGGCATCGTTGATGGAACAGGCGTGGGCGAAGCGCTCGGCAACATGGTGGGCGGCGGCAAGGTCATCACCCAGATCTTCGTGATCCTGATGATCCTGGCGCTGTTCCTCGCCATCATGACGGCAATGGCTGGATCCTCGCGCACCCTCTATCAGGGTTCGAAGGACGGCTGGCTGCCGCGCTACCTGACTCAGGTGAACGAGCATGGCGCACCCACCCGCGCCATGTGGACTGACCTGGTGTTCAACCTGTTCCTGCTGGCGCTCGCCTCAGACGTTGCGGGCTACTTCTACGTTCTCGCCATCTCGAACGTGGGTTACATCATCTTCAACTTCCTGAACCTCAATGCCGGCTGGATCCACCGTGTGGACTCAGGCCACATTGCGCGCCCGTGGAAGGCGCCGACCTTCCTGATCGGCCTCAACACGGTGCTCGCCTTTGTCAACGCGCTGTTCCTCGGCGCGGGCGCCAAGGTGTGGGGTTACAACACCGCTCTGTGGGCTGGCCTCATCATGGCTGCGCTCATCATTCCGGTGTTTGCCTTCCGCCATTATATTCAGGATGGCGGGCGCTTCCCCAAAGGTGCGCTGGAAGATCTTGGCCTCAAGGATGGCGATATGGGTGAGCGCAAGGCAGGCATGTGGCCCTATCTGGCGCTGATTGCCGGTGCTGCCGTCGTACTCTGGGCGAACTGGTTCTTCGTACTGCCGTCCTGACGGTAGCTCAATAATGTGTGACCAGGCGGGGCCTCGCACAGAAGCCCCGCCTGTTTTATAACAACTGTCCGGACAGCCTCGCAGCGAAGGAGCAATTCATGAAGTCGATTTCCAAAGTTGACCGCATCGTTCACAACTACAAGACCGCGCCCTTCATGCCCTATATCGATGCCGACGGGCGCGAGATCCCCGGCCAGCAATTCGTTCAGCTCGACGACACGTTCCCCGAAGGGGCAGGCTTCACGCTCTACCGGATGGCGCCTGGCAGCTCCAGCCAGCCGCATGAGCACACCTGCCACGAGCAGTTCTTCGTCATCGAGGGAGAGGTCGTGGACAATGACGGCTTCGTCTACAAGCCCGGTGATTTCGTGCTTCTCAAGACGGGCACCCAGCATTTCTCCACCACCGAAACCGGCGCCACCCTCGTGGTCTTCGTGCGCGAACTGGAGCGTAACCTCTAGAGGGGCGGGAGATCAGTCGATCTGACTGGAAGATCTGCGCTCCAGCCACGTCCCGCTTTCTGCCTGCATGTGCCGCACCAAAAGCGGGATGCCAGCTTTCGCTGGCATGACGGTTCGAGTGAGGAGACGACGATAACTGACTCAACGCCCGCCATCCGTGTCATCTCATTACCACCGCCGTCACCCCAGCGAAAGCTGGGGTCCCGCTTTCTGTCCGCACGTACTGCAACGCAAGCCTGGCATGACGGCGAGACTTGGGTGTTGGTCATAACTGACCGCCCGCCGCCAGAGAGCCCGGCCGGATCGCGCGCTATGCCTTGGCTGTCTTCCGGTTCCGCAGCACATGTTCATGCGCGGCGTCATAGAGCGCAGAGTCCCGGAAGCCATGGGCATCGAGCACGGGTCCCACGAGCACCAGCGCGGTGCGGGTGATTTTCGCCTCGCGCACCTTCTTGGCAATGGTGGAGAGCGTGCCGCGGATGATGAGCTCGTCCGGCCAGGTGATCCGATACGCGACGACGACCGGGCAATCGGCACCATAATGCGGCGTCAGCGACCGCTCGATGTAAGCGAGGTTGCGGATCGAGAGGTGGATCGCCAGGGTCGCGCCGGAGCGGCCCAATTCCTCCAGCGTCTCACCCGGCGGCATGGCAGAGGACTGCATGGCAGTGCGGGTGAGGATCACCGTCTGCGCGATCTCGGGCAGGGTGAATTCGGTCTTGAGTGCTGCTGCCACGGCGGCGAAGGCTGGAACGCCCGGCGTCACGTCATAGGGAATGCCAAGCTTGTCGAGACGGCGGATCTGTTCGGCAATCGCACCATAGAGCGAGGGGTCGCCCGAGTGGACGCGGGCCACGTCATGGCCCTTAGCGTTCGCGGCCTCGATCTCCGTGATGATCTCGTCAAGCGTCATGGGAGCTGTGTCGACGACGCGGGCACCCTCCGGTGCGGCCTTGACGATCTCCTCCGGCACCAGCGAGCCCGCATAAAGGCAGACGGGGCAGGACTGGATGATCTTCAGCCCACGCACCGTGATGAGGTCAGGCGCGCCGGGGCCGGCGCCGATGAAATGGACAGTCATTCCGCTGCTTCTCTCTTCTTTGCATAGCCGCGCGGCGTGTAGGCGGCAGTCGTGCCGTCGCCGCGGGCGAAGCTCTTTGATTGGGATGAACCCACCATCACGAGGGTGAGCATGTCGACGTCATCCGGATTGAAATCGGCGAAGCGGATGACGCGCACCTGCTCCTCCGGCCGGCCGAGGTTGGAGGCGATGACGACGGGCGTATCTGGCGGGCGGTGATGTGCCAGAATGGCGAAGGCACGCTCCAGCTGGTCACGCCGCTTCAGGGATCGCGGGTTGTAGAAGGAGATGACGAAGTCACCTTGCGCCGCTGCGGTGACGCGCTTCTCGATCGCCTCCCATGGCGTCAGCAGGTCAGACAGCGAGATGCAGCAGAAGTCATGCCCGATCATGGCGCCGGCCTTGGCGGCTGCGGCCTGGAAGGCGGAGATGCCGGGGATGACGTTGACGGCGATGCGCGATGGCTCAAGGTCGATCACCTCATAGACGAGGGCCGCCATGGCATAGATCCCGGCATCGCCCGAGCAGATGAGGGCCACGTCCTTACCTTCCTTGGCAAGGTTGATCGCGTGGCGCACGCGGTCTTCTTCACCGCCCAGCGGAAAGCGGTGTTCCTGCTGCATGGACTTCACGTCGGCGGCGAGATCGAGATAGAGACCGTAGCCCACCCAATCCGAGGCGGAGGCGAGTGCTGCAGTGGCGGCGGGTGCGCGCCAATCCGGTGTGCCGGGGCCGAGGCCCACCACATGCACGATGCCGCGCGCGCGGCCCGGAATGGTGAGGATGGGCGCCGTCGCCATCGCAATGGCGCAGGTGGCGCGGGTGGAACGGGTCTTCTCGACAATGAGATCGGCTTCCGGCCCTGCACCGGCGAGGGCTGCTGCTTCCGCCACGCCGGGGACACCCACTTCCTTCGCCACGATGTCCGACGGGTTCTTGAGGCGCGGCGTTTCGCGGCTCAATGCCTCAACTGTGAAGAAGCGCGCGGGCACGTGGAAATGCGCCGCCACGGCGTGGATTGCGGTTTCATCCGCCTTGAGGTCGATCGAGGTGATGGCAGCGAGGGAGGCGGGCGAGAGGCCGTTGTCCGACAGGACCTGCTCAGCCAGTGCAATGAGTTCGGAAGGGTCCGCGTGCCGCTCGCAGCCGAGGCCCATCACCAGCGTTCTGGGGTGATAGACGAGCTCGGTGGCGGAGCCTTCGCTTTGCCGTTCGGTGACGTGAAGGATGATGCCGTCAAAGTCCGGCTCCCACGCCTGAGCCTTGGCTGTGGGGAAGGGGCTGGCTGCGCCCCGCAGCGCGAGGGCCGCGCCATTGAGAAGCGCCGCGGTGGCGGGCTTCATGTGCTGCGGATTGGCAAGGGTGAATCCCGCTGCCGGATCATCCAGCGCGAAGCCGAAGCGCACCTCGCTGGCCGTGGTGATGGCGGCATGGCCGTTGCAGAATTCCGCGATGCGGCGGGCGAGGTCATTGGCGCCATGGTGGCCGCCGAGCAGCGGCACGGCGGAGGAGCCGTCTTCCGCCACGGCGATCACCGGCGGCTCGCTGTGCTTGTCCTTCAGGTGCGGTGCAATCGCCCGGATGAGAATGCCCGCGGCGCAGAGGCCGATGATGCTGCGGCCTTGCGTGAACAGTTGGCCCAGATGGGCCGTGGCCTTGGCATAAGTTATATCGCCACCCGCAACGCAGCTGGGCGTATGGATTTCAGCGTCGAGCGCTTGCTTCAGCTTGTTGGCCAGCGGCAGGGCAGAGGCGCCGAGCACGAGGAGGACGGGCTTCACCATGTTTCGGCACCCGTATAGACGAGGATGGTCGAGAAATAGGGCAATCTATCTTCCGTGATGGCGAGAAGCGGCGTCACCGCTTCATCCGCATGGGTGGCCTTGACGATGACATGGGCATTC
>NZ_JBIICB010000308.1:0-4757 GCF_044239095.1 Aestuariivirga sp. | reverse complement strand
TGCTGATTGCCATCGTCAAGAAGGAGCTGCAACTCGACGCCTCGCTCTACACATTGCTACAGATCCTGTCGGTGTCGGTGTTCGAGAAAACGCCCATTTTATCAACCTTCCGGCCCGACGATCAGGGCATGGCGCAATCCGCCAACGACAAGCAATTGAATTTATTCGGTTTTTAACCGGACACTAGTGAAGCAGCATATCATCGCAAAAGTGGTTTCCACTTTTGCGGATCATGCTCCAGGCTTTCAGTTTGATGACCTCCAGGCCCTGATGCGCCGCTCCGAAAACTGCATGGGTGCGAATGAAGGCTATGTCTATCACTTGCAGTTCACCGCCTGCTCCGGCGTACCGATGACGCAGGCGCCCGGCAGCGCTTTGGCATCGGGCGAGACGGCGATCACCATGAGTTCTTCGGCACGCGGAAACTGTCCCAGCCGCGCCATCATTTGATCCCTGCTCGTGTCGGCGAGTTCCTGATTGGGCATGGGCGGAAGGCCCTGCTCCAGAAGCGCACCGCGGAGCGCAATCATCGCCGCGTCAGATGGATACTTCATCGTCTCTGTCAATTCGGTCATCAGCCTCGCCTTACGTGCATCGTAGGAATCACTAGGGCCCGTGGAAAGAAAGGCTGCATAGGCCTCACGGATTGCCGTCTCGGCGGCGGCCAGCTTGGTCGCCTCAACTTCGCCTACAAAAAACAGAAATCTGTTAGCTCTACCGAAGTTGTCGTAACCTGCGTTGAAGCGATAAGCTGCACGCAGCCTGGTCCGGGCGGCCTCCAGAAGGGGGCCCTCGAGTGCGTTCAATGCATCCAGGATGACGTGGTCTTCAGCCATCACATCCAGATGCGCCGGCGGCTTTTGCCCCAGAAACGCGAGCAGGCTGGCGGTGGCTTCAGGCCTGTGCAGCAGGATACGCCGCGGCGTAAAATCGGCCCTTTGCGTGAGCTTCCTCTCAGCTATGCCTCGCGGCAATCCAGCGAAGAGGGAATCGACTGCCCTGCCCGCCCGCTCACCATCCAGGGGTCCCGCGACGACCACCAGGGCGCAACATGTCCTGAAAGTGGCCGCATGCCAGGAGACCAGATCCTCGCGGGTCACCTCCTGCACGCGTTCAGACGGGCCAGGGTTCATCGCACGCCGGACTGACCCGTCACCGAGCATCGACCACCGCAGGGCATCGAATGCCTGGCCCCATGATCCAGCCATCTGCTCCTTCAGTCCGGCCGCAAAGGTAGAGCGGGCCCGATCCACCCATGCCTCGTCAAAGGACGGCGCGCGAAGATGGGCATTGGCGACGGCGACAGCCCGATCGAGGTTCTCAATTGGTACCGCGAGACTGCCAAACACATGCTCAAGCCCGGGCACTATGTTGCCTTCCGCTTCCAGATCGGCGAATTCCTCAACGACGGCTGCGGGAGGGTAGCCTTCGGCTCCGCCCGTCAGAATGACGTTGGCGCCGACATAGGGAACTGCCTGGTTGCGCTCTTCCAGCATCGCCCATTCGGTCGGCCAGGCCACGCGAATACTCACCCACTCCGTATCCGGAACATTGACAAGCATAAAGGTAATGCCTCCGGGGCTCTTGCCGGCGCTGATCGTATCCGGCGCAGACTGGGCGCTGGGCGGATATCCAAGAACGGCGAGAAGGAGGATGGCCGCGGCAATGGGCTTATTCATGAGGAATATCCTTTCCGATAAAGGTGACCGCGAGCCGCCCCGGCCCTGCAACGGCAGAAAGCAGACCTTCGGTATCGGCTTTGTTGAGTTGCTGCGCCAGAGCGCGCAGGCGCTGTGAGCCGATGGGAAGACGCCGGTTCGCAACACGATCAAGCAGGTTGTCTGCATTTGCTTTCTCGTCGCCATCGTCCGGCGTGTCATCGATGAAACGGCGATGCACGCGCTCGAATGTCGGCTGCGGTATCCCTGCGGCCGTCTGCGCCAGCGCCGTCTCGAGGGCGAATCTCAGTCCGGAGAAGCTCACGCCGCTGTCAGGTTGCAGCCACACGCGGATCTCGGCGTGCCGTTCGTCCAGCGGGAAAATGGCAAGGTCTACAGACTGAGCGATAAAGGCATCGAAGCGGAGTTGCTTGGGAAGGCCGCCGGGTAACGCCGAGATGAGAACATTAAACAGCAGATTGCACCGCAGAACCAGAGCATCATACTGGACCGCCTCCGGCAGCATGACCACCTTCCGCCAGATCATGCGTGGCATTGCGCTGTCCAGCGGATAGAGAAACACCTTCTCGGCGACTCCAGGAAAGCTGAAGGATGGAGGGCGTATGGCACTGCGCCTGGCCATCGCCGGAAAGCCAGAGCCAGCTATCGCATGCTGCAGCGCCCTGTCCGAAATCTCGCCGGTAACGACAAGAATGGCCTTTTCCGGCTGGTGCGTAGCGGCATGGAAGGCCTTCGCCTGTTCATAGGTGATAGCCTTAATCTGATTGCGCGTTCCAAGCACGGAGACCGCCAGACTGTTGCCTGCGTAAAGAAATGCATTCACAGCCTCAAGGGCCAGCCGATCCGGATTGTCGAGCACGGCGAGATCGTATTCATGCTGGATGATGTCACGTTCCGTTTCAGCGAATGCCTGCGGCAATTCGAGCGGCGCGAACACGCTTGCCAGCGTCTTCAACATGCCCGCCAACTCCTCCGGAGGACCCGACAGCCAATAGACCATCACCGTTTCGCTGACGGAGGCCGAACCATGCGGATCCATTTCCCCTGGCGCCTTGCCCAGTACGGAAAGCATAGCCAGGTGCTCCGCATAATGGGCGAGCCCCGGCGTCGCTGCTTCATAGGGAATGAAGATTCGCGCCGTTACGACCCCCTTCTGGCCGTCCGGCTCCGCAAATACCGCGTGCTCCTGGGAACCATCTTGCCCGGAGAAAGCGGTGCGCGGGAACATGGACAGTTGAAGAGCCAGAATGGCGAAGAAACGACGGGAAACAGTTCGCGGCATCAGCGATGTAATCTCCATTTCGGAGATTCATGCAACCAGAATATATGCCGTTACGTCAAGAGACTTCAGCGCAGATCAGGCAATCCCGTACCCTCAGTCCAGAATCGAATCGAGGAAGGAACCGGCACGGTCGAAGCGCTTCTTTTCTTCCCGGAACTTTTCGGCGATCTCGTCGCTGCCGCTGAAGAAGCCGCCCTTTACGATGACGCGGGTGTTGCTCATGCCGGTTTTCTGCACCAGCGCGAAGAGCTTGGCGGCATTGTCGGGCGCGAGCCTCACGCAGCCGTGGGAGGCGCGGCGGCCGAGGCTCTTGACGTGGTAGCTGCCGTGCACGGCGTGGCCACGGCTCGTGAAGAAGATCGAATGCGGCATGGGCGCGTCATCCCATTCCTTGGAGAAATGCGTCTTTTCCAGACGGAAGGGACGGAAATTGCCGCTCGGCGTATCATAGCCGCGGGCCCCGGTTGAGACCTTCCAGCGATAAAGCGTGTCGCCGTCGAGCGACACTGTCATCTTCTGGCTTGCCTTGTTGATGGCGATGATGAGGCGGGGCTCGGGCTTCGGTTTCTTCTTCGCGGGCGGGCTGGCGGCGGGCTTCTGGGGCTTGGCGGGCGTGGTCGCCGCAGCGGCCCCGGGCAGCATCAGGAAGGCCAATCCGGCCAGAATCTCGCGTCGAGAAGCCATATCCCACTCCTGCTGCAACGCTTCGCTGCTTTGAGACAATAATATGCACGATCCCGGCTTTTTCGTGAAGTATCGTCTTGCGCGCGTGATTTGCGCTTTTCCACCCTCTCCGCTATGGACCGCCCATGAACAAACATGTCCCCAAGATCGGGCTTGTCTCGCTCGGCTGCCCCAAGGCGCTGGTCGATTCCGAGCGCATCATCACCCAGCTGCGTGCCGAGGGTTACGTCATGTCGCCCGGCTATGACGATGCCGATGTGGTGATCGTCAACACCTGCGGCTTCCTCGACAGCGCCAAGGCCGAATCGCTCGCCGCCATCGGCGAGGCGATGGAGGAGAATGGCCGGGTGATCGTCACGGGCTGCATGGGGGTCGAGGCCGACACCATCATGAAGGCGCATCCCGGCGTGCTCGCCGTCACCGGCCCGCACCAGTATGAGGCGGTGGTGGGAGCGGTCCACAAGGCGCTGCCGCCGGTGCATGACCCGAAATATGACCTGGTGCCGCCGCAGGGCCTGCACCTGACGCCCAAGCACTATTCCTATCTCAAGATTTCCGAGGGCTGCAACAACCGCTGCTCCTTCTGCATCATCCCTTCGATCCGCGGCGACCTCGTCTCCAGGCCCGTGGCCTCCGTGCTCTATGAGGCGGAGCGGCTGGTGAAGGCCGGGGTGAAGGAACTGCTGGTCATCAGCCAGGATACCTCCGCCTATGGCGTCGACATCAAATACGCCACCTCCAAGTTCCATGGCCGCGAAGTGCGGGCGAAGTTCTATGACATGGCGAAGGAGCTGGGCGAGCTGGGTGCGTGGGTGCGCATGCATTACGTCTACCCCTACCCGCATGTGGACGACGTGATCCCGCTGATGGCGGAGGGCAAGATTCTTCCCTATCTCGACATCCCATTCCAGCATGCGGCACCCAATGTGCTCAAGGCCATGAAGCGCCCCGCCAACCAGGAGAAGGTGCTGGACCGGCTGGCCTCCTGGCGGAAGATCTGCCCGGACATCGCCATCCGCTCCACCTTCATCGTCGGCTTCCCCGGCGAGACGGATGCGGATTTCGAATATCTGCTGGATTGGATGAGGCAAGCCCGCATCGAGCGCGCCGGC
>NZ_JBIICB010000307.1:0-4796 GCF_044239095.1 Aestuariivirga sp. | reverse complement strand
GCGTCGATGGCCCTGATCCGGTCGGCGCGGGCCTTTGCCTCGCGCTCGAGCCCGTCATGCTTCGCACGTGCCTCCGCATAGGCCGCGCGCTCGCCGTTCACGGCGTTGCGCAGCTGGTTCAGCTCCGCCTGCAGCGAATCGAGTTCCGGCAGGGCGTCGGCCTCGGCGCGTGCCGCATCGAGGCTGGCGCCGGTTTCCGCGCGCGCCTGTTCGATTCGCCGCTGCGCCTCCTCAAGGGCGCTGGTCTGGGCCAGTTGCTCGGCAACCTGACGCTCATGGGTGGTCAGCGCCCGGCGGGCGAATTCGGCGGCGGACAAGGCGGCGCGGTGCGCCTCGCGGGTCTCGCGTTCGCTCATTGCGGCAGCCTCGACGGCGGCGCGGGCGGTTTCGAAGCGTGCCCTCGCTTCGTCTGCGGCATCGATCGCCACCGCCATCTCGACTTCGAGCGAGGCCAGGCGATTCCTCTCCGCCAGGCGCTTCGCGGCGGCGCTCGGTGCATCGGCGGCGGCAGTGAAGCCGTCCCAGCGCCACACGTCACCCTCGCGGGAGACGAGGCGCTGTCCGGGCCTCAGCTGCGGCTGCAGTGCCTGGCCCAGGGCCTTCGACACCACGCCGATGTGTGAGAGCCGGCGCTGCAGGGCTGGCGGCGCCTCAACGAAGCGGCTCAAGGGCTCTGCTCCCTCGGGCAATGCGGCGGTGCCGGACAGTGGCGGCAGGCCACGCCAGTGGACCGGCGCGCCTTCGTCGGCAGAGGCGTCGATGTCGTCACCCAGCGCGGCGCCAAGTGCGGCTTCATAGCCGTTGGTGACCTTAAGCAGGTCGACGAGCGATGGCCAGAGATCGCCACCCCCGGCCTTCAGCAGGTTGGTCAGTGTACGGACTTCCGTCTGCAGCCGGTCAGCCCTGCGGCGGGCCTCATCATGGGCGGCACGGCTATCGGCCTCGACTGTGCGCGCAGCGCGCACGCCCGATTCCGCCTCGCCCACCGACTCCTCGAACTGCAAGGCCTCGGCGATGGCGTGCTCGACGGCGGCAGACAGCTTGGCGCCGTCCCCCTCGACCACGTAACGCGCCATCAGCGCGTCGCGCCTGGCAGTGGTCTCCGCCAATTCCCGGTCAAGCCGCTGAAGGCGCGAGGCGTGTTCCTCGATCGCGCGGAGAATGGCGTTGCGGCGGGCGGTGAGCTCGGAGAGCTTGGCCCCCGCCTCGTCCGCGGCTTCCTGGGCACGGGCCAGCGCGTCGGCGGCCTGCTGCAGCGCCACGGCGGCCTCGGCACGGATCTCGCCGTCGGAGCCGCTCGATGCCTTGAGCGTTTCGCTCTCTTCCGCAAGGTTTGTCAGCACGCGGCCGGTGTCGTTCAGCAGTTCCTGCTCGCGCATGAGGTCGGCGTTGATCTGCCCGATGCGCTGGTCGAATTCCTTGCGGCGCTCGCCCGCGCGGCGCTCTTCCTCGTCCAGCACGTTGCGCTCATGGCTGACGCGCTGGAGCACGGCGGCGCGCACCGCCTCCTGCTCGCGAAGGCCCGGCAGCTTCTCGCCCAGTTCATCGCGCAGGCGGAGCTTCTCGGAGGCCTGGCGCGTGTGCTCCGCGAGGATGCGGGTGGCCTCGTCGAGGGCCGCGGCGTCACGCTCTGCGGTGTCTGCCGCATCGCGCCAGTTCACGTAGAGGCCCATCGCCTCAAGCCGGCGGATGTCGGCGGAGAGCGCCTTGTACTTGGTGGCCTGGCGCGCCTGGCGCTTCAGGCTGTTCAGCTGTGTTTCGAGCTGTGCGGTAACGTCATCGAGCCGCGTGAGGTTCTGCTCCGCCGCGCGAAGCTTCAGTTCCGCCTCGTGGCGCCGCGTATGAAGCCCGGTGATGCCCGCGGCCTCTTCGAGGATCAGGCGGCGCGCCTGCGGCTTGGCATTGATGATCTCGCCGATCTGGCCCTGCCGCACGAGTGCCGGCGAACGCGAGCCCGTCGAGGCGTCGGCGAAGAGCAACTGCACGTCACGCGCCCGCACGTCCTTGCCGTTGATGCGGTAGGCGGAGCCCTCGTCGCGCTCAATGCGGCGGGAAATCTCGAGGGTCTCCTGGTCCTGATAGTGCGGTGGTGCGGAGCCGTCGTCGTTCGACAGCGTCACCAGCACTTCCGCCATGTTGCGGGCCGGGCGCTGCGTGGTGCCGGAGAAGATGACGTCGTCCATGCCGGAGGCGCGCATGGACTTGTAGGAGCTTTCGCCCATCACCCAGCGCAGCGCCTCGAGCAGGTTCGACTTGCCGCAGCCATTGGGGCCGACGACACCGGTGAGGCCGGGCTCGATCATAAGGTCCGTCGGCTCCACAAAGGACTTGAATCCCGAAAGCCTCAACCGTGTGAATTTCATCTTGAGCCCGTGCCCCTCAAAAAAATGCCGCTCCCCGGATCAGAGGAGCGGGTCGATCGCAGCCTTGAACGCCTCGAACGTGCGCTCGCCATCGAACTTTTCGCCATTGATGAAGAAGCTCGGCGTGCCGTCAACGCCGAATTTCGAGCCGCCCTCGCGGATCTCGAGGATGCCCTTGGCAAGCGCCTCGTTCTTCAGCGTCTCGTCGAACTTCGCCTGGGTGAAGCCCGCCTGCCTGGCAATGTTGAACAATCCCTCCGCGGGGTTCTTGGTCCAGGTCTCAAGGGTCTCGAAGAACACGTCCATCAGCGGGAAATAGGCATCCTTCGGCGCGGAGCGGGCGATCATGAAGGCGGCCAGCGCTGCATCGTTGGTGGGGAATTCGCGGAAGATGTAGCGGATCTTCTTGGTGTCGACATATTCCGCCTTGAGTTTCTTCCACGCGTCCTTGTGGTAGGCGGCGCAATGCGGGCAGGTGGCCGAGGCATATTCGATGATGGTGACTTTCGCGCCCTCTTCGGCGCCCAGCGCCATGTCGCCGAGTGCTGGCGGCTTCATCAGCTCGGCCTTGTCCAAGGCAAAGGCTGGCGTGGTGGCGCCCAGCGCCGCAAGCGCGGCGCCGGCAAGGAGGATGTGACGGCGGGAGATCATGTTCATGACGGTTACCTACTAGATGTTGGGGGTTGAAACAAAAAGTTATTTGCCTTGTGGAGAACTCCGGGAGACCGCCGCCACACTGCGCCCCAGGCGCTCGAGCGCGGCCTTGAGGGGGCTGTCCTCCAGAGATGCAAGCTCTTGTTCACAAACAGGTTTTTCTGGAACTGGGGGTGGCTTGGCGGATTGCGGCAGACGTGCCTGCCCCTGCATGACCTTGATCCCCGCGATCGCGCCATAGCCAAAAAAGCTGTTGATGCGCGCCACGATGCGGGACGCTTCATATTGTAGTTCCAGCGCCCGGCCGGGTTCTGCGCGGATGATCAGCGTTCCGCCCTGCTTCTGCGCCTCCTCGCCCGCGCCGCGCGGCCACCTGATGCGCTCGGGTGCTGACACCCGGGCCAGTTCGCTGCCCACGATCGCCTCCCAGTTGGCCACCACGTCGGCCTGCGCAAAGCCATAGCGCGCGAAGGCGGCCTTGGTGATCTCGCGGAAATGCTTGGAGAGAGTTTCCATTGCCGGACTTGTGCAGTGATCTGTATCGTGGGCTTATAACAGGAGTTGTTTGTTTGCGCAGCAGCATGGCCAGAAAAGGGCCAAGTCCCGGCAGGGCCTCACAATTACTTGATTGGTATGACGCCCACGCCCGCGTACTGCCCTGGCGCGCCAAGCCCGGCGTGGCGGCGGACCCCTACCGCGTCTGGCTCTCGGAAATCATGCTGCAGCAGACCACGGTCCAGGCGGTGAAGGCCTATTTCGAGAAATTCGTGGCGCTCTGGCCGAAGGTGGAGGCGCTGGCCGGGGCCCCCCTCGACGACGTGCTGAAGGCCTGGGCCGGGCTCGGCTATTATGCCCGGGCGCGCAACCTGCATCACTGCGCGCGCGAAGTCGTGTCGCGCTTCGGCGGCCGCTTTCCGGAAACGGAGGCTGAACTCCGGACGCTTCCGGGCATCGGCCCCTACACCGCAGGCGCCATCGCCGCGATCGCCTTCGGCGGGCGGCATGCGGCGGTCGACGGCAATGTCGAGCGTGTCATCAGCAGGCTTTATGCCATCGAGACGCCGCTCCCCGATTCAAAGCCCGAGATCCGCGAGAAGGCCCAGGCCCTGGTGCCGGAGCAGCGTGCGGGCGACTTCGCCCAGGCGATGATGGATTTGGGCGCCACCATCTGCACCCCGCGCGATCCCAACTGCCTCATCTGTCCGTGGGCGGAGCATTGCGAAGGCCGCATCTCGGGCCTTGCGCCCTCGCTGCCGCGCAAGAAGCCGAAGAAGAAGGTGCCCACGCGCCGCGGCACCGCCTTCTGGATCGAGCGGGCGGATGGCGCGGTGCTGCTGCGGCGCAGGCCGGAGAAGGGACTGCTCGGCGGCATGATGGAGGTGCCCTCCACGCAATGGGGCGAGGCGCCCGCATCGCCTGAGGCCGAAGCGCCCCTTGCCGCGCGCTGGCGGGTTCTGCCGGGCACGGTGGCGCACACATTCACGCACTTCCACCTCGAACTCACCGTCTGGCGCGCCGAGACCGTGCAGGACGGCGAATTGCGTGAGGATGGCGACTACCGCTGGACGGCCCGCCACGACCTGAGCGGCGAGGCCCTGCCCACCGTCATGCGCAAGGTCGTCGCCCATGTGCTGGGCGAAGGCTAGCGCCGCCCGCCCACCTCGTCGATATGTGCGAGCAGATCTGCCGGGTCTTCGTACACGCGATAGGCCCCGGCCCGCTCGAGTTCCTCCGTGCCATAGCCGCCGGAGAGGAGGCCGATGCCAAGCGCCCGTGCGC
>NZ_JBIICB010000306.1:0-4815 GCF_044239095.1 Aestuariivirga sp. | reverse complement strand
ATACCAACGGTCATTGGGTCTGACCGACATGAGCCCATTGCCGCATTCCGATTGAGGTGATGGTCTCTGGTTGAGCAATGAGCTTCTGCCAGGCGTCGCATGCTGCCTCGATGATCTCGAGGTAAGTTTCGAAGACGCGGTTGGAGAGCCAATTGGCACGAAGGTACTGCCAAATGTTTTCGACGGGGTTGAGTTCAGGCGCGCGCGAGGGCAAAAAGATTGGCGTGATGTTGTCGGGCACGTCGAGTTTGCTCGTTGTGTGCCATCCGGCCCGGTCGAGAAGGAGTACGGCGTGGGCACCCCTGGCGACATGGCGGGAGATCTCATTGAGATGCATCTGCATGGCCTCAGTGTCGGCATATGGCACGGCAATTGCTGCGCCAGTTCCACGTGCCGGACATATGGCGCCAAAGAGATAGGCATTCTCATAGCGCTGATCGGCCGGTTGGCGGGGCCTCGATCCGCGCCTGCTCCATTGGCGGACGATGCCATTCTTCTGACCGATGCGGGCCTCGTCCTGGAACCATATCTCCACCGGCGTTTTCTCTGGCAACTCAGCGAGATGGGCACTCAGCGTTTGGGGGAAGTTTTTTTGAACGCTGCGATGGTTTCAACATCCTGCCCGGGGTGGCGCGGACGGGCGCTGACGTGTGAGAACCCCAGCTTCTTCAAGAGTGTCCCGACATATCGCTCATGAAAGTCCACACCGAACCGCTTCTTGATCACCAGCTTGAGGTCGATACGCCGCCAGCGCACCACACCGTCAGCTTGTCTGTCGGGGCCGGCGTCAACGAGGGCCGCCAGCTCGCTCATCTGCTCCGATGACAGGCGTGGCGTGGGGCCGTTGGTCCAGGCATCCAGCAATGCCTCGGGACCTCCCGTATTGAACCGGTGAACCCAGTCGCGAAGCGTTTGGCGGTCCATTCCACCGATCCGGGCCGCATCGTCGCGGCTCATACCATCCAACACCGCCGCCAGCGACAGGAGCCGCCGGCTCTGATTGTTGTCTCGAGACTGCTTCGCCAACCGGCGAAGCTCACGAGCCGAGAAATCTGTCCGTAGGGGTACTGCTGGTGGCATGGCGCGAATCCTCCTCGCGCCCAGTGAATCAGAACTCCAACTTCAGGGGAATCCCCCCGTGAGTCAGGCCCAGGAGCCAATGGTATAAGACGGAAAAGGTGGTATGATGTTAGAACTTGGTAACGAGACTTCGGACGGGGGCATAGCTGGGCGGTGAGATCCGGAACTCATTGTACCTGTGCGCGGAGTTGAAGGCTGCTTCTTCCTGATGAATTGCCTCCAGCATCTTCGTGACGAGAAACATCACATCGGTTCTGGAGGCCCCTCGTCTGATGGTAAGGGTGACAGACCGATCCTTCTCATCTCCCACATAGCCGACAAGATGAACGAAGCTGTTATCCATTTGGCGTCAATCCCCATCAATAGGGCGATAAAATCAGGTTCTAGACTTGAATCATTGCAATCATTTGTCAGTAAGACAAAATAACAAATCAAACGTTAATAAACGTACGTATTCTTGCCATACAACAACTGTATCTCCTGCCATTATGTGCCGGCGAGCCGGACAGACAAAATAGGCTATTTTGTCTCCGAACTTAGCTCACTGCCCGGAAACGGACTGTTCTCCCGTAGTCCGCACTACCATTTCGGGAATTCCTCTCCAAAACGGCAGGCGAAACAGAGGCCGAACCGCCACGGAGTTACCGGAGGTTCCAGTTTTCGAGAAAGTGGAACCATCACAAACAGGACGGCAAACAAATTGTCACCTGAAATGCGTTGCCTCGCAGCGAAGCTCGCCTCCATGGGCCAAATGCTGAAACAATGGGCCAAAAACTCCGAGGCCAGCACCGGCTAGCAGCCTCGCATTCCCACGGAGTCTGCCGGTCAGCTGACGACTCTTGAACGTGTGAACCGGAGGCCTCGGCAGGCAAGCGCAATCCTCCCGAGGGCTGGTGTGTGTCTTGCTCAGGCGGCGCTCGACCGTGACAATCCGATAGAGCATGATCCGCGAGATGGAAAACCACTTTTGCGGTAAGATCATGCTCAAAAGATTGATCTTGCCCGCGTTCTTTTCGACCAGGTGATTCCACCTGTTCGGAACGCGCGCCAGCGAGGCTCGCTAGCGCCGAAGGACAGCGCCCAAGAACGGGCTGGACCGGCTTCGGGTACCGGTGGTAGCGTGAATATCTGTGAGCTCTCGCCCTCAAGTGCCATTTGAATTTCAACTCCGTAGCTCAGCGGAAACACCGAAAAAGATGGCCATGATACCAAAGATCATTCATCAGACCATTTCGGATCCGGCGAAGTTGGACGCAGAGATCCTTGATAACATTGCGTTTCTTAAATCAAATAACCCTGGATGGGAGCACCGGCTTTACTCGGATCAAGATCTGAGGAAGTACCTGAAGGGGAATTTGAGTTCTGCCGGATATGAGGCGATCCAGAAGCTGAACCCAAAGTACAACGTCGTCCTGGCCGACTTGTTCCGTTATCTCGTCTTGTTCGCAGAAGGCGGTGTATATCTGGACATAAAGTCAACAGCTCGAAAACCACTTGATTCGGTGATTTCGAAAGATGACACGTTCATCTTGTCGCAGTGGCCCAACAGGCTGGGTGAGCAGACACAGGGAGCGGGGCTTTATCCTGAGTTGGTCAGAATTCATGGGGGCGAATTCCAGCAGTGGCACATCGTCTCCATTCCGCGCCATCCGTTTCTCAAGAACGTCATCCAGAATGCCATGTTCAACTGCGCCAACTATCACCCCGGCTGGTTTGGCGTCGGAAAGATTGGTGTACTCCGGCTTTCGGGTCCTATCTGCTATACACTTGCAATCGCGCCACTAAGATTCCGATATAAGCATCGCATTGCCACGGCTGAGAAAATGGGTTTTGAGTACTCGATCTATCCAAAGCGAGGAAATAACGAGTACCATTCGCAGCACCCCAATCATTATTCGCGACAGACGGGGCCGATTTTTCTATGATCAGAGACGTGCTTGTTGGTTCTTGAACTCTAAGTGGATGGCTTGTTTTTTCATGGAAGCTGTTGGCGATATGGACGGTACTTCCATCAGCCTGTATCCCTAGGCCGGTCTTGTTGCCTGGAGGGGCGGGGTAGCGGGTGGCTCTCGCAAGAGTAGCCAGATGATGACAAACGAGCCCAACTTAAGCACTGAGTCCTGTGCGGTGGTGACCAAGTCCGATGGATGGTTTCGCTTTCTCCGTTGTGCAGGAGCCAGCAGCATGGCGCCTGAAGGACAGCAATCACGAACTCTGCTAGACGGCTGTTTGCATTCGGTGGTAGCCCCCAAGATGAATGAACCTTCCCGGTGAATTCAACTTTTGAGCGTGGCTCAACGATACATGCGTCCCAGCACTGGCGCGATGAGAAGCATTGTTAAGTCATGTAAAGGAATGCCGTGAGATGGTGGGTGAAAAGGCTGATTCTGTTCAAGCTCTCTACGATGCGCTCGTCGAGTTTCGTGGGAAGAATGACAGAGCAGATGTGCGGCGTAGATTTGTCAAGTTCTGCGCGGCAAACATAGATACTCCAGCCCAGATCTACCAGGATCTCTTCGTTCTGTTCAAGCTGAAGCTCAAGAAGGGCGGGTTTTTCGTTGAGTTTGGGGCAACTGATGGAGTGGGATTAAGCAATACATTGCTGCTCGAGAAGAAGTTTGAATGGAAGGGCATATTGGCGGAGCCTGGGAGGCGCTGGCTTCCGAGGCTTAAGGCGAATAGAACCTGCATCATTGACTCACGTTGTGTCTGGTCTGAGTCTGGCAAGACGATCGAGTTTCTCGACGCGCAGTTCGGTGAACTCTCGACGGTCAAGGGTTTCGAAGATCGCGATTTCAACAAGGACGCACGTCGAGAGAACGTTGTCTATCCGGTAGAGACAGTCTCGCTGAACGATCTGCTGTCTGAACATGACGCTCCACTGGATATTGACTATATTTCAGTTGATACCGAGGGCACCGAGCTGGATATTCTGAATGCCTTTGACTTTGCAAAGTACAATGTAAAAATTTTTACAGTGGAACATAATTATGTCAAAGCGGACAGGAGCGGAATAAGGAAGCTTATGGAAAGCAACGGTTTCGTCCGGCAGTTCGAGGGGTTCTCCAAGTGGGACGATTGGTACGTGAATACCAAGCTTTAGGTTGAGTGAGCAATCAAGAGACGTCCGCCAGTCCGCTTCCCAAGTCTTGCAGGACTTTCCGCCGCTCGTCCGCTCCGTGAGTTCAGCTGCGCTGAGAGTGTTGCTCATTTTGCGATCCATATCTCTGCGTGATCTTCACCACTCAGGGCTCCGTGGAAGCCGGTTTTGCGGTGGCATCATGCTCAAAGCATTGATCTTGCGCGCGGTCCTGTGGGCCGGGTGCTCCCACCCAGCCTGAATGCACGCTGGCGGATCAGAGACGGTTTCTGCGGCGAACCTAGCCTGCTTGTAAGCGCAACGCCGACCCCATTCTAGCGCGGCCGTGCTCGGCATGAGAGAAGCGGATCCAATTTTGGATTGGGTTTCTGATCATGGCATTGGACGGCAAAATGGACGCCCAATTGGACGTCTCATCGACTGGGCGGGTCTCGCGTCTCGAGGTTCTGGATGGGCCGACCGGACGCAAGCAGCGGAGCGAGGCGGAACGGTCCCGGATCGCGGCGGGGAGCTTCCGGCCTGGGGTGTCTGTCTCTGAGGTCGCGAGGCGGTATGGGGCGACCCGTTCGCAAGTGTATGACTGGCGGCGGCGGCTGAAGGATGGGCGGCTGGCGCTGGGTGGCGGGGTTGCTGCG
>NZ_JBIICB010000305.1:0-4855 GCF_044239095.1 Aestuariivirga sp. | reverse complement strand
CCGATGACGAAGGTCGTCGCCAGCACGATGAGCCAGATGCGGATGGTCGTCCAGAGCGAGGCCAGATAGGTGTCAGAGCCGAAGAAGGTCTTCCAGCTCTGCAATGTCAGCGTGGGCTCGATCTTGAATGTCGTCTGCGTCCAGAACGAGACGTAGAGGATGAGCAGGATGGGTGCGACGAGGAACAACGCCATCCAGAGAACGCCGGGCGCCATCAGCAACCAGCTGTTGTTCCGCCGCGGCTTCGGCGCTTCGGCTGCCTGAACGCTCACACTCATCTCTTCCTCACCCCCGGCCATAGGCGATTGCGTCTTCGGGCTTCCACCGCAGCATGTAGCGTGCCTTCGGCTCGTAAGTCCTGGGCTCGCCCAGGCTCAGGTGATGCTCGACCTCGATCACCTGGCCTGCATCCGTCTCGAAGAAATACATGACGGAGGAGCCGAGATATTCGCTCGCCACATAGGTTGCGGCCAAGCCGGGCGCTTGCGTGCCTTCGGTACCGGGCTCGACGCGCATGCGGTCGTAGCGCACAGCATAGGCCACACGGTCAGACGGCGTCACACGCGAAACGGCGAGGCTTCCGAACGGTCCTTCGAAAGTGCCGCCATTCAGTTTGCCGTCGAATATGTTGTAGCGGTTGAGGAATTGCGCCACGTTCGGCGTCGCGGGTGACGCATAGACCTCATCGGGCTTGGCGAACTGCGCGATGCGGCCGCGGTCGAGAACCACGACGCGGTCACCCATGGCGAGTGCTTCCGTCTCGCTGCCCGTCACGTGCAGGAAGGTAACGCCAAGCTTCTCGCGGATGGCGCGGAGCTCGTTGCGCATGCGATGGCGAAGGTTTGCATCGAGCGCGCCGAGAGGCTCATCCAGCAGCACGAGCTTCGGCTGCATGACGAGGGTCCGCGCCAGTGCCACGCGCTGCTTCTGACCGCCCGAAATCTGGTGAACGCCGCGGCCTTCCATGCCGGCAAGGCCGACGAGTGCAATGACCTCTTTCACCCGCCTCTCAACGTCAGCAGGCGGCGTGAGCTTCTTGCCATTGATAAGACCAAAGGCCACGTTGTCGAACACAGTAAGGTGCGGGAACAGAGCAAAGTTCTGGAACACGAAGCCGATGCCGCGCTCATGCGCCGGCATGGTGGTGATGTCACGCCCCTCGAAATAAACCCGCCCCGTATCCGGCTCCTCGAACCCCGCGATCACGCGAAGCAGCGTGGACTTGCCGGAGCCGCTGGGACCAAGCAGAGAAATATATTCATTTCCCGCCACCGACAGGGAAATGTCGTGAAGGGCTGCCACGTTTCCGTAGTTCTTGGAAATGCCGTCTAGACGGAATATCGCCGTGTGTTCTGCCATTCACCTGTCCCGCGCCCCGGTGTTCCACCAGTGATCCGCGCAGATCTCCTCCCCGAACAATCAAACACCTGCTCACGCCGGAAATGGGGTGCCACAGTGCAATAAGGTGTATCTTTGCATGTAATCAAAATTGTCTAACGTATGCAACAAGAAAAGAAATACGCCCTCCTCTGCGTGAGTAATGTGCGATTGCTATGAAGTGAGGCAATGACAAAACGTCTATTGGATTCAATAGACGTTATTTGGGCGTCAGATAGGGCGCCAACACAGACGATTCGGTGATCACAGCCACAATCTTCAGGCGGGCTAGGTTCTTGTCGGAGAGTGCCCGGAGGTGGCTCTCAAGGTATTCCGCCGCCGAATCAACGAGATGGCGAGAAATTAGGTCGAACAGCGTCCGGTATTCGCTGTGCGCCACCCTGTCTGGCGGCAGCCCGAGCCGGTTGAGGGCGCCTCCAGCCGCTTTCAGCAGAAGCTGATTGTTGCGGATGAGATCTGCCAGCTCGCGATTCGGAACCCGCATCAGGCAATGCGAATTGAGCGCCTCCTCCAGATCCTCGCCGTCGACCGTCTCTCCCGCCGCGAGCTGCCGCGACAGGCTCTCGACCGCGCGGTAGTCGATGTGGCTTGCCGCCATCCGGAGCGCCGCAGGCTCGATGATGGCGCGCACAGCGAATTTCTCCCGCACCGTCTGTGCCGTCAACGGCCCCGCGATCCAGTGCGAGCTCTGGTTCTTGCGGATCAGTCCACGCTCATGGAGCCGGCTCAGCACGTCGCGCACCACGGTGCGGCTGACCCCCAGATAATCGCCAAGTTCCGTCTCGACGATTCGGAATTCGCCAAAGATCAGGCAGGAGGCGACCTGCTGCTCCACTTGGTCATAGACCAGTTCCCAGGTGCCGCGGCTCTGCAACGCCTCGTCGATTTCGACGGCAATTTGCAAGTCAAGCTCGCGGATGTCCTTACGTAGGGGCTCCACCACCTCGCCCGGCGGGCCCGCAAGGAAGCCGCGGCCGGAGAAGCGGTGGATCAGCCCCTCCTCCTCGAGGATGCGGAGCGCCGCCTGCACCGGCGCGCGGCTGGACTGCATCAGTTCGGCGATGGGCCCTTCGAGCAGCACGACCCCCCGCGGCAGCCGGCCGGACAGGATGTTATGGCGCAACACGCGCGTGATCAGCTCATATCGCCGCTGCAGCGAGGGCGGATTGGCGGAGCGCTGCATCACGGCATGCCGCTCCTCACCTTTGCGGCAAAGCGCGCCCACGCGCGGGCCGCATAATTGTGCTCGTCCATCGTGGTGTTCCACACGGCGATGCGGTTGGCCCGCTCCCAGTAGGACCCGCCGGAACGCCGCACCCCTGCCCGCACCACCGTATTTCCCGCAGGACCCGGCAGGTCCGACGCCGCGGGAGCACCTTCATACCAATAAGCCCATTCTTCCGGTGTCAGAACCTCGCGCACGCGATCAAGCACGGACATATAGTAGCCCTGACGCGCCATCACGGCACCGGCCCAGCCGGAAAGCCACCAGTTCATGTATTCATAACCCATCTCGAGCCCATCGTCCGAGAGGTGCCGCGACAGGCTCATGCCGCCATGCCAGGCCCGGTAGCCTTCGATGGGGGCTGCTTCCACCACCGAAGACGCCATCTCGCCCAACTGGCCATAGACGGGTGACCACATGCTCTGAGCAGACAACCGGTCAGACCGGATAAGCTCGGCGGCCTCCTCTGCACTGCTCCATACGGCACAGAAATAGCCCTTCTGGCGGCGGTCATTGAGGAAGGCCATCAGCGAATCGACCTCCGCCACCGTCATGCTGCCGATGTCGCCGAACTGCAATTCGCCCGCGGCCTCCGCCGCGAGCGCCGCATCGAAAATGCCGATCGCTGGCTCGTCGACGAGCGCGATCCGCCCCTTGGCGCGCTCATCCAGCAGCCAGGCCCAGCTGTCCCGCCCGTTCTCCGGCCTGCCGAAGACGCGCGCGTCATAGCCGAACGAATCCATATTGTGCACGGTGGGCAGCATGCTGATGTAGCGCGAAGGGGCATCCCCCAGCTGCTCGCCCGGCTGCACATAGAGCTTCCTCACCGGCGCATCGCCGTGGCCGCGCCAGGCATAGCGGCTGATGCCGCCTTCGCGCGTCAATCCGCTCAGCAGGCCCCAGTCGCTGATGCGTTCGGTGTCGATGGGCCGGAGCGAGCCCCAGGCCCACACGATATCGAGATTGTGGAAGCATTGGTCATAGATGTCATAGGCCGCAGGCTCCATCGCCGCGCGGCGCTGGCAGCTGATGAAGTCGAGGACTTCGAAGCGGATGTCGAAGCCCAAGTCGGCCTCGGCCTTGCGCCGCACCTTTTCAAGCAGCGTGATTTCCGTGCCAAGCACGCGCAGCACGCGCCGCTCGGTGCGGGGAGGTGCCGGAAAGGCGCTGCGGGCGGGAGAAGACATGAACCCTCCCTATCACTCACGCCGCAAGGCCTCAATCCCGCCCGAACTCGGCACGGATCGCCGCCGTATGCTCCCCAAGCTGCGGCGGCGGAAGCGCCACGATCTGGCTCCGCCCCGCAGGCCGCGGCATCGAAGCCGTGGCACCGGCCACCGGCACCTCGATGCGCCGCAGCGCCTTGTGCCGCGCCAGCCCCGGTACGTCCGAAACGCGGCCCCATGCAATCGCATGGCAGTCAAGAAGTGCCGCCGCCTCAGCAACCGTCAGCGGCGCAAACACCGCCGCGATGATCTCGGTCAGTTCCGCGCGGTGCTTCAGCCGGTCTGGGTTCGTGGCAAAGCGCTTGTCCTCCGTCAGTTCCGCCTGTCCTAGAACACCCGCACAAAAGCGCCGCCATTCGGCCGGCTGCTGAATCGCCACGATCACCTCCCCATCACGGCAGCAGAACGGCGCGTAAGGATAAATCGCGGCGTGCGACAAGCCATGCCGCGCCGTGTCCCTGTTCGCTTGTGTCCAGTGCAGCAGTGGCACGCTCATCCAGTCGGCGATGGCATCGAACATGGCAACTTCGATCGCCCGGCCATGCCCCGTCAGCCCGCGTCCAATCAGCGCCTCCAGGATCAACGCATGGGCATTCATGCCCGTGGCGATGTCGGCGGCCGAGACACCCACCTTGGCTGGCGCATGAAGCGAGCCGGTGACGCTGCACAATCCCGCCTCAGCCTGCACCAACAGGTCATAGGCGCGCATATCGCGGTAGTCCGTGTCCTGACCATATCCCGCGATATCGACCGCGATCAGGCGCGGAAACTCCCGCACCAGCGAGTGCGCATCAAGTCCCATGCGCGCGGCCGCACCGGGCGCCAGATTCTGAACGAACACGTCTGCCTTCGCCACCATGCGCCTGACGAGTGCAAGGTCGGCCTCGTCCTTCAGGTCCAGAACCGTGCTTTCCTTGCCGCGGTTGAGCCAAACAAAATAGGCAGAAACGCCGTTGACCGTCTTGTCATAGTGCCGGGCCGTGTCGCCCTCCGCCCGCTCGATCTT
>NZ_JBIICB010000304.1:0-4872 GCF_044239095.1 Aestuariivirga sp. | reverse complement strand
CAGTGGCGACTTCGTTGCGGTAGATGGTGTGGTAGGTATCGAACATCAGCCTGACGTTCGGAGCTCCCGCTTCAGTCATCAGATTGAGTGCATCGTCTGCGCTGTCGATCAGATTGCTGTCCGCAGAGGTGGGCTCGATGCATATGGTGATGCCAAGCGCTTCGGCGGTCCTGGCGATGTCCCGCAGTGCTGAGAGGCTCCAGTTCCAGGCTTCGGCGCGGGTGGTGCCGAACACCTGCCAGCCTGCCACATACAGCAGGATCTTGCCGCCCAGTTCGGCGCAGAGGATTACGACCTTCTTGTACTGGTCGATCGCGGCTGCCCTTTCCTCCGGGATGGGTGAGGCAACGTTGAAGCCAGGGCCGCCGCCTGGCGCTGGCAACATGGAGACGAGTGCGATGTTATTCTGTTCGAACAGGCGGCGGATTTCGCGTCGGCGCTGGGGTCCGGTGTAGTCGGGGTAGGCGTGGGGGCTGGCGGCGCCGAGTTCGATACCGTCATAGCCGATGGCGGCCAGCCGCGGCACGACCTCCTCGAGCGGGTAGGCGGGAACCCAGACGGGGAAGCTCGAATAGACCCAGGTATTGAAGGCAAGTTTCATCGGCGTTCTCCAGTCACAGGGTTTGTGCCAACAGAAAGGCTTCGGCGATATTGCTCTCGATGAGCCGCGGTGCGACACAGTCACCGACGCGCTCAACCCGCACGGACGTGAAGCGTGGATCCTTCTTCAGCGCCAGGAAGAGGTCCTCGCGCGAGCGGCGGCCGATCACCGGCACGACCCAGTCAACGCCTGCGATTACTTCCTCGTCGCCGGGCATCAGCACGTATTTGGCCCAGCCGATAGCATCATTGCCGCTGATGACGGGTGTTACGGTGACGGTATGGTTGCCGATGCCGGTCAACGTCAAGCCGGAGCGGAGCTTGATGTTCTTGATAGCGGCGCGCCGGTAGAACAGCTTGCATGTGCCCGACTCGAGTTCGTTGCCAGCTGAGTGGGCCGCCAGCACGATGACCTCGCAGCCGGCATCGGCAAGGAATTCGGCCGTGCCCGCTGCTTCCCAATGGCCATTGTTGTCGACGACGACGACCTTGCCGGACAATTGTACCTTGCCCGACAACACGTCGTCGCAGGACACGACGAAATCCTGGTTGAGGCCATCGATGTCAGGCAGGATCTGGCGCCCGAGCGCGCGCGAGACTTCGACATCGGAACTTGAAGTGCGCGGCAGGTTGGGTTCGGAACCCGTCGCCACGATCACCACGTCGGGCCTCAGCTCATGGATGCTGTCCGGCGTTCCGGCTTTGCTGCGCCTGATGTCGACGCCGCATTCCTGGGCGATGATTTCGAGATAGCTCGTAACTTCGCCAATGTTTGCGTGCTCTGGCTGCTTTTCGGCATAGCGCACCTGGCCACCCAGGACCGAATTACGCTCGAGAAGCGTAACGTTGTGGCCGCGGCGGGCTGCCGTTTCAGCGACCTTGAGCCCGGCCGGACCACCGCCGATCACGACGATGGACTGTTGCCTGGTGATCGGTGCCAGCAACCGCTCATTCACCTGGCCTTCGCGGCCGGCACCGGGGTTCTGGATGCAGCGGACGCCCTTTTCCTGGCCCACTTGGTGTATACAAGCGTCATTGCAGGAAATGCAGCGGCGCACGAGATCAGCGCGGCCACGCAGGGTTTTTTCCGGAGTCCACGGGTCCGCGATGAGTTGCCTTGCCATTCCGATGAGATCGGCCTCGCCGTTCCGCAGGGCTTCCTCACCCAGTTGCGGTGAGTTCATGCGGCCGAATGCGATGACCGGCAGGCGGCTCATCGACTTCAATTCGCTGTTGATCTTGCGGAAGTCATCCTGAGCGACGGCGGCGGGCGGTATCTCCATCCAGTAACTCGAGAACGAACCAGCGTCCGAGTTGAAATAGTCGAGCAGCCCGCTCGATTGGAAATATTCGGCGATCTGCAGTCCGTATTCGGTATCATAGCCAAATACGGTGAACTCGTTGACGCAGAGACGCACCCCGAGCGGCACTGCAGGTCCGACCGCTTTCCGGATAGCTTCGAAGACCTCTATCGACAGGCGCAGGCGATTCTCAAAGCTGCCGCCATAACCGTCGGTGCGGCGATTGAAGTAGGGCGAGGCAAAGGAACGCAGCAACCCGTCGTGGGCAACCTTGACCTCGATGCCGTCGAAGCCAGCTTCCACAAGGTTGCGGGCACTCGCCGCAAAACCTTCGATCACAGCCTTGATGTCATCTTCATCGATGGCCTTGGTGCTGAAGTGGCTCGATGGCTCCGGCATCTGCGTCGGCGCCCAGAGAATGTGGGGCGGATGTTCAAGCGAGGTGTGCCCGCCATGTGTGAGTTGGCCGAAGATCTTGGCGCCGTGGCGATGCACGCTCTCTGTGATGTGCCGATGGGCAGGGATAATTTTCGGGTCCCAGGCGTCAACGAAGCGCCTCGACATCTTTCCCGTTGGGTGGATGGCCTGGCTTTCGAAGATGATCAGCCCGACGCCGCCACGGGCGCGCTCCTCATGGTAAGCAGCATGGGCCTTGGATGGAGTGCCGTCGAGTTCGCCGAGCGCAGTGAAGTGCGGCTGGAAGACGAAGCGGTTGCGCAGCTCCACATGGCCTATGGCGAAGGGTGACAAGATAAGCGGGAACTGATTGTGGCCGGGTGCGATTCCGCCCGTCCCGTAGGCCGGCAGAAACATTTTGGAATTCGGTTCGCGCATGAGATCACAATATGAAGCAATCAATCACGTAATCGATTACGCCAGACCATCGTCCAGGTCAAGAAGGACTTCCTTTGGGTAATGCCAAAAGTCAATTGCATCACGGCCATCGGGGCCGAATTTGTTGAACCGGCATCCCCAATCGCTCAGGGTCTGCCGGTCCCTGCCGCCAATACGCGCCGCTTCCTCCCGGCTCCGGCCCTCGACAATTGCCGCCAGCAACAGCAACCGGCGGCTCTGATTGCTATCCTTCGATGCCTTTGCAATCTGCCGAAGGTCAGCAGCGGAGTAATCAGTGCGAAGCCGAACAGGTGCAGGCATGACGCGAATCTCCTTCGCAACTCAGCACGCACGCATGCTGCAAGATTGAAAACTCAAATGAGTCAGATGGAAAAGCCGTTGGTATTGGTGCAAACAACTCTTTCGCACGGGGCGATGCAGCTTTCATGGCGATCTGTCCACTGGGCCTCGGACGTCGAAAAGGCCGGGCGGCGATCTCGCGGGCGATGAAGGCCAGATGGGCTTCTACGAGAAGTCAAAGCTGATGCCCGATTCGGTGATGATGGTGAGTTTTCATGCCAGTACGTGGGTGCGTCATTAAGTCAGGGCTCACGGTACCTGCCCAGCTGAACAGGACGCCCTCAGCTACTTTGCGATACAAATTGTCTGGGCAAACTCCGAACTGGACATTCACGCCACTATCAAGCAATTCACTGCAAGACGATTTCCAATCGCGGAAGCTTCGTAGTCAAGGTCGTGGCAGGCATGGAGAGCGTCTTTATTTATATCGCCGAGTTGCCCATTTGGGTTTCGATAGCTGGCGTGATGGTTCTCGCGCTCGTTGTAAGTCTGGCCGGAACCGTCATTCCGAATGAGATTTATACCTACCAGGAACTCGCCGCCAACAATGATATCGTCAACACGAAGTTCAGCTATTTTGGCGGAATTTTTGCTGTTTCGCTTGGGTTGGCGATGGTCGGTGCCTATGGGGTTTACTTGGATGCACGCGATGCCTCCACCCGCGAGGTCGGAGCGCTTCGGTCGCTTTATTACAGCCTTCCAGCGGAGGGAGCGGAAGGTGACAGTGCTTTGAGCTTGCAAAGACGTTCAGCTATCGTTGATTATGCCACTATCGTGATCGATGAGGACTGGACTGTACGCGGGCAGGATGTGCCGAACTTCAATTCGGACATTACTCTCAAGAAGATGTTCGACATCTTCATGGCGAAGCCAGATGAGAGCCCATTAATGGATACACATTTACTCTGGCTGAACGATGCCGTAGCGGCTCACTCGATGCGGGCTTCATCAAAGTCTCGGACTTTGACGGTCATGATATGGTCTATCCTGCTGTTCGGCACAGCACTCTCGATCTTTGTTCCCTTGTTCTTTGGAACACAGACTGTCATCATACAAGCAGTCCTATCAAGCAGCTTCTCTGCTTTCATACTGCTTCATCTTCTTGTCATCATTCACTTGGCTTATCCCGTGAATGATGATGTTGGGATCTCGACCGCTGTTTACGTTGAGTTCCTTGAGGAGGTCAAAGTGTTGAACCATGCGTTGGGCCATCCGCTTTAGCCCGCGCAGTTTGAAAGCGATGACGGGCCCGCAGGCCTATGCCAAGAGTCATTTGCATTGACCGGCTTGCGCCCCGCCCGGACTCCACGATCCCGGCAAACTCTGGCAATTGGCTTTCCGGCAGACTGGGCTCAGTGCCGCCCCCATGCTGGTTAAGAAGGCCAGCGGGGCCGCATTCGTAGAACCTGTACCCCCAATCGCGCAAGGTCTACCGGTCCATGTCGGCAGTACGCGCCGCTTCTTCCCGGCTCCGGCCCTCGACAATCGCCACCAGCGACAGAAACCGGCAACTCTGATCGCTATCCTTCGATGCCTTTGTGATCTGGCGAAGGTCAGAGGCGAAGCAGTCGGCGCGAAGACGAACGGCTGCAGGCATGGTGCGCACCTCCTTCACACCTCAGGCTTCCCACATGCTGCAAGATTGAAAAACTCAAATGTGGGAACGGCGGTGGAAAATTAGACCACGGTAGCGGCGGGATTGGCCCGCTGCGGGCGGAGTAAAAGCCGCCCACTATCTATGCCCTTTCTGTGTGAACAGGGAGGGCTCGGAGATCTA